>JAOAEC010000025.1 GCA_026416975.1 Patescibacteria group bacterium | reverse complement strand
GATGTGTATAAGAGACAGTTGTAGTGATGAATATATCTTTTTGCCTCCTCGCCCTCAGGACTCTCAATCAACTGCTCTAAGCTTGGCGCTCCTAAAGTAGCAATTGATAAAACCTGAGTATCGCCTCGTTGAAAAATTGCTGATCCATGGGTTCGCGGTAACACTGAAATCTTAACCTTAATATCTCTAACCTGATCAATTTTTCTATTATCAACTCTTTTTTTAAGTTTCCAAATATTGTCACGAATTCTTTCTCTTATTAAATAATTAATCGTTTTTAAAACTTTTTTTTTATCAAATTCATTTTGATATTTTTCTAAAATTTCATCTACAAAAAGTTTTAACTCTTCACCATTATCAAACTTTTTTTCCGCCTTTTTTAAAATAATCTTATCTAGGTTTTTTTGATAATCTTTTTTTATCAGCTGAACGATTTTTTCATCAACCTCATCTTCTTTTACCACCTCTTTAATTTTTCCTGCTTTTTCTCTCAATTTTTCAATAAAATCAATAATTTTCTTATTAAATTCTTTTATTTTTTTAATTCCCTCATTCATTACCGTCTCTTCAATTTCTTCTGCCTTTGCTTCAATCATTACTACTTTTTCTTTTGTTGAAGAAACAATTAAATCTAAAACTGAATAGGTCTGTTCGTCTTCGGTTGGATTAATCAAAAAAGTTCCTTTTCCATTGTCTTGAATATAACCCAATCTCAAAGTAGCAACTGGTCCCTGCCAAGGAATAGGTGAAAGATGAAGAGCGGCCGAAGTAGTAATGGCCGCTAAAATCTCTGGTGAATTAACACCATCAACTGAAAGTAAGGTAATAATAATCTGAATCTCTCGATGATAGTTTTTAGGAAAAAGTGGTCTTATTGATCGATCAATTAATCTTGCTTTTAAAATTGCCTCATCTGATGGTCTGCCCTCTCTTTTTACCCAACGTGAGCCTTTAATCTTGCCACCGGCATATAATTTTTCCACATACTCCACCTGTAATGGCAGATAATCAATATCTTCTCTTTCTTCTCCAGTAGTTATTGTCACTAAAACACAAGTATCGCCTAATCGACCAAAAACCGAGGTGGTTGCCGCCTGAGCTAATTTTCCTGTTTGGAGAGTTAGCTTTTGTTCGTTAATTATTATTGACTCTTCCGCTATTTTCATAAAATTTATTGAGAAGCATTAAGGATAGCTTAGTTTTAAAATTATTTTTTCATTCCTAATTCCTTAACTAACTTTTTATATCTTTTTTCATCAATTTTTTGCAAATAATTTAATATCCTTCTTCTTTTAGCAATTACCTTTAAAAGACCTCTTCGTGAATGATTGTCTTTTTTATTTTCTTCTAAATGAGTCACTAACTTATTTATTTTGTGAGTTAAAAGAGCCACCTGAACCTCAGGAGAACCTGTATCACCTTTCTTTTGAGCAAACTTTTCAATGATTTTTTGTTTATCATCCGGTAAATTTACCATAGAAAAACATTATAATAGATAACAAAAAAACTTGCAATAGAAAATATGTTAAAAAAAATAATTTTCCCAATTATTTTAATTTTTATTTTATCAGTTATTATTATTTTTTTCCCCCCAAAACCTCTTTTAGTATTTTTAGCTATTTTTCTTTTAAGCCTAATTAGCTATTTTTTAGCCAAAATCTTTTGTAATCAAAAAAAAGCTTCATTAATCTCTATTTTTCCTTTAATTTTTTTGCTAATTAATTATTATACCGGTTTTAGTTTTTTAAATTTATTTCTTTTGATTTTTTTAATAATTGGTTTATTATTTTTGATAGAATAATATCATGGCAAAAAAAACTCTTTATCTTACCACTACTCTTCCTTATGTTAATGCCGAACCACATATCGGCTTTGCGATGGAGATTGTTCGAACTGATGTTCTTGCCCGTTTTTATCGATTAATTGGTTTTGAGGTAATTTTTAATACGGGTACGGATGAACATGGTCAAAAAATCTATCAAAAGGCTCTTTCAGAAAAAAAATCTCCTCAAGTTTTTTGCGATGAAAAAGCAAAAAATTTCTATAATCTAAAAACAGCTTTAAACTTAACCTATACTCAATTTATTCGTACTACTAATTCTTATCATGAGAAGGCAGCTCAAGAATTTTGGCTTCGTTGCCAAAAAAACGGTGATATTTATAAAGCTAAATATCAAGTTAAATATTGTGTTGGTTGCGAGATGGAAAAAACTGAATCTGAGTTGGAAAACAATCGTTGTCCAATTCATCCTAATCGTTCCTTAGAAATAATTGAAGAAGAAAATTATTTTTTTCGTTTTTCTAAATATCAAAAAGCTCTTCTTCAACTTTACCAAAATAATCCTCATTTTATTGTTCCCAAATTTCGTCTTAATGAATTAAAAAAATTTGTTCAAAAAGGATTAAAAGACTTTAGTATTTCTCGGTTAAAAACAAAAATGCCCTGGGGAATTCCTGTGCCAAATGATGATAAACATGTAATCTATGTCTGGTTTGACGCTTTAGTCAATTATATTTCCACCTTAGGCTGGCCAAAAAATAAAGAAAATTTTGAAAAATTCTGGCCAGGAATTCAAATTGCTGGCAAAGATAACTTAAGACAACAAGGGGCAATCTGGCAAGCAATGCTTTTTTCTGCCGGTTTGTCTCCTTCAAAAAAAATCTTTGTTGAAGGATTTATTACTGCTGATGGACAAAAAATGAGTAAAAGCTTAGGAAACGTAATTAATCCTTTTGACTTAGTAAAAAAATATGGTTCTGATGCTGTCCGTTATTATCTTTTAAAAGAAATTCCCCCTTTTGATGATGGTGATTTTTCTTATTCAAGAATGAATCAAATTTATCAAACTGATTTAGCCAATGAATTAGGCAATCTTGTTATTCGTCTTACTAATTTGGGAGAAAAAAACGGTATTGAATTTTTTAATAATTTACAGATTAATCTTAAAAAAGAATTTAGTCAATATTTAGAAAATTTTTTATTTGATCAAGTATTAATCTCTATTTGGGAAAAAATTAAAAATCTTAATAAAAAAATTGATGAATTTGCCCCTTGGAATAAAAAAACAGCTCAAAGAAAAAATTTTCTTATTAATTCCTTAAAAGAACTTAATAATATTGGTCAACTTCTCCAACCTTTTCTTCCTTATGCGGCAGAAATTATTTTAAAATCAACAACGGGAAAAATTAAAAAAGCACCGGTTTTATTTCCAAAAATTAAATAGTTTTTTTATGAAAAAGTTTAAAGAAGTTTTTCAAAAAATAAAGATTAATAAAAAAATATTTTTATTATTTCTTTTTATTTTTTTTATTTTTTATATTTTCTATTTTATTTTTTATCAACTACCAAATCCTCATCGTTTAAAAAACTATCAAAGCGTTCCTCTTTCTACTCATATTCTGGACCGAAACGGAAAGCTAATTTATGAAATCTATGGTAAAGAAAAACGCACCTTTATCAAATTAAAAGAACTGCCAAAATATGTTGGTCAGGCAACTGTAGCTATTGAAGACAAAAATTTTTATCATCATTCAGGCGTTTCTCTTATTGGCGGCATTTTTCGAGCAATTAAAGACACTCTTTTAAAAAAACAACTTCAAGGTGGCTCAACTATTACTCAACAGTTAATTAAATCAGCTCTTTTAACTCCTGAAAGAACTATTCGTCGTAAAATTAGAGAAATAATCTTATCTCTTTGGACAGAAAAAATTTTTACTAAAGAAGAAATTTTAGAACTTTATTTAAATCAAATTCCTTATGGTGGCACTATTTATGGCATTGAGGAAGCTTCTCAACGTTATTTTAATAAATCAGCAAAAAAATTAACTTTGGAAGAGGCTGCTTTTTTAGCCGGTCTTCCTCAAGCACCTACCCTTTACTCACCTTATTACAATCCCCAGTTAGCTAAAAAAAGAAGAAACGAGGTTTTAAAAGCAATGTATCAACAAAAATATATTAATGAAGAAATTTATAAAAAAACTATTAATATGCCATTAACTGTCGCTTCTTTAAAAGAACCAATTAAAGCTCCTCATTTTGTTTTTTATGTTAAAGAACAACTAGAAAAAAAATATGGAATTGAACAAATAGAAACCGCTGGTTTTAAAATCATCACTACTTTAGATATTGATATTCAAGAAAAGGCAGAAAAAATTTTGGCAGAAGAGTTAGAAAAAGTTAAAAACCTTAATGTTTCTAATGGCGCTTTGTTGGTTACCCGACCACCAACCGGTGAAATTTTAGCAATGGTGGGATCGGTTAATTATTTTGCTACTCCTTCTGGTGCTTTTAATGTCACTACTGCTCTTCGTCAACCAGGTAGCACCATAAAACCAATAAACTATGCTATTGGTATTGAACGAAAATTAGTTACCCCAGCAACTATTTTTTTAGATATTCCGACCTGTTTTTCTAGTGCTGGTCAACCTAATGCCTACTGTCCGGTTAACTATGATGGTCAATTTCATGGACCACAACAACTACGTTTTGCCTTAGGTAATTCTTATAATATCCCTGCTGTTAAAATGTTAGTCTTAAATGGTTTAGAAAACTTCATTGCTTCAGCCTCTGCTTTTTCTTTTACCACTTTTAAAGAACCAAAAAACTATGGTTTATCATTAACCTTGGGCGGCGGTGAGGTAAAGATGATCGAGATGGCCCAAGCTTTTTCGGCTTTTGCTAATCGTGGTAAAGTAAAAAAATTGGTTGAGGTTTTAAAAATTGAAGATAAATACGGAAAAATAATTTTTGAACATAAAGACATTAATCTAATTAAAGATATTAAAAAACCGCTTAAATACCCTAATTTCTTAGCTATTCAAGGTAAACAAGTTATTTCCGCTGAAACTGCTTTTTTAATTTCTCATATTCTTTTAGATAACAATGCTCGTTCAGCCGCTTTTAGAAGCAATTCTTATTTAGTTATTCCTCAAAAAGCAGTCTCTGTCAAAACTGGAACCACTGATGACAAAAAAGACAACTGGACTATTGGTTACACTCCTAACTTTCTCACTGTTGTCTGGGTAGGAAATAATGATAACTCACCAATGCATCCTTGGTTAACTTCTGGTGTTACTGGCGCCGCTCCTATTTGGAATAGGATAATGAGCTATGTTTTAAAAAATCAACCCGATCTTTGGCCAGTTAAACCAGGAACAATTATTGGTAAACAAGTTTGCTGGGATAGCGGTGGTTTAATGTCTAAAAAAGAAGACGGCGGTGAAAGTTGTCAATCGCGATTTGAATACTTTATTCAAGGAACCGAACCTAAAACCTTGGCCATCTTCAAACAAATTATTGCTGTTACTAAAGATGATAAATTAGCTCCTCCTAATTGGCCAGAGGTTGAGATGAAGGAAAAAACCATTATTAAAGATATGTTTGGAATCTATTGTTTAGATTGTAATCACCAAGGAGAAATTCCACAAATAATTAAACTATAATTTTTTGATTATTTGCTATTAGTAAAAGACAAAAGAGGAGCAATAATAAACAAAAAAATAGAAATAATCCAATCTCCTACAAAATGACCCGCTAACTCAAATGGTTGAGTTTCCCCAGCCATATAAAAAATTATAACACTAAGAATAGTTTTTGTGCAATATCTTGATAAAGCTTTAAATTAGTTTGATATCCGGTTTTTTCTAAATCATCTTGGCTAATTTTTAGTTTCTTTATTATCTCTCGAGCTTGATTTTTAGTGATAAATTTATTTTTTATCTTTTTATTTATCTCAATAATTGCTTCTCTTAAACAATTTTTCAACTTCCAATTTTCATGCTCGTATAAAAAACGTTTGATAAAAATTTTTAAATTTTTACTTTTCTCCGGATTTTTGATTCTTTGTAAATGAATAATTGCTGAGATAGTATTAGGTTGAGGATAAAAACTGTCTTTTTTTATTTTTTTAATAAAAACCGCTTGATAATAAGAGTTAAAAATTGGGTTTTTGTTAATCGTATTAACAAAACTAGCTGGTCCGATCATATAAATATCACCCTCAAACCAACTACCTTTCATTAAAGGATGAAGAAAATTTTCTAATTTGCTATATGGAAAGTTACCAACGATTTTATCAATTTTGCTCAAATTAGAAATAAGTTTTTTATCGCAAAAAAATTTATAACCATCGCCAAAAATTAATTTGGCCTTAAAAGATAGCTTTTTTAAATAACTCTCAAATCTTTTATCAATCTCAAAAGCAATTACTTCTTTAGCGAATAAAATTAGTTTTTCAGTAATAAAACCCAAACCAGCGCCAATCTCTATTATTCTTTCTTTACTTTTTATTTGACAAATATCTATAAAATCCCTTAAAATTTTTTCGTCAATTAAAAAATTCTGATCAAGTTTAATATTAATTTTATTCTTTTTTTCAAATTCTTTTACTCTTTTTAATAATTTATTTTCCATCGTTTTTATTAACAAACTTTAAAATTTGGTAATTGGTAATCAAAGTTTCACTAAATTTACCCTTTGACAATTCGCTGATTGAGAAGTTTTCTTAGTAAAGGCAACAAATTTTTATTACGGTTATTAAATCGCCATTCTATTTCTTTAAGATAAAGGTGAAAATATTTTTTAGGTACACCACGATACTGATATAACCAATTTTTAGCATAAGACCAAAATCCTTCAATACCGTTTAAATGACCTCGACCTTGGGATATTCCTTTTTCTTTTCTGATAACAACATGTTCTCCTCTTATAGATAAAAAGGCATAAGCGTACCAATCATCAGTATAATAAAGACTACTGAGACGGTTGTTTGACAAACTAAAGGAATAATAACTGACCCATCTCTTGATTTAATAATATGAGTTAAAACTTCGCCATTTCTTTTATATACTCCAAAAACTATGTGTTTTCCTTTAGCTCCCCAACATCGTTTGCCTTTTCGTTTTCCACTAAACATTGTTTCATCAATCTCAAAAATGCCTGATAATTTGTTTTCTTTCTTTTGAACGGTATTTATGTATATTGGTTCTCTTATAATCTTAAAGAAACGTTCAATAGTTTTTCTACTGTAAGGAACACGAAATCTAATACGATAAACCGGCAAACCTAAAGCAAAGTACTCAACTAATTTTCCTTTCCAGTACTGGTTTATCCTTGTTTGGTTATAAAAAGTCTTAGATTTAAAATATCGTGTTAAACCACAAGTTTTACAACGTTTTTGATCGCTTGATAGATGATACCAAACAGTACCTTTACAGTAAGGACAATTTCTCATTAATTAATTATATTGTTATATCAGCGAATTGTTAAGGTGCTTAGTAAAACTTTTGTTAGGTATTACCAAAAATTTAAATATATCCTTTTTTCTGGATTTGAAAAAAATTAGCGTATAAACCATTTTTTTTGATAAGTTCTTGATGAGAACCGACTTCTACAAGTTGACCTTTGTCTAAAACAAAGATTTTATCTGCTTTTCTAACAGTAGAAAAACGATGAGAAATAAAAATCAGATTTTTCTTTTGATAAATATTTATTAAATTTTCGAAAATTTCTTCCTCTGCCTGAGGATCAATATTAGAAGTCGGTTCATCTAAAATTAATAAATTTGGATTTCGATAAAGAGCTCTGGCTATGGCTACTTTTTGCCACTGGCCAACAGAAATCTCTCTTCCCTCATCAAACCAACGGCCTAAAATTTGATTAATACCCTTTGGTAATTTTAATAAATCTTCTCCTTTAGCTAAAATCAAAGTTTTTCTAACTTTTTCTTCTTTATTTTCCGAAATTTTTCCTATTATAATATTTTCTTTTAAGCTAAAATAATACTTAGCAAAATCTTGAAACAAAATACCTATTTGATTGTACCAATGATCTAAATTAATATCACGTAAATCATATCCATTAATCA
>JAOAEC010000024.1 GCA_026416975.1 Patescibacteria group bacterium | reverse complement strand
AGATGTGTATAAGAGACAGCTCTTAGACTATATAAGAAAAAGCCATCTTACGGAAAAAGAGTTTGGCGGCATTACTCAAAAAATTGGTGCTTATGAGATAAAAACCAATATCAAAGGATATCAAAACGATAAAATTACCTTTATTGACACTCCTGGTCATGAAGCTTTTTCCAATTTAAGAAGTCGGGGCGCTAATGTGGCTGATATTGCTCTTCTTATTATTGACGGTAAAGATGGAATTATGCCCCAAACAGTTGAGTCTATTGCTCACATTCAAAGCGCTAAAATACCTTTTATTGTCGTAATTAATAAAATTGATCTTCCTGAAGTTCAACCAGAAAAAATAAAAAATACTCTTTTAAAACATAATGTTTTAATAGAAGAAAAAGGTGGGAAAATCCCTTGTGTTAATATCTCAGCTAAAACAGGCAAAGGAGTTAATGACCTTTTAGAAACAATTCTTCTTTTAGCTGCTGATTTAAAACTTCAATATCAAAAAGAAGCTCCTCCTCAAGTTTACATTATTGAAACTAAAAAAGATAAACGGGGAATTGTGGTCTCCGCCATTATTAAAAACGGTTGTCTTAAAATTGGTGATGTTGTTTATGCTGATTCTCTTAAAGTCAAAATTCGTTCTTTAATTAATGACTTAGGCAAACCAATAAACATTGTTTATCCCTCTACTCCTTTTGAGATATTAGGGTTTGAAAAAATGCCTAATGTTGGTGCTTTAATTCAAACTAATCCTCCGTCTTTAAAAGAAGATTTAAAAGAAGACAAAACTTCTTCTTTAGTAAAAAAAACCTTTGATATTGCTACTTTTTTTCAAGCACCAAAAAAAGAAAAAAAACTCTCTTTAATAATTAAAGCTGACTCCCATGGCTCGCTTGAGGCGATTAACAATGTCTTATCATCAAAAAAAAATTTAGAAATTGTTCTTCAAACTGTTGGAAATATTCATAAATCTGATGTTTTTTTGGCAAAAACCACTAATTCAATTATTATTGGTTTTAATACTCAGATTGATCAAGAAACAAAACTTTTAGCTAAACAAGAAAAAATTTTAATAAAAACCTATAAAATTATCTATCAGTTATTAGAAGAAATAACCGAGGTTAGCCAAATTCTCCAACAAAAAGAAGAGGAGGCAAAAACTGTTAAAGGTGAAGCAAAAATTTTAGCCACCTTTATTATTAATAATGAAAATATTTATGGTATTAGAGTTACTAAAGGAAAAATTAATTTAGGAGATAATGTTAAAATTTATCGAGAAAATAATCTTCTAGGCAAAACCAAAATCATTTCTTTAAAAATCAGAGCAAAAAAAACCAATGAAGTAAAAAAAGATCAAGAAGCCGGTTTAATTTTTTCTCCTCGATTTGACATTCATATAGGTGATGTGGTAAAATCTATCCTATAGAATTATGTTAAATAACAATTCTAATGATCAAACCATCTCGCGAATTGTTGAGGTGATTAATCGATATTCAACGGGAATCATCGCTCTTCCTACTAATCCTTCTTTTGATGCGGTCACATCTGGTTTAAGTCTTTATTTATCACTCATAAGTCTAGGAAAAACCTGCGCTATTGTTTGTGATTCACCGGTTAAATTTGATTTAGTTGGTGTTGATAAAATTCAAAACTCTCTTTCCGTTAATGGCGATAATTTAGTGATCTCTTTTCCTTATACTGATGGGGCTATTGACCTAATAAACCATAATATATCAGGAAATTATTTTAATCTTATTATTATTCCCCGCCCCGGTTATCCTAAACTTGATCCTTCGCAAGTAAAGTATTCTTATTCCGGAGGTAAGTTTGATTTTATTATCACTATTGATGCACCCTCATTAAATAGTTTAGGTGAAATATATCTTAATAATCAAAACCAGTTTCAGGGAAAAGAGATTATTAATATTGACCGTCATCTTACCAATACTTCTTATGGCACAATTAATTTTGTTAATAAAACCGCTGCTTCTCTAAGTGAGTTGGTTTTTAAAATTCTTCAAAATTTAAGGATTAATTTTGATAAAGATATTGCTACCAATCTATACGCCGGACTCAGTGCCAGCACTAATAATTTTACCGCTTATTCAGTAACGGCAGAAACCTTTGAAACTGCCGCTCAACTTTTGCGTTTAGGAGCTATAAAAAAAATCTTTAAATCTCCTGCAACTGGCGCCTTTTTTCCTAAAACAACAGAATTTTCTCAACAACCAAAAACTTTTTTTTCTCAAAAAAGTCCGGAAATTCAAAAAATAAAACCAATTGAAGAGATAGAAAAAGAAAACAAAGATAAAGCAGCAGCTACTCCTTCTGAATGGCTCAAACCAAAGATTTTTAAAGGTAGCGGATTAATTTAAAAGATTAATCTTCTTAATTTTTTTCCAATAGCATTAATTTTTCATCTGCCGGTTCTAACTTTATTTTTTCTATTGAACGAACTAATTGATTGGTACGAGTAGTATTAACAATATGATATTGTTTTGTTAACGACTCTATTCTTTCGCCAATTTTCAAAAACTCCTCATTATATTTTTTAAATTCAATCTCAAAAGCTTTAATATAACCAATAATTTTTTGAATATTCTTTTGATAACGAAAGTTATCATAAGCTTGCTTAACCAAACGTAAAATAGCAGTAAAACTAAATGGTCCGGCTAAAACCACCTTTTGCCTCATTGCCTCGGCCCATACCTCATTCATTTTGTCATAAATAAAAGAAAAGATCATCTCGTTGGGAACAAATAAAATCACAAAATCAACCGTGTTATCAGCTGGATTAATATAATCTCTCGTTGTCACTTGTTTTATTTTTTCCTTAATATCTCTTTCAAATAACTTTAAAAGGCTCTTTTTTTCGGTTTTATTTTCTGTATCAGTCATCCGTTGAAGATTTTGGTAAGGAAATTTCGAATCAACATTGATTTTAATTTTATTAGGAAGAAAGATGGTAAAATCGGGCCGCGTTTCTGAACCTTCTTGTTCTTTATTAACCTGATAATCAACTCCCTTAACAAATCCGTTCATCTTAAGAAGATTCTCCGCTACCTGCTCACCAAACTGACCTCTTAATTGATTGTTGGATAAAATTTTTTTCAGGTTTTCTGTAGTTGAAGATAGCTCCTCTGTAACCCTGGCTTGATTTTCTAAGGCTTCTTTTAACTGACTAAAAGAACCGATTCTCTCTCTTTCTGCTTTCTCTAATCTTTCTTTGGTTTTTTCCAGATCTTCTCTTATCTTTTTAGCAATCTCCTCAATTATCTCTTTTTTATTTTTTAAATCGGTCTTAATCTCGTCTTTTTCCGCCCCTAACTTTTCTTTGGCTAAATTTAAAAACTGTTCTAAAAAACGAGGAAGAAAAAAAGTAATTATAAAATAAGAAAAAACAATCGAAATTACTATACCAATAATAATTGAAAGAATCATAAATTAATTTTAACATAAAAAAATTAATAAAATCCAAACCATCAAACTCGCAAAACTTTCTAAACTAATTTTTAATAAATTAATAAATTTAACTAAAAATTAGAAATTGATAATTGATGTTATACGTTATACGTTCTATGTTATATGTTAAGTGTTAAGAGTTAAAAGTTAGACGTTAGAAGTTGGGTGTTATAATATTTAATCATGCTTATTAAATATTTTAAAGAGATAAAACATAACGACAAAATAACTAACGAGGAAATTATTAAAATCATTCTTAAAAAGAGAAAAATTATTGATTTAAAAATTTTTCTCAATCCGCCTCACCCTTTAAAAATCTCCCTCTTTGATTTCAATAAAAACTATCAAAAGGAGTTTAAAAAAGTAATAAAAATTTTAAAAGAAATCAAAGAGAAAAATCAGATGATTGTTGTTTATACTGACTATGATGCTGATGGTATTACTGGTGGGGCAATTTTATGGGAAACCCTCTATCTTTTAGGTTTTAAAGTAATGCCCTATGTTCCTGAAAGAGTCAAAGAAGGATATGGACTATCAATTAAAGGAATTGACAATGTTATTAAGCAATTTAAACCGGCTTTAATCATCACTGTTGATCATGGAATTACAAAAATCAAAGAAATTGAGTACGCTAAATCAAAAGGAGTAAAAATTATTATTACTGATCACCATTTAAAAGCCGAAAAAATTCCAAAAGCTAATGCTGTTTTTCATACTTCTCATCTTTCCGGATCAGGAGTCGCCTACTTTTTTGCTAAAGAGATTTTCAACCGCTTTTGGAATAATCAAAGTAAATTAAAAGCATATTTTGAAACTGACTATTTAGTCCTTGCCTCAATTGGCATTATTGCTGATTTAGCGCCTCTTACAGGTACTTCTCGATCAATTGTTAAATATGGACTTGAAGCTTTTCCAAAAACAACAAGAGTTGGTATTCGCCATATATTAAAAGAAGCAGGAATTGAAAACAAAAAAATCACTCCTTATGAGATTGGTTTTATCATTGCTCCTCGAATCAACGCCACTGGCAGATTAACCAATGCTTTAGACTCATTAAGACTTTTGTGCACAAAAAAAGAGGAAAAAGCTTATTATTTAGCAAACTATGTTGGTAAAATTAACCGAGAACGTCAAGATTTAGTTGAAAAATCAGTTGATGAGGCTAAAAAACAAATTGAAAATTTAAAATTAAAAATTAAAAATTTACCAAAAATAATATTTTTAATCTCAAAAAACTGGCACGAAGGAATCATTGGTCTAATTGCTTCAAAAATTGCTGAAGAGTTTTATCGACCAACCATTGTCATGACAAAAACTGACGGTCACTATAAAGGATCAGCCCGCTCAATTAAAGGTTTTCATATTACTGATTTTCTTCGAAGTTTAAAAGAGTTTTTAGTTGATGTCGGCGGTCATGAGCAGGCATCAGGATTTACAATTGAAGAAAAAATGTTGAAAAAATTTATTGAAAAAGCCCAAAAAAAAGCTAATGAGAATATTAATGAAAAAATTTTAGAAAAAAAAATAATTGCTGACTTAAAAATTCCAATCTCAAAAATAAATCTTGATTTAGGAAAAAAAATTCAGGCTATCGCTCCTTTTGGAGTTGGTAATCCTCAGCCAATTTTTTATAGCGAGGCTATAATTACTGATGCAAAAATCTTTGGCAAAAAAAATGAGCATTTAAAAATCTGGGTAAAAGACGAAAATCTCTCTTCAAGTTTAAAATTTCAAATTTTAAATTATCTTGAGCTTATTGCTTTTAATCAATCCCCTCTTTTCTCCTCCCTCTCCCGCAGTCAAAAAATAAAAATCATTTATTCAATTGAGATTGACAGATTAAGAGATAAAGAAAAAGTTAAAGGAAGAGTGATAAAGATTATAAAATAAAATCTAAATAATTTTCTTGATTTATAAATTGAAAAATAGCTTGATTTTTGTATGCATTAATCCAAGAAGAAGGTATTTTTCTTTTTTTATCGCTAATTTTAAATTCATATCCATATAATTTTCCATCTTTTTCTTCTACATAATCTAATTCAGATCCATATTGTGTTCTCCAAAAATAATCAGAAGCATAGATTTGTTTATAGGCTCTTTTCTTTATTCTTTCAACAATTAAAAAATTCTCCCAAAGCTGACCAATATCATTTCTATTTTTTAATGGCTTTAAATTATCTATTAAAATATTTCTTATTCCTAAATCATAAAAATAAATTTTATTCATTTTAGATATTTCTTTTCTTAAATTTCTGCTTAAACCTCGTAATCTAAAAATAATATGAGATTTTTCAAGTAAATCAATATAACGAGCAACTGTATCTTTGCTCATCTCAAGTTGTATTCCTAACTCTGTTAGAGAAACAAGAGAACCTATTTGAAAGCTTAATAATTTTAAAAGATCTCTTATTTTAAAAGAATTCTTTATATTGCCAAATTCAATTAAATCCTTGTATAAATAAGCATCGGATAAATTTTGAAGATATTCTCTTTTTTCATTATTATTAACAATAGAAAAAATCTCTGGATAAGAACCAAAAATTAATCTTTCTTCTAATTGATTGTTTAGCTCAACTCTATTGTAAATTTCTGATAATTCTAAAAAAGAAATCGGGTGTAAATTATATCTGAAAACTCTGCCAGTCAATGGTTCGCTTGTTTTGCTGGCTAAATCAAGCGAAGATGAACCGGTAACCAAAACTTTTAAATTAGGAATATTATCTAAAATTATTTTTAGGTTAATGCCAATTTCTGGTATTCTTTGGGCTTCATCAACAACAAGCAATTGATAACCATCAACTAAAGATTTTAATTTATTAAGATCCCGGCTGGAAATAATATCAATATTAATACTTTGATCACCATTAATCACTAAAGTTTTTAAATTAAGCTCCTTAACAATCTCTTTGATTAAAGTAGTTTTTCCTACTTGTCTTGCACCATAAATAATAATTCCTTTATTTGTCTTTTTTAGTTTTTCAATAATAATACTAGTGATTGTTCTTTTAATAAACATTTTTATATTTTAACTGATTTTCCGCTATTTGTCAAGCGCAAATAACTAATTTTCCGCTAATTAATTAGTGGAAATTAATTTTTTTAAATTTAAAATTACTATATATATCTTTAATTATTCTAATTATTTTTTTATAACTATTTAAAGCCAAATAAATAAAAATTCTTTTATTCACTTAAGATTAAAACATGAAGATGTAAATAAAAAATAGATGAAAGAATTAAATAGATTATAAAAAATTATAAAAAATAATAAAAATTATTCTAATATTAAATATTCTCTCCATTTATTGAATATTCTTCTTCTATTTTTCTAACTATTTGAGCATCTTTTCTTTCTATTAATTTTATTAACTCAGCAATATAATCATCTTCTGTTTGAATAATATTTCCTTGTTTGTCTCTTTTTGCATAAATCTCGTAAGGAAACATCAAAAATAAAGCTGGAATATTTCTTCTTAAGTCATATAATCTATGAGAACTTCCATCATGTAAATTCAAAAATATTTTTCTTTCTCTTCCACTAACAACCACATTGATTTTAAATTCTTTAATTGTTCCCGCATGAATAAGATTATTAAGATAACCCTCAATATCATATAACATAACTTCAATTGGAACTCCGTTATAATATCCAATAACTCTCAAACTAAATGTTGGTATTTGAGCTAAATCTCTGCTTGGAGGTTTAATTACTAAATCAGATAAATATTTTCTTAATAAATTAACTAAATCATCAATATTAGATATATCAGAAACAATCATATTAAATCTTAATCTATCTTGCAAAGCTGGTTTGCCTTCTGCATCTATACTAAAAGGAACAAAATTCAAAACTCCAATTTTTAAATGATCATTTATTAATTTTAAAATTTTTGAAGATCCTCTTTTAATACTCCAATTAACCCCAACATTTATTTTTCCTTTTCCTGTATCCATTGTTCTAATTTCTATGTCTTTTTTTTTCATATAAGCTTTTTGTTCTCTGCTAACATTAATTACTCTATTTTCTTCATCTGTATTAAAATAATAACTCCTCCCTTCTCCTTTTCCTGCCTGACCTGAATATAATTCGTTATTAAATCTTTGTTGTAGTTCACTCATAATATTAGCCCATCCCTCTCTTTTTCCTAAAGAAATATTTCTTAAAAATAAATCAACTAAAAATAATTCTCTCCATTGTTCAAATCTTGTTCTTTGATCTGTTCCGTTTCTCAAAAAATCATTTGGTCTAGGATTTAAATAAGATAAAATCCTTAAAATATCTGGATCAGGAATAGATACCTCATCTTTTAAGCCAAATCTATCTTTATCTAAACCATATAAATTAATTAAACCATTAATTAATTCTGCAGCAGATTTTTGTGCCTCTAAAAAACTACTTTCTGCTTCAAATTTATTTCCAAAATTATAAATTTCAACTAATAAACTTCCTAAATTTCTTAAATTTCTTATATCAGAATTATCTTCTCTAGATGTTTTTTTATCTTTTAATCTTATTCTACCTCTAATTC
>JAOAEC010000023.1:288-8456 GCA_026416975.1 Patescibacteria group bacterium | reverse complement strand
AAACAATCAATCTCTCCGCCATAATAAAATTTATTGTTTTGTTTAAAAGCAAAACCTAAAATATCAAAGTATTTTAATCCCTCAAGCCAGTTTTTCTTTTTAAAATTTTTCAAAGAAATATCCGGATTGGCAACAACAACAAGATGGCAACCGTCTTTAACTGCTTTTTTTAAACCAACATTGACTCCTGCCGCATAACCTTGATTATTATCGCTGTTATCAATAAAATACAACTTATTAACTCCTAAACCCATTAATTCTTTAATCTCTTTTTTTAATCTCTCAATCTCGCTTTTAGGCGTCTGATACAAAACAAAAATAAAGCCTATTTTTAATTTTAAATTGTTATTTTTCACTTTTGACTTCTAATTTTTAATTTTTTTAAATTCCATAACCAAAGCCAAAGATAGGTTACAAACTCCATATAGGCAAATCCCAGATCCAAAGGTATTCTAAACAATCCGTCTTTATATCCCTTATCTTTAATAAACCGAGCATAAAACATATGAAGCGGATATAAAATTATTTTTTTTAAACTGCTTTCCTCACCATTTTTAATCTTTGTTTTTGCTTCTCTTATCGCATAATCAGTAAATTTTTTATAAACCTGAAGTAAGGAACGATAAGAATAATGATAAACCTTGTTTTTTAACTCTCCGGCTTTGCCTTTTTTTAAATGAAATTTATGATGAACGAGTGCCGGTTTAATATCAACAAACTTTCTTTTAAACAATCTTAACATCTGATAATTCTCACCGCCGTAATAAACTTTTTTTCCTAAAAAATGATTTTGAAAAGGAAGATAAAAACCAGCATAAGAAGTCTTTAAGTTTTTAATTTTTTTGATTTCTATATTCAATCCTTTTGATAAACATTCATCAGCGTCTAAAACCAAAATCCATCTTCCCTGACATCTTGTTAAGCCTAATTTAGCCTGTTTTCCTAAATTGAGACCTTTGTAAAAATATATTTTCGCTCCATATTTCTTTGCTATTTCCACTGTTCTGTCTTTTGAATAACCATCAACAATAACAATCTCATCAACCAAACTAACCACTGATTTTAAACTTTTTTCTATTGTTTCTTCAGCGTTTTTGGTAATCATCAATAATGATAATAAACATCTTCTCATCAAGATAAATTATACTCCATCATCCCCTAATTTCTCATTTGTATCGGACCTGCTTCTAGATTGGTGTATTTCAGAATTTTCTTCCTATTATAATAATCTAAAGTCTTAAAAATGTAGCATATAGTCTATTGAAAACAATTTTTTATCTTTTTAAATTTAAAAAAATGAATATTAAAAAAATAATTTTTATTTCATTAATAATCCGTTTAATAATCATTTTCATTTCTCTTCCGGTTTTGAATTTTGATCTTAAATCGTATTTAAAAGTTGGTCAATTAACTCTCAATAAAATAAATATCTATCCTGATGTGGCTCGTATTCATCATCCTTATTTTCCCTTTTTTCTTTATCTTGAAACTCTTGCTGTTTATTTAAATAAATTTCAAATTAATCCCGTTTTTATTATAAAAATTATTAACAATGTTTTTGATTTAGGAAACATTTATCTCGTATATCTTCTATCAAAAAAAAATAAAAAAACCGCTCTTTTTTATGCTTTAAATCCTATCACGATCTTAACTTCTTCTTTTCACGGACAATTTGATGTCATTCCTCTTTTCTTTCTGCTTTTAACAGTTTTTTTGATTAACAAAAAACCAATATTGGCACTACTAAGCTATTCTTTTTCAATTATGATAAAAACCTGGCCAATTTTCTTTTTTATCCTTTTTTTTAAAGAGTTAAAAAATAAAAAAATCTTTCTTTTTGTTTCTCTATTTCCTCTATTTTCAGTTTTTGTTTATTCTTTGATATTTAACACTGATTTTTTTACTATTTTTTTAACCGTATTAAAATACCGCGGTCTTTTTGGTTTTTTTGGATTCGGAAAGCTTATTTCATTAATATTCAATTTTTTTAAAATTTCTCCATCTGTCTCAGTTTTTTTTCAAAAAATTTTATTAATTGTTTTTTTTACCTTTTTTTTATTTTTTTCTCTATTTTTTTTAAAAAGACATTCTTTAATTGAAAAAATTGCTTTATTAACCTTATTTTTTATCTTATTTTCTCCATTCTTTGCTATCCAATACTTTAGTTGGCCAGTTCCGTTTTTGATTTTATCAAGACCAAAATTTTTCACTCATTTTTTAATCGCCGCCACTTTTTTTATTAATGTTAATTATTATAGTTGGATTGTTCCAGCAATTAATATCAACGGCTTTGTTAATATCATTAGTTTAATTGTTTGGTTAACTGTTGCTCTTAATTTTTTTAATCTTTATAAGTTAAAAAAAACATTATGAGAAATATTTTTTTAAAAAAATTTTTATTGTTATCTTTATTAACGGTTTTATTTGCTAAAAATGCTCTGGCTCAAGAAAAATTCACTAAATATGAAAATAATCCTCTCTCTGTTTCTATACCTCCTAATTATTTAGGACTTCTTCAGGTTAATGTCTTTTATCATCAAAATATCTTTAAAGGTATATTTACCTTGAGAAATCCATCAGATAAATACGAGTTATATTATGGTGAATCAATTAATGGTCTCAACTGGTCATTAATTAAAAAAATAGAAACTGGTGGAAAAGATGTTTCTAATCCGCGTCTTTTTCAAAAGAATGAAAACCAATTTGTTGTTTATTTTGCCTCATGGGAAAATAGCAGCTTTAGTATCTATAAAATTAATTGTGATCAAAACCTTGACTGCGAACAAACACCAACCTTGGTTTTATCACCCGAAAAACATTATGAGCAAAAAGGAGTATTTGCCGCAAATCACTATTTTGTCAATAATCAACACTATCTTTTTTACGGTTCATGGAATAATGGCTTTCATATTAATTTAGCCATTTCTAATGACGGAGAAAACTGGCAACGATGCTCTAATAATCCGCTACTTAACACTTATGACGGTGCTGCTCTCTGGCAAAAAGATAACCAGTTTTATCTTTTCTATCATGTCTATGACAGCAGTGGAATAAAAGAAGCAAGAATTAATCATTTAGATGGTTGTAACATTCAAATTGAAGAATTAGGATATGTTCTTCGGCCTGATAAAAATTATGATCAATGGCATTTGATTTTTCCCTCTCTTGTTGAAGTAAATAATAATCTTTATCTTTTTTATAGCGGCAATAGCCCGTTAGGTTGGACCTTAAATTTAGCTACCCTTGAACCAATTCAACCATCACCCTTACCAACATACACACCAACACCCTCACCAACATCTTCACCACCTCCAACCATTACTCCCACTCCTACTCCAAAATCTCCCCTTATTCTTCTTCCTGGTCTCTTTGCCTCGTGGAATAAAAAAGCATTAGTTTATAATCAAACAGTTGAGCAAGAAAACTGGCGTTTAAATCCGATTGTTAATGAGTATTCAGGTATTATTCAAACATTTAAAAATCTTGGTTTAGAAGAAAATAAAGACTTCTATCTTTTTAATTATGACTGGCGAAAAAGTATTGATAATATTAGCGATGATTTTAATCAGTTTTTAAACAAAATTAAAAACAATAATCAAAATGCTCAAATTAAATTTAATCTTATTGGTCATTCTCTAGGAGGATTAGTGGCAAGAATTTACAGTCAAAAATATGGTACCAATAATATTAATCAAATTATTACTGTTGGCTCTCCTCATCAAGGAACCGCTCAGGTTTATAAAGTTTTAGAGGCTGGAGAAATTGAAACTCCCAATAATATCCAATGGTTAATTTTTAAACTTATTCTGCAGATTTACAAAGATGGTTTAAAAACCGACAAACAAATCATTCAAGAAAAAATTCCGGTTGTTAAAGATCTTTTGGCTACTTATCCCTTATTAAAAGACCAGCAAAATAACATCGTTCCTCTCGATAAAATGACAATTAAAAACGATTTATTGTTAAATTATAATCAATCATTCTCTCAAATTTTCTTCTATCTTTATACTTTATCCGGTAAAAATTTGAATACTCCTTTTGGTTATCAAATTACACCAAGAACTATTTTTGACCAAATTATGGATTATTATCCTGACGGCCGACCAGTTAATCAATACAACGATGATGGCGATGGTACGGTATTATTATCAAGTAGTCAGAATGGCGATAATTTTATTAACTTTAATTTTAATCACGGCGAGATTATTTATAAAAAAGAACCTATTAAAAAAATTCTTGAGCGACTAAACTTAAATTATCAAGAAAATCAAATTAATGAAGGAAAAGCAACCAATGTTAATCCTTCTTTAATCATTACTCTATTATCACCGGCCACCCTATCTTTAACTCTTCCTGATAACTCAATTATTAATGACCAAGACGGTATAATCTTAGTAGAAAACGCCCAAAATGGAGATTATCAATTAAAGGTTAATGGCAATGAAAACGGCCAATATAAAATTATTGTTGGTCAGATTACTGATAATAAAGATTATTGGAACACGATTGAAAACCAAACTCAAAATGGTAAGGAAGAATCTTATCTAATTAATTTTAACATCAACCAACCAAAAGAATTTTTTATTGATAATGATAATCCAACAAAATTAAAAGAAATCATTATTAATGAGATTAACTCAATTAATAATCCACCAAATAATAATTTAAACGCGGCAATTAAAAAACTTTTCAACTTAAAAAAAAGCGAAGAGTTATTTATTGTCCATAAATATTTATTTAACAGTTTAAATAATCTTGACAAAAAACACTGGTCTCAACTTTTAGCAATTATTAATAAATTAGAATATCTTTATAATTTAATTAATAAAAAACCAAAAATACCCATAAATCTATTAAAAATAGAATTAAAATATTATCAACTAAAATTAAAACTTTTAGAAAAAATCTTGCTTTTGAAAAAGAATCAAAAAAATTTTTTAGCTTATAAACTAATTTTTTATCAATTAGCAACAGAAAAGTTTGAAAAAGCAAAACAAGCTTATGAAAACAAAAACTATTCATTAACCGAGATTCTTTTGGAAACCATTAAAGAGCTAACAATCAGAATTCAAAGAATATAAAGCTGTTAATTTTAATTATTAATTAACCTAGCAATAACAATTAATCTTTTTAAATTCGTCCCTGGTGGCCAGCAGGTCATTAAGGTTAAAGTTTTGACTCTATTATCGTCTCCTTTTAAATAACTCATTTCCGATGCATCAACAATTTTTTTTTCTGTCACCTGATAATGATATTTTTGCTTTTGATAATAAAGATAAATCTCATCGTCTTTTTCCAATTTATTTAATAAATAAAAAACCGAGTTATAACGATTAGCTGTATACCAGTCAACTGACGAATGGGAAAAAATAAAAGTATTGCCAATGACATCGGGTAAAGCCGTTCCTTTGGCGTGCGCCACTCCTTTTGTTAATGCCTGCTGATAAATTTTTTCATTAAATGGATCAACATTGGCAATTACTTTTGCGTTTGCTTGAATTTTAGGAATCACGATCCCAAATTCTTGATCAACCGGTTTTATTTCTTTTATTCTATCTTTTGATAGTTTTTTGATAGTTATCTGATATTTCACTTCCTGTTTAATAACCGGATAAAAAGTAAGAAAAAAAATTAAAAAACCAGTTAAAAGAAAAATAAAACCAGTTATAATAAACAACTTTTTGAAGATTGATTTTTGAGTTTTGTTATATTTAAGTTTGAGATTTTTGCCTTTGATTTTTGATGTTGTAAGCGGCATACCCAATTATACTAAGAAGAACCATTGCTAAGACAGCAAAAAGAATTTTATTTTTGTTCTCTTTTTTTGTTGCTTGACCTAAAACTTCACCGGCTTTTTCCATGATGTTTTTTGACTTTCTCTCGGTTTTTTCGCCCAAAACTTCCTCTTTCTTTTCTGATTCTTCCACTTTAGTTATCTCTTCTGTCTTTTTTTCTTCGGTTGTAGCTCCTTCTATATTTCCAGTGGTCGTCTCTGCTGGTAAAGTTACATTGGCCACCGGAATCGCTCCTCCTGTTTCTTGAGTTGTTGTTTGAGTAGTAGTTGTGGAAACAGTCTTAATAGTAACAATGGCATCACCTACCCAACCAGAGCCATTGCCTGCATCATCAAAAGCCCGCACCGCATAATACCAAGTGTCGTTGCAATATCCGCTTGGCACTGTCTCTGTATAAGTATAATCTGTGTTAGAACCGATTGGAATCGAAGCGGTTCTTGTTGAACCATCTAAGGGAAAACTAGTATCTCGTGAACGATAAATCTCAACTTTTTTTGTTTTTCCTCCATCATCAGCGGTTTTAAACTTAATTTTATACTCGCAAGAAGACGGATGCTCTTTACTATAATTGGTTGGTGTTCCCGGGGTTGAGGTTTTATAATCAACGCTGACTATCTCGCTCATCACTGTCTCAGTACCGTTATCTGCCTCTACATAAAAAGAGTATGTTTTTCCTTCTTCATTTAACTGACTGTTTGTCACCCGACAACTACCAGCATTGCCGCCGGCTGATAAATTTTTTACGCTATCAAATTGTTGATAACTTCCTCCATCTTTTTTATAAAAACATTTTACAGCAATTGGATTATTAACAAAATCTAAAGCCACAAAATTCAAATTAAAATCGCTTGTTCTTGTTGGCGACTTTGGTTCAGAAAGACGAACCGAAAGTGAACCAGCAAAAACATTATTAGTAATTAAACTACAAGTTCCCAAAACAATTATTAATCCTAAAATTCTATTAAACAGTTTTATTTTCTTCCAGCTTAAACCTAAACCAATTAAAATTAAACCTAATAAACTAAAGACAGAACCAATAATTAACCAGATAAACTTACTACCTGTTGCCGGCAAACCCGTTGAAGCTCCCAAAACCTGGCCCGTTTCTTCTTTTGTTTCCTCTTTTTTAATATCAACGCTGGTGTAGTTTTGAGTATCCTTATCAACCACCACCTTAGTACCAACAAAGTTTTTATCAACTATTCCCGAATCAGCTGTTCCTGAATCAGTTGATAAAGCTAAAATTTTATTCGAGTTTTGATCATCAATTTCATTACCAACACCCCAAGCTAAATCTTTATATACTCCCGGCTGTACTGAGTTTTTTACTTTTGCCTGATAATTAATCATTATTTCGTCTCCTTCTTTTAAATCTCCTAAAATCCACGTACCTGGAGAAGCATAATGAGGATCAGCTAAAGTTATTGATTTACCATTTAAAGTCGCCGACCAAACGTTGTTAAAGCTAAACTCCGGCGGCAAAATATCTTTAACAAGAACATTGTACAAGTTATTATTTTGGACTTTTATTTTTAAAGTAAAACTAACCACTGATCCCGGAGTAGTTGAATTAGGATAAACATTATTTGATTTTGCTAAAGTTAGAATTGGCTGATGATAATTTCCTAGATAACAATCTAAAATATCTCTAGATTTTATAGTTAATGAATAAAAATCGTTCTGATAACTTCCTTGATAATTATCACAATAAATATTGGTTAATCTCCAATCACTCTGTTTTTCTTCACTAAGAGAATAGTCGCCGGCTAAAAGATTATCGAAAACTAATTGACCGGAATTAGTGGCAGTTATTCCTGAAAGCGTTCCTGAATTAGAAGCTAAATTAATTATCCATCCTCCTAATACTTCTTCATCATCATCTTTTTTTCCATCCTGATTTCGGTCATGAAATTTAGTCACCGTTAATCTTCCTAATTTAAAATTGCCAAAATTAATATCTTTTGTTTCTTGACCAGCGTTCACATTAACTTCATAACATTTTGGCGTTGTTGCTATCCAACCGCTTAATAAATCATCTCTCTCGCAAACATTATAGCTTCCGGGTAAAAGATTAGTAAAAGAATAAGAACCATTATTAGTAATACCTGTTCTTGGTTCTCCCTCTTCTTGTTCTCCGTTTTTATTTAAATCAATAAATATTGTTACTTGTGTTTGGTCGCCATTAATCACTGGCTCATTCCCTTTGTTCCAAACTCCATCTCCATCTAAATCTTCCCATTTATAACCAGAAATAGAACCATATTGAATATTACCAAATCGTCTGCCGGTTACTGATTGTCCTGATTTATTAATTACCGACCGCCAACAAACTGGTCCTTCTTTTTCTTTATTTGGAGATTGATTAACAACTCT
>JAOAEC010000023.1:0-278 GCA_026416975.1 Patescibacteria group bacterium | reverse complement strand
TCTTTTAACTCTTCACAAGTATAATATGTTCCTTTGTCTAAATTTTCAAATCGATACAAACCTCCGCTTCCTGTGGTTGTTAGTGAATTAATAAACTGCCAATTGCTGTCATATAAATTTATCTTCCACCCTGAAAGCCATGGCTCATTGTTATCATCAGTTCCGTTTTGATTTAAATCTTTATATTTTCTACCTTGAATATAGCCTAATTTAAAATTACCAAAGTTTACTGAAGAATTTCCTCCTGCAATCACTTGAATATTTTGACAAATTAAGGT
>JAOAEC010000022.1 GCA_026416975.1 Patescibacteria group bacterium | reverse complement strand
GATTGAGATAATTCAGCTGATTCGACCAGAATTAAACTCTATTTATTCAATAATATTTTTATTGTGGGCAGGAGCAATAATTTTTTCTTTTAAAGAAAAAAATTTTTTTGAACAAAAAAAGATTTAAATCTTTTATCATTTAATTTAAATATGTTTTTTAAAATTTATTTTTTAACTTTACTTATTTTTTTTACTATTGATATGGTTTGGCTTGGATTTTGGGCAAAAGATTTTTATCAAAAGCAAATAGGTTTTTTAATGACAAAAGAGATCAACTGGTTAGCAGCAGTGGTTTTTTATCTTTTGTTTGTCTTTGGCCTGGTTTTTTTTGTCATTTATCCGGGAATTGAAAAAAAACTTCCTCCTTTTAAATTATTTTTAAATGGCGCTTTATTTGGATTGATTGCTTATGCCACGTATGATCTAACTAATTTAGCTACTCTTAAAAATTGGCCGTTATTGGTTACCATTATTGATTTATTCTGGGGCGCGTTTTTAGGAGGGTTAGTTTCTTTAATAACCTTTTTAATCATTAAAAAAATTCGTTTATGAAAAAAAAGCTAATTATTGTTAATGACAAGATGCAGAAAAATTATCGTTATTTTTTGACCGAGCCTGAAGGAAAAAATTTCCATCCGGATTTTAAGCCCGAACTGACGCCAAAACAGATGCTTGAAATGGGAGTTTTTGGCGGAAAGTATATGACTGATTGTCAAAAAGAGTTTCCCAAAAATTGGTTTTTAAAAGCCAAACTTTCGCCAAAAAAACGCAATCCAGATTTAAATTATTTTAAAATTGATGCCAGTCAACCTTTATCTTTTTGGCAAAAAAAAGGTTGGATTCATCCTGATGATCCTCGCGGTTGGTTTCAGTGGTATTGCCGGTATTTTGTTGGTCGTCGTCACTCCGATGATTTACGTCAGATTAAAAGGTGGAAGATGATGAAACGCCACATTGCTCAAATTAAAAAACATTGCCAGCTTGGTGAACTAAACTGTCGTCGGCGTCAAAGACAGGCACTTTTACACTGGGCCTATGACTCAAGAAAGATATAATTATAGTTGATTAAAACTCAATGATTAACTCTTCTAATTTTTTTCTTTCTTTTCTTGAAGGATTTTCTGCTGGATAGCCAATTGGTAAAACCGCTATCGGTAAAAGATCAGTTTTTAAAAATTTTTTTAACGTTTTTTCATTAAAAGCGCCAACCCAACAGCTACCTAAACCTAAAGAAGCGATAATTAATTGAGCATAAGCACAAGCAATTGTTGTGTCCTGAATCGCATAAAGATTTTTACCACGAGCTCCATATCTTTGAGATGACTCGATGGTATTAGCGCAAAAAACAAAGATTAAGGGAGGGAGAGTTTGAAATTGACTCATACCGTAAGCAATCTGAGAAAGCTTTTCTATTTTTTCTTTATCTTTGATGATAAAAATTTTATAAGCTTGAAGATTGCCGGCAGAAGGCGCTAAGTTAATTAACTCTAAAATCTTTTGAATTTTTTCCTCCTTAACCTCTTTTTCTAAAAAGTTTCTAATTGAGCAGCGTTTTTTAATAACCTCTTCAATATTCATAATTTTATTTTATAATATTTTTTTATGAAAAATTATTGTACTTTCTACATTGCTCGTCATGGGTTAACTGATTGGAATATTGAAAAAAGACTTCAAGGTCAAACTGATATTCCTTTAAATAAAAAAGGAGAAGAGCAGGCGATTAAAGCGGCTAAAGAATATTTTAAAGGGATAAAATTTGAAGTAGCTTTTTCTTCAGATTTATTTCGTGCAAAAAGAACGGCAGAAATTATTGCTTTGGAGAAAAAAATCGCTTTAAAAACAACGGCTCTTTTGCGGGAGCGAGATTTTGGCCCATGGGAGGGGAAAAAAGCTAAAGATATTGAAAAAGCCTTAAAAAAAGATATTAAAGAATTTAGGGTTTTAGCTGATGAAGAGTTAGCTAAATTAAAAATTGAAACTAATCATCAAATGATGTCGCGGTTTATGAATTTTTTACGAGAAACAGCTATTTTATATCCAGGGAAAAACGTGTTAGTAGTTACTCATGGAAGTGTCATGAGAATTTTTTTGCAAACTTTAGGTTACATTAATAAAGAACAGTCACAAAAATTATTAATTGAGAATCTTGCTTATTTTATTCTTGAATCTGATGGCGTTGATTTTAAGGTTAAGAAGACGGTGGGGATTTTTGTTAAATAGTAGGGGTTGGTTTAATGCCTTTTAAAATATCATTAATTTCCTTTTGAAAGTTATCCCATTGATCAATGCCTTCTTTTGGGTATAAAATATAACCGCCTTCAGGAGAAAAGCCTTCGGTTAATAAATTATTGGTTGAGATGACAAAGGTGGTTAATTGATATTGATTAGCTTTTAAAGCTTCTTTTGAAAATTTTTTAATATCTTTTAAAGAAAGATCGGTTTTTAGATGATCACCAAAATGATCAAGCAAAGGAATAATTTTTGGAATAAAACTTAAAGACAAAACTTTTTCTTTAACCGCTATTAATAAAAGATGCTGCCGGCGGGCTCGGGAAAAATCATTACCGTCCTCAAATGAATGACGAGAGCGAGCATATTTTAAAGCAGTTTCTCCATCCATATGGGTTTTTCCTTTTTTGAAACTAACAGTTTCATAACGGCAAGGGAAAGCTAATTGGGGACTTTCGGTGGCATTTCTGACAAACTCCTCAATTTTTGGATTCTCGGCAAAAATGCGGTCGCGATCTTCCGGATTAAAACCTGGTTTTAAAAACACCTCGGCCTTTTTAAAAAGTTCCTCGGTTTGAGGATCGCATAAATCTTTTTCTTTTCCTTCAATTGGGTATTGATAATCAGTAAAAGATTTTTCCACATTAACATCAACTCCGCCTAAAAGATCAATCGCTTTTTTAAAACCTTCAAAATCTATGGTGATATAGTTATCTATTTTTACACCAAAAATAGCGCCGAGAATAAATTTAGTTAAAGAGGCATCTTTTTTATTACCAAGATATTTTGGGTTTAGGTCAGGATAGTTTTGCGGAAAAAGCTCGGTTTGATAAACAGCATTTATTTTGATGTGAAAATCATCACCGGATTTGGTTGGCAGTTTTACCCAAAGATCGCGAGGAATAGAGATTAAAACAGCTGATTTTGAGGCTATGTCCAAATGAAAAAGCATCATTGTGTCGGTTAAGTAAGTGCCTTCGTGTTGACCACCGCCATAACCAAAAAGCAAAAAATTATATTCGGTTTTAGGTTTTTCTTGGTGATTTTTTGGGGTGTAGATTTTTTGGTAGAATTGGTTTGTTTTTAAAAATAAAAATAAAAGGAAAGCAAAAACAACTCCTAAAAAAATTAAAAAAAATTTTCTCATAAAAGTTAATTATATATAAAAATTGTAAATAAATAACTAAGTATAAAATATTATTTGAAATACCGATTACCAAAGATGCAGATTTTAAATTATATAGATAACTTAAATTATAAAATGATATATGAAAAATTAATGCGATCGCATTATAAAAATTTTTCAATAGCTTTTTTTATTTAATTTTATTTAAGTTTTTTAATTAATTTTTCAATCTCTTTATCATTTATTCGGTGATATTTTCCTCGGTGAGAGAGAAGAGCGCCGGAAAAGGTTTTAGGAATATGCATCAGTTCGTGGATTAAAGTTTTGATTTTCTCTTGTTCGGGTAGTTTATCAAAGCGCTTGGTATTAACTTCAATGATATAACAAGGTTCAATTCCCGCTACCTCTTTAAAAATTTTTGCCATCCCCCAAATCCGGGCGACAGCGTGGGTTTTGGCGTCAAAGGAGCGGATGCAGAAGATTCTTTTTGGATTAATATGTTTCAGTTTTAATTGATTAATTAATTGAGAAACCGTCTGTTTTATCTCCGGCGCCTGTTGGTATTTCATTTTAAGATGCTTTTTAATTCCCAATTTTTAAAACCCAATTGGTTCATTTTATCGATAGCTTTTTTTGAAGAATGAAATTTTTTCAAAAAAGCCTCATAGGTTTCTTTTAAATCATAAGGAAAGATAATCCAGCCATTAATTTCTTTTACCCAAAAATCTGGAATAAAAGCGGTTTTGGGTTTAATATAAGGCGAGGCGGTATAAATCCCGGCAGTCGGTAGATTTTTAAAATATGAAAGAGCTCTTTTAAAGGTTTTTCCACTATCAGATACCTCATCAACTATCAAAACATTTTCATTGATAAAAGAAGAAGGAGAGACCTCGACAATTTGTGGTTCTTTCAACTGCTTCATATTTTTGTAAGAAGAAATGACAATATTGGAGATAGGCAAATTCAAAAGATCAGACAAAATTCGGGCAATTACCAGGCCTCCACGAGAAATAGCGACTAACTTATCAAAAACAATTTTTTTTGCCTTTATTTTTTTGACCAGTTTTAAGCTGTCTTTTTCAAAATCCAGCCAGCTTAGTTTTTTGTAAACCATTTTTAGTTTTCTATTTTCTATATTATAATAAAAAAATGAGTCGAAACACGATAGAAATGATTTGTTGCGCCTGGCAAGAAAACGTTGAAAAAAATTATCTTTTTACTTTACGAATTGGAGATTTGCCTAAATGCCCAAAGTGTGGTCGTCTTGTTATTCGCCAAGAACCAATAACTATAAGGGAAGAAAGGGAGTTAACAGTTGGCCCACCTTCGGGTCGCTAAGCTGAAAAAAACAATGGTTAATCTTAAAATCGAAAATCAAATTCAATCAAAAACTCAGATTGAAATTGTCGAGAGAAAAGGCTTGGGCCACCCTGATACAATTTGTGATTTATTGGTTGATCAACTTTCAATCCGCCTTTCCCAGATTTATAAAAAAGAGTTTGGGGTAATTCCTCATTTCAATATCGATAAAGCTCTTTTGGCCGCCGGGACGACAGAAAACCGATTTGGTGGAGGGAGAATCATAAAGCCAATGCTTTTTGTGATCGGTGATCGGGCGACCAGCCAGATTGGTCGAAAAAAAATCAACTTAAACAAAATTATTAAAAAAGAAATTTACGCCTTTTTAAAGAAAAATTTTCGCTTCATAAATCGAAAAAATTTTTTGCTCCAAAATGAAATCAAACAGGCCTCGTCATCCCTAGCTGATATCTTTAAACGCCAGCAAAAAGTGATGGCTGCTAACGATACTTCGGCTTTAGTCGGTTATGCACCGATGACTTATTTGGAGGCCTTGGTTTTTAATTTAGAAAAATTTTTAAACGCGAAGGATTTTAAAAAAGAATTTCCAGAAACCGGTGAGGATATTAAAATCATGGGCTATCGTGATGGAAAAAAAATTCATTTGGTTTTAGCAGTGGCTTTTATTGATAAATTTATAAAATCTGAAAAAGACTATTTTGAGAAAAAAGATAAAGTTAAAAAAACAGTTGAAAAATATTTAACAAAAAATTATCCTCAAAAGATCAGTTTTGAGATTAATACTTTGGATAAAAAAGGAAGAGGAATTGCTGGTTGTTATTTAACAGTTTGCGGTACCTCAGCTGATTCTGGTGATTCCGGGGAGGTGGGGCGAGGAAATCGAGTAAATGGGATAATTCCATTAAACCGAGTAGCAGGCAGCGAAGCTTCGGCTGGAAAAAATTGCGTTTCTCATGTGGGAAAAATTTATAATCTTTTATCATTTAAAATTGCTCAAGAGATTTATCAAAAAACCGGTAAAAAAAACACGGTTTGGTTGGTGTCAAAAATTGGTCAGCCGGTTAATCAACCAGCTTTAGTTTCCGTGTCGGTTGAGGGTTTAACTAGAAAGGAAAAAGAAAAGGTTACTTCAGTAGTTAATGAAAATTTTTTAAAGATTGATAAATTTATTGCAGGCTTAATTGAAGGAAAATGGAGAATGAGATAGAAGATAAAAACTAAAGATTTTTAATTTTTTAATTTCCTAGTTTTTAAATGAAAAAAGTTTTTGTTTTTTTATTTTTTTTCTTTTTTTTAGTTTTGCCAGTTTTTTCTCAGTTTGATGATATTGAAAAGGACCAAGTCAATGTTACTCTGATAACAGAAACATCTTCATACAGCCAAAAAACAATAAAAAGCGAACACATTAGATTATTTAAAAGCGATATTTATATCAACAAAGACGGAACTCTTAGTATTAAAGAGACAATTATTTATGATTTTTCTGATTTAAAAAAACACGGAATTTATCGAAAGATACCAATGATTAAAACCAATCAAGATGGTAAAAAATACGTTCTTGATTATTCTGAGATCTCAGTTATTGATGACAAAAATTTACCTTATCGGTATTCAAGATCAGTGGTTGACAACTATCTTCAATTAAAGATCGGTGATCCGGATAAAACAATTACCGGAGTTCACACTTATATTATTTCTTACAAAGTAAAAGGAGCGATCACTTATTTTTCCGATCACGACGAGCTTTATTGGAATGTTGTTGGTAATGAATGGGAGATACCAATTGAAAAAGCAAAAATTGAGATTTTTTTGCCGGAGAAAATTGAAGAAAAAAATCTACGGGCTGACTGCTTTACTGGTTTTTATGGTCAAAAGAAAAAAAACTGTCAGTTCTCTTTTGACAATAATTTTTTAAAAGAAAAAATTTTTTTTGAAAACAATGAGGGATTGGTATCAAAAGAGGGGTTAACAGTGGTTGTTGGTTTTCCTAAAAACATTGTTTTGTTTTTAGAGCCAAAAGAATACAAAAGTTTTTGGGAGACGTTTTTTGGAAAAGTGACTGTCTTTTTAATTTTTTTAGCAGGAGTTTTTTGGTATGTTTTTTTACCTTTTTATATTATCTATCGCTGGTTTAAGTATGGTCGCGATCCAAAACCAATCAATACTGGTGAGGTTTCTGCCTGGTTTGATCCGCCTAAAAGTCCTGATGGAAAGCGATTCTTAACTCCGGCTGAGGTGGGAGTTTTAGGTGATGAAACAGTTGATTTAAAAGATATTTCCGCCATCATTGTTGATTTGGCAAGAAGAGGGTTTTTAAAAATTGAGGAGCGAAAAAAAGGCGAGTTTTGGTTGGTAAAAATAGATAAAGAAGAGACGAGTCTTTTGTTTTTTGAAAGAAAGTTAATCAAAGAGTTTTTTGGCAATAGAAAAGAGATCAATTTAAAAAAAGTGCAGCTTTATCAAGAGGTGGAAAAAGTAAAAAAGTTAGTTTATCAAGAAGTAGTCAGTATTGGTTTGTTTCCTGATAACCCGGAAAAAATAAGAACAAGGATGATGATCTTAGCGTTTTTTGGTTTGGTCACTGGTAATTTGTTTTTAGCTTTTTCTGGGTTTGTTTTTGGCAGAAATTTGCCAAGAAAAACAGATGAAGGGGTAAAAGCAAAACTAACGGCTTTTTCTTTGCGAAATTTTTTAAAATCGCAGGAGCGACAGCTAACCTTTCAAGCGGATAAACAGATGATGTTTGAAAAACTTTTGCCATATGCGATTGTTTTTGGTGTTGAAAGAATCTGGGCGCAGAGATTTAAAAATTTAGATCTAAAACCGCCGGAATGGTATCAAAGTTATGATCAAAAAACCTTTAACAGTCTGGTTTTTGCCAATAGTTTAAACTCATCTTTGTCAAGCTTTCGTTCTTCAGCTCAACCGCTAACCTCAACTCGAAGCACCTCTGGTTTTTCCTCAGGATTTAGTAGTGGTGGGTTTTCCGGCGGCGGAGGTGGTGGAGGAGGAGGTGGATCTTGGTAGACTGTGTCCGCCATCATTTACCATTCGACTAAACTCATCACTATCTGTGTCACGAATATCAAAAAGTACCTGATATGTTTGAAGAGGTTTACAAGTAGAAATGAGATAAAATAATTTTTTTTAGACTCCTAATATTTTAAGAGAAAATTTGATAGAAAAAATATGTAAAATATAATAGTGTGTATTTGAAAGAAAAAATTATACAATATGGATATGATCTTGGAGAAAAAATATCTGGAAAAATCATTGTGCCCGTAGCTTAATGGATAGAGCGCAGCCCTGCGGAGGCTGAGATTGAGAGTTCAAGTCTCTCCGGGCACACAGAAAAAATTTAAAATTAAAAATTATTAGAGTTTAGAGTTTAGGATTTAGAGTTTTATATCATAGGGGACGTAGTTCAACGGTAGAATAGAGGTCTCCAAAACCTTTGATGGGGGTTCGATTCCCTCCGTCCCTGCTGAGTTTTCAGATAGAAAAACCTTATTGATATTTAGTCTTCTTTGTTTCTGCTAAAAAATTTTTAGTAAGCGACTTTTTTTTACAACTGCTTTTTAAGATGTTAGATGTTAGAAGTTAGATGTTAGATGTTTATGTTTTATCATTAAAATCCGGGATGTTGGGAAGATTTGAAGGTGGCGGTGGTTGATTGACTGGCGGTTGATCAGTAGTTGGCGGTTGAGGTTGATTGGTTTTTTCTTGAAGATTTTCCAAGACTGAGGTTAATGGATCAGGAGGTTGGGGTGTTGACGTTGTTGACGTTGGTGGAGTTGGTATTTGTGACGTTTGAGGTGGCGCTGGCGATGGAGTAGTTGCTGGTTGTTCAGAGGTCGATCGTAGAGAAGAAGGCGGTATATCAACCTGGGCATTGGTTTGAACACCATCTTCTTTTGCTTCTTTTTGAAATCCTAAGGTATTATCAAACTCTTCTGGAGTAAAGCCTTTTAAAACAATAATTGTTCCGTCATCCTTTTCAATTTTAGTTACCGGTGTACCAGCAAAGTTATTAGAAACTGCTAACATCTCAGTTAACCATTCTTTGTTTTGTTCCAAGTTTTTTTCTTCAAAAGGAAGATTGTGGGCTTGAAGATATTCCTTTTCTTGTTTGGAAAACTGACAATCGCTGACGGTATAAACAGTGATTTTCATTCTAAATTTCATTATTAATGAAAAAAAGTTTTTTGTCAAGAGATTTTAAAAGGGGTAATCTAAAGAAGTTGGTACAAAATTAGATAAAATCTATGGATATGTATCAATCTGTCTCTTATACACATCTG
>JAOAEC010000021.1 GCA_026416975.1 Patescibacteria group bacterium | reverse complement strand
ACCCAATGTAATAGTGTATGTTCTTGCTGTGCTCCATGATCCTGAGGTATTAGCGGTAATCATATGATAGGTTTGACCGGCAATTGTTGTTGTGCTATATGCTAAACTAGATAAAGTTTCAGTTCCGGCACAACTTGGAGAACAGCTTAAGGATACAACGCCAGCATTAGCAATATTTGTGTCTAGTGTATTAGCATCAAATTTTCCTGAGTCAGGGATGCCGTCACCGGAATTTGAGGTAGCAGCTGGAATATAAATTCTAAATTTATTTAATTGTGAAACAGAGCTTGGTTTAAATGTAATAACGATTCTTGCAGATTGTGAAGCAACAACTCTATCACCACCACCTAAACCACCTGAGATACCGCTTGTGATAGAGAAGTTTGTATTATTAATAACATTAGCAACAGTATATTGTGTTTGATTAGCACAACCATTGCTTGTTTGATTATTGAAACAAACCATATCCCCAGGAAAGAGATTGTTAGTATCATTATCTGATTGACCACTACTTGTTATAGTAACGTCACTTCCTCCTGCAGGTACAGTTCCACTAATTCTTCCTAAAAAGGAAAAACGAGAGTTGGTCATAGTAGTATAGGCTTGTTGAAAGACGCTTGCAGCAATAATTGTTTGAGGAACGATAAAAAAATAACCGATGGTTTGAATAAGCAATAAAAAGATAGTTATTAGTATTGAAATTATTTTTTTTACCATTTAAATTTCATTTTAATACTATTTTTCTAAATTTGTCAAGAGCAAAATTTAGCAGAAGAAGAAGAAGAAGAAGAAGACCCAAATTTTTTTAAAACTTTTTTTAAATCTTTAAAAAAGAATCTGGCGGATTTCTTTGAAGATTGAAAATGCTTCTTTTCCAATCCATCTTTCACCTAAAAGATCAGTTGGTAAGCCTGGATCTTCTTGGAGAAGATTAATATACTCGTTAATCACTTTTTTTAATTTTTCAATTTTTTCCCCCTCTTGCGATAAAATACTATGCCATTTTTTAAACATCTCTCGGTATTTTTTATCTAAAACTGATTTTTGCCAAACTTTTTCAATCAAAACCTCTTTATTACCAAAACTATGATGAGACTCAAACGCTTGGAAGTATTTTTCCTCCTCTTTACCTTCTATTAACTGACGTAAATTATTAATTATTGGATGAGGAGTAAGCCAAAAAGAACGATGCCAAGGACCTAATCCCCAGCCTTGCATCTGGCGTCTTAATCGATCACGAATCTCTCGTTTTTTTTCCGGAATTTCATAAGAAATAATTCGCCAATAACCATCCCATCGATCTTTTTCAAATCTAAAAAAAGGAAATTCTAAACAAAGTTGATAAAAACCATTTTCAGTTAAAGAATAGTTATTTTCCTCCTGGCTTTCCTGATTTTTTATGATTAGATTTTCTTTTATTAACCCGGAAATAATTCCTTTAGTTTTTTGATTTAAAGAAAAGTCAAAAATTTTTTGAAGCCGTTCATCAATTTTTACTGGAGAAAAAAAGTTATTTGAAAATAATAATAACGAAAGTAAAATTTTCGTTCGAGTTTCTTTAACCATAAAAAAATTTTATAACAGACGAAAACTTTTTGTCAAGGGGAATTTTTTAGTTTTTAATTTTAAAAACAATATCACCATCAAGATCAGTTCTTTTAATTTTTATCTTATAATTTTTTAACATTTTTAAAATCTGCCCGTGAGGATGATTAAATGGATTTTTAATACCAACACTGATAACTGCTAATTTAGGACAAGTTAATTTTAGAAAATTTTCCGTCAAGCCATTTTTTGACCCATGGTGGGGAATTTTTAAAACATCAACCAGCAAGGAACAATTATTTTTTTCACTGGCCAATGAGTTTAAAACTAAAGAAGAAGCGTCACCAGTAAAAAGTATTTTTATATTTTTTTCTTGATACAAAAAAACTAAAGAAAAGTTATTGTCTTCTAAATGGCTAATTCCCAAAACCTGGTTATTGATTTGATTAATATATTGGTTATTAATCAATGAGTATTTTTTTTCAAAAACGAGATTTTGGGATAAAAATTTTTTAGTTGGCCAAAAAAAAGTAAGATGATTTTGACCAATATTAATTTTGTCTTGAGCAGTAGGGAAATCGGTTTTGATTTTTTTTTGCGAGATTTTTTGTTTTAATTTTTTAAAAAGACTGTTTTGGTTATCAAGCGCTGGCATAAGGATTTTTCCTATTTGATAACGATTAATGATTTCCCACAATCCGCCAAAATGATCTTTTTGCGGATGAGAAAGGATTATCAACTCGATTTTTTTATCATAAAAAGGTATATGCTTTCCCAAACAACCTAAAACTTTTTTATCCGGCCCGGCGTCAATTAAAATATCGTATTGATTTTTTACTCGTATATAAGCAGCATCACCTTGACCGACATTGCAAAACACCACCCGCGTTTCTTGATTAAAAAAATTAACAAAAAAATAGATTAAAAAAAGAAACCCTGATAAAAAAGAAATTAAAACAATTTTTCTAAAGCTTATTATTGTACTCTCCATAAAATTATTTAGGAATTTTTTGGATGCGATCGGACCTTTTTTTTCATAAACGAATTTTTTTTAGATTGTTTAAAAAATCTAAAACTTAATAAAAATTCCGGGGATTTTGGACAAGGTTTCAATGACAAAAACAAGATAATTTAAAAAAAGATAACAGATCCAAGCTGGAATAAAACCCAAGGCAAGACTAATCTTTCCTAAAAAGGCAGTGATAAAACCAAAGATCATTAGCGGCGGGATAATCCCGGCAACCAAAATATTAGATAAAGGAGCAATGAGAGAGATTTGTCTAAAATAAAAAAATATCAAAGGAGCGGTAAAAATCTGGGCCGCCAAAGATGATTTAAGCTCTTTCCAAACAAAATGTAAAAAAAACAACTTAAAAGGATTTTTCGTTTTGAGATTTTTTGTCTGACCAAAAAGAATTAAACCCAAAGTAGCACCGTATGAAAGCTGAAGAGAAACGGTTTTTAACCAGTGCGGCCAAAAAACCGACACAAAGATTAATGATAAAAACAAACCCCATAAAGGATAGTCTTTTCTTTTTAGTAAATTTGCCACTAACGTTAAAATTCCCATAAAAGCGGCTCTGATGATTGGGGCTTGAGCGCCAACAAAAATAACAAAAAAAACAATTGTTAGTATCGTTATCAAACAAGATATCTTTCTGCTAAAAAAATGAGTAAAAACACTATCAATAACCACCATTAAAAGAGTGATGTTAATTCCTGACAAAACCACAATGTGTAAAAGGCCAACCATTTTAAGTTGTTGATAAAAGAGTTTTGAAGTTTTTAAATTAATACCAAAAATAATTCCATTTAAAAGAGAAGCATGGGGTTCAGGAAGATAATAATTGATTACTTGAGTAAAAATTGAGGGGTGGGGCATAAAAGTTATTTTTAAAAATCTACTCAACGTTGATTAACTCTTTTATTTTTTCATAAACGCTTTTTCCGACAATCTTTTTATTTAATAGTTCCTCAATTGAGGAATAAGGTCGGTTGTTAATTATCTTAGCGACGGTAACCTTACCAATTCCCGGTAAAGTATCTAACTCCTCAGCTGAGGCAAGATTAATATTAATTTTCTCAGAACTCAGGTCTGATATTTGAGAGCTTTCTTGATTGTTTAAAATCACTGGTGAGGTATAATCTAACGTTCGTGAGTTTTCAGTAAAAAGACCAGCGTTTATTTCCCAAACAAAGGGAATGTAGATTTTTTCTTGGTCAACAACAATTTTGGCTAAATTGTAATTTCGACTGACAAATCCTTTGTCCGCCTCTTCTGATAGACCACCGGCTAATTTCAAAACATCTTTTAAACGACTACCATAATCTATCTCATAAACATCGGGTTTTTTAACTGCGCCTGAAAGCTCAACGAAGATCTTTGTTTGAATAGGAGCTTCTTTTTTTTCTTCAGAGATTATCTCCTTATTATAAACATCCTCTTGATTATTTTTTAGATACAAAATCAGAGATATTAAAACAATAATTAAAGAGGAAATAAGAAGAAAAACTTCCACCTGGTGTTTTTTTAATTTTTTTGACAGATTAGAAAAAAGAGAAAGATCCATATAAAAATTTTTTAAAAGAATGTTTTTTTTGTCAATGGACTATACGCTACAAAAGTTAGTTATTAGATTGTTAGAAAAACAAAATATTTTGATTAGCTATTTTAAAAAGCGTAGAATTTTTGGGTGCGATCGGCATATAAAATTCTACGCCGTAAGAAATTTGGCTTTTCTTATAGGTCTATTCTTCGTTTTTAGAAAAACGTTTAATAATGAAGATGACTAAGATGACGCAGATAAAAACACCAAAAGAAAGTTTAAAAGGAAAGGCAAAAAAAGAGGTTGAGGCAAAAAGATAAGGAGCTTCTTCGCCTAAGATAATGGTGCTGGAAAGTTTGTATTTTCCCAAAAAAAATCCTGAAAGAAGAATACTGAATGGTTTCTGACAAATTTTTAAATTTTTATTATCACAATCAACTGAAGCAGAGGGAGTGGCTAGCAAAAGTCTTTGTGACTGACTTAAGATATTTTGGGGCAAAATTTCATATTTAGCTTTTTCACCAAAGTTTCCTTGAAGAATGATCTCGCCTTGGGGTTTGAGAAGATTTTTTCCTTTGTTTTCTAAAATTAACACGACCGGAATTTTTTCACCACTATCAAAAAACTTTATTTTCTTTCCCCAGAGATTAATTTTTTTACCAAAAAGAGTGTCAAAAAGAACCACTTTTCCTTTAATATCAATTTTGCCGGATTGAGTCACAGTGACTAAGATGTTTGAACCAATGGTAGCTTTAACTTTTCCAGAAATCTGGCCTTCCTTTGTTGGCGGCGGTTCGGTTTCCACTAATAAAGTATAATAATAATCCCCTTCAGGCGCTCCTTCAGGGACGCGAATTCTTAAAAGAAGTTGTTGGGAGTCTTTAGTTTTTAAAAAAAAAGGTTTTTCCAGCTGAATATCACTGTTATCTAAACTAAATCTTATTGTTCCTTCAAGCTTTTCTTTAATTTTGACATTGCCCAAATTATCTTGCGGTTCAAAAGATTTAATTTTTGTTTGAAGAATTACGGGATCGCCGAAGTTTTGGACTTTATAGGCCACCAAGATTGATTTACCGGGTTTAATAAAAACCTCAAGCAAAGGTGGCGAAATCGCCAGGCTTATTTGTTGAGCGTTCGCCTGGTTCAAATTAAAAGTTAAAAATAAAAAATTAAAAATTAAAAAAACAAAGAGGGATTTAATAATTTTGAATTTTGAATTGTAATTTTGCATTTTAAATTTTGAACTTTGAATTTAATAAGAAGGAGTTGCCACAAAATTAATAACCGTTTGATAACTACCGGCCGGTTGGATTGATGAGATGTTTACTTTAAATGTCATTGTTGATTGACGGTTTTTTCCTACATTGGTTGATGACATTACTATTGCTGGATCCTCATTGTTATTTCTATCAGGAAATGGTCGATAATAGTTAGTATTAATAAAATCAGTAGGAATATCTTGGCCATTCATATTATAACCAAAGCCATAAGCATTATTTGAGGTCCAGATCTTTGCTTGAGTTTCATTACAGGTGTTGATACCTCCATCGCATTGGGTATCAGGAATAAAGTTTTGCTCATTTAAAGTTCTTAATTTTCCTTCCTCAATTGCTGTAACTAAGTATTGTCCTGAAGCCCCAAAGGAAACAGTAAGGGTGGTTGAGGCGGTTGAAGGAGTGTTGGGAAGAAGAGTGCCTAGGTCAATTCGGGTATCAGAAATTGAAAATCTAAAAGGAATAATAGAGTAAAGATATTGAAAACCGGCTTTAATAATATAACCATTTGATTGAAACTCGCCAGCAGCCAACTGTCCCAAAGTGTCAGAAAGTTGATAACTATCAGAGCTTTTTTTCCCACCCGCAATACCTATTTCGCCATATTGAATTTTATAAAGCGGCGACTCCATATTTAAAGCAAAGATTTTTTGACTAAAAAACAATAATAAAAAAACTAAAAATAAAAATAAAAAAAATTTATTCATTGTTGACGGGCATTAATTATTTTTTTCAAATTTATCAATTAATTTTTCCATTGTCTGAGCGTGTTTTTTGATTTGATAAAGCTCATGATCGCCGATAAAGTTTTCAATCGCTTTTTTGATTTCTTTAAGATGGTTTTTTAGCATTAAAGAAAGAAAAAGAAAGGTATTTTCTTTTAAGTCTTGATTTTTTTTCTTAAGCTTTTCATTTTGTAAATACTCTTGACCCAGAAACATGGCAAAAGGGGTGATAAATGCTAAAGAGATAAGCGGTAAAAAAGATTTTATATCCTGATTAGCCGGCATAAAAATTAAAAAAAAGATGATTAAGGTGAGGGTGCTGGTAATTGAGATAATAGGTTCCAAAAGAAGAGCTAAGGAAAAAAGGAGAAACTGAGTTAAAAAGAAAAAGGGCGAGGCAAGGCCGCCGGTGCTGTTGATCACCGAGACAATCACAATGGTAAAAACCACTGATTCCAAAAGACGAGATGAAGGAGAAGAGAGGATGAAAAACTTTTTAGAAAGATAAAGAATAATAAAAAGCAAGGCGGCAATTTGCAGGTCATAGTGGGCTAAATTAGTTTTGGGAAAGATAAAGGAAAGGCCGATGCTGAAAATAAGAACTAAGCTGTGAATAATTTCTTTTTGCATAGTTGATTTTTTACTGTTATAATTTATTATAACAGTATGAACAAGAAAATTTTTGCCAATCAAGGTTTTGCTAAAGAAGTGGTTGAGGAGTTAAAAAAGGTTAGCTGGCCGTCTAAAAAAGAAACCATCAGGTTAACGGCAGTGGTGATTTTTATCTCCTTGATAATCGGAGTTTATATCGGTATAATAGATATTCTTTTAACCAAAGGATTGGAGTGGGTGACAAAATTTAAGTAATCAACTTAAGGTTAATATTTTCTAAATTAAATTTTTAAAGTGGAGACACAAAATAAAAATCAATTAGCCACGGGTTCTACCAGTGAAGAAAAATCTCAAGGTCGTTGGTATGTGATTCATACCCAAAACGGTTATGAAGCAAAAGTGAAAGAAGCTTTGGAGCAGCGGATAAAAAGTTTGGGTGTGGAAGATAAAATTTTTGAGGTCGTCATTCCTATAAGAGAAGTGGTTGTTGTTAGAAAAGGAAAAAAATCAAAAGCCAAAGAAAGAGTTTTTCCCGGCTATGTTTTAGTGAGAATGATTCTTGATGATGACTCCTGGTTGGTGGTGAGAACGACCGAGGGAGTCACTGGTTTTGTTGGCGCCGGCTTAAAACCAACGCCGATTTCGGAAAAAGAGGTTGAGGCGATTATGAAGTTTGTCCAACAGGAGCAACCAAAGTTTAAAGCCAAGTTTTCTGTTGGCGAGGCGGTAAAAATCACTGAAGGACCGTTTGCTGACTTTTTAGGAACAATAGAAAAAATTGATGAGGAAAAAGGTAAGGTAAGGGTTTTGGTGTCTATCTTTGATCGAGAGACACCAGTGGAATTAGATTTTTTACAAGTAGCTAAATTATAAATTTAAAATCTTAAATCTTAGGTTCTAAACAAACTCAGAATTCAAAATTAAAAAATATTATTAAAATGATAAAAAATTTGAATTTTGAGAGTTTGAATTTAAAAATTTGTTTAGATTTTGAAATTAGAGTTTAGAGTTTTAATTATTATGGCTAAAAAAGTTAAAACCATTCTTAAACTTAATCTGCCGGCTGGTGAAGCAACCCCGGCACCGCCGGTGGGTCCGGCTTTAGGTCAGCACGGCGTGCCAATTATGGATTTTATTAAAGAGTACAATGCCCGGACTGCCAAACAAAAAGGTCAGATTATTCCGGCAGTAATCACCGTTTATGAGGATAGAACCTTTACCTTTATTACCAAATTGCCGCCAGTAGCTGATTTGATTAAAAAAAAGTTAGGAATTCAAAAAGGTTCCGGTAAACCCAATACGGAAAAAGTGGGCAAACTAACAAAAAAACAAGTAGAAGAGATTGCCAAAGAAAAGTTAGCTGATTTAAACACTGATAATTTAGAGCAGGCAGTAAAAATTGTCATGGGTACTGCCAGATCAATAGGAGTAGAGATAGAAAATTAAAATTAGTAGTTAGTAGGTAGTAGTTAGCATTTAGGATTTAAAATTTAAAAATTGTTTCGAATTTCGATTTTTTTTAAAAAATATGGGAAAAATTAGAACTCGCATTCTTGGTTTAGAGGAGGTTGAGAAAAAACAAAAAGAGGAGCAAAAAAAACGCGCTTCTGAAAAAAAGAAGGTGCGAGCGCCAGGATTAAAGGGTGGTGAAAGAATGACCGAGGTTGAGGTAAAAGAAACAGACGTTGAAAAAATGGAGAAAGCTAAAAAAATTATTGAAGAAGAAACAAAAACAAAAAAAGAGGAAAAAAAAACAGTTAAAAAATCAAGAGTCAGAGGAAAAAAATATCAATCAGCAAAAAAACAAATTGATCCCAAAAAGGAATACTCTTTATTAGAAGCAGTTCAGTTATTAAAAAAAATAAAATATGCCAAGTTTGATGAGTCGGTTGAACTTCATTTAAACATTGATGAGGTGGGTTTAAAAGGCGAGGTAGAGTTTCCTTATTCAATTGGTAAAACTATTAGAGTAGCGATTGTTGATGATAAGGTTTTGGCTGAGATTGAAAAAGGAAAGTTGGATTTTGATGTTTTAATCACCCATCCTCAATATATGCCTAAGTTGGTGAAGTTTGCTAAAATTTTAGGGCCAAAAGGATTAATGCCTAATCCCAAAGCAGGGACGATTTCTCCCAAACCGGAAGAGGTGGCGAAAAAGTTTGAAAAAGGGACTGTTCGTTGGAAAACTGAATCTAAGTTTCCTTTGATTCACCAACTGATTGGAAAGATCTCTTTAGAAGAGAAAAAATTAGTGGAAAACGCCAAAGCCTTTTTAAACGCGGTTGGCATCAAACATATTCAATCAACTTTTATTAAAACAACCATGAGTCCGGCCTTAAAAATTGATCTTAAATCGCTTTAAAAAATTTTTTTTAATTCTTCGGAAAAATTTTTTTAATTAAAATACTTTTATGAATCAAGAAGAAAATTCTAATTTTTGGCAGTATCTTTCTCAAAATCAAAAAGACCTGATTAGCGAAGGTTATTATTTAATGGATGAGATTATTAAGAATCACAGTTATCAGTTTAAAGATTATTCGTTTTTAGTCTTTCCTTTTGCTAAGGCTTATGAAGGTTTTTTAAAACAACTTTTTAAAGACATTGGTTTTATTTCTCACTTGGATTATATCTCCGATCATTTACGACTGGGAAAGTTATTATCACCACAGCTAGTTGGTCGGTTAGGCGAGAGATCTTTATACAAAAAAATTCTTCAGAGAAGCTCAGTAGATTTAGCCCAAAAAATCTGGGAGGTTTGGAAGTTGGGTCGAAACCAGATCTTTCATTATTATCCTCATAATTTAAAAGCCATCAGCTTTTTCCAAGCAAAAGAAATTATTGAAAAGATCATTGAGACAATGAAAGAGGTTTATGAAAAATTAAAATAATGGTGGAAGAATGGGTGAAAAATTAAATAGATGTTTTATTTCTTGATATCTATTTAGATGATATCTATTAAGATATTTAAGATATTGTTGTTATATTTTAACGCGATCGCGTCAAAATATAACAGGTTTTATTTTTTATTATTTTTTTATTATTTGACATTTGTAAAAAATAAAATAATAGGCAAAAGTCTTTTTAGTTTTATAAAAAAATACCAACCAGTTAAAGCTATCATCGCCACCAGCGATGATTTTGGGATAAGAAAAATCGAAAAAACCACCGTATACTTTATCCCTGTTTATTATCTCTAAAGTGAGCCTCCGAGGGCTAAAGGTCCTCTGTTTCCGCACTAGGAGAAATCACTTACCAAAAAAACCCCAATCTCATTTTTAACCATTTATTTTCCTTTTAAAAGCTTTAAGAAAGCGAGGTTTTTTGCTGCTGAGGTAAAAAACCTTAAACCATAGACTTTAGACTCTAGAATTTAGGATTTAGGATTTAGAACTAAAAAATTAGAAATTAATAGTTGATGTTATAAGTTATACGTTACACGTTATACGTTAGAAGTTAGAAGTTAGATATTAGATGTTAAACGCTGATTGCGATTTCTTCAAAATTAAGTATTTCATTTAAATTAGTAGTGGAAATTAGTTTTGTCTGATAGTCTTTGATTATATTTTTATTAAAAAATTTTTTTATTTTTTGAACAATAAAAGCTACTTTTTCTTCATCATAATCATCAATAGGCAATAAATCAATCTGAGGCAATGCTGTCTCTGAAATACAAAAAGCAAATTTGATGTTTTTTTTGGCGTTATCTAAAGTTTTGCTTTCAAAATTAAAAATAAAATGATATTGATCTTGTTCTGTAATTTCTTTTTTTTGAAAGTTTTTAAAAATAATATCTTCGCTGCTGATAAAATAATCAAAAATAAAATCAATTTTATTAACAGAAAAATTATTTATTAACAAAGGCTCTAGTTGTTTTTTATAATTCATAAATTTATTTTTTTCTTTAACCAATTTCTTTTTTACCATTTCTTTAATGTTTTCTGAAATATTATTTTTTTTTATAAAATTCCAGTCAAGTTTTGCGCTATTGGCAATCAGCCAATAAATATCATAAATATCCCGCGCCATCACTTGTTTTCGATTAAGAAAAGCAAACATTTTCTGAACTAAAATTTTATTTTTATCCAAAGTTAAAATATCAGTTAATATTCCAAATTTTTCGACTCTAATAATCTCCGGCTCTAATCCTTGCCAGAAATTATCAAAATCGAGCTTAATGACTAAATTTTTAGAGGGGTTATTATGCAATCCTAATTGATGTAAAATTTTTGGGAAACGAATCTCAAATTCAATCGGCTTTTTATCGGTGTTTTTGTATCTGATAATCTCAATGTTTTCTTTTTCTAAACCGTCAACAACATAATCATAAATTTTTTCTATTTCCGATGGTTTTAAATCTTTATAATCAAAATCTAAATCTTCTGAAAATCTATCTAAATCAGATAAAATTCTTAAAGAAGTTCCGCCGACAAAAAAAAGTTTATAAGAAAGCCTGTACTGATATATTTTTTCTAAAATTTTAACCTGAAGGTATTCACGCAAGATTGACTCTTTTTTTTCAACCGGTATACCATAAAATCTGGCAAAATCAAGAATCTTTGGGAAATGATAAAAAATAAAATTACTCATAAATTTAAATCTTTATTTTTTGAATTGATAAGGGATAATTTTTTTTATATTGGTTATATCTTTCTATATTAATTTTTTTAAGATCTAATCTTAAATCGGCAATATCTTTAATTTTGTTAATGTAAAAAAAATCAAGAAGAGCTTTTTCGGGATGGGCAATTTTTATTATGACGCCGTCAATCTCAATCTGGTCAAAACCAAAAAAAAGGTCTGTTTTTATTTTATAGTATATGAATGTTCCAAAAATGTTGGTAATTTTTTTAGTGGTAGTGGTTGTTGCTGAGGTATAAGAATGGGGGATATCAATGATTATACCGTAATAAAATAAAGCTGATTGAAAACTAATATATGAGGGCTGATATAAAATATTGGCTAAAAATATAGGATTGACTTTATTTTTATCAAAACAATAAAGTCCTTTTTTTATTTTAAAAATCAAGGATTTTTTTTCATAGCGAAAAATTTTTTGTCTTAAAAAAATATCTTTTTTGTCGCTAAAATGTTTTAAGACATCATTGAAGGTAAAAATGTTTTTTTTAATTGTTTCCTTGAATTGAATAAAATTTAAGCTCATTTATAGTAAATATACATTTTTGTATACTATTTGTCAACAAAAATTTAGAGTTTAGATTTAGGATTTAGAGTTTAGAATTTAGAGTTTAGAGTTTAGGATTTGGAATTTAGAATTTAGGATTTAGGATTTAGGATTTGGAATTCAGGATTTAGAACTAAAAAATTAGAAATTAGAAATTAACCGCTTTAAATATCCTGATAAATTTCTTGCTCTCTCAAGCAAAAATTGAAGATTAAATTTGAATTTATCCGGATGTTTAAAATAAAGCCTCCACCAATTTATCATATCCTGCCTGGCTTTAAAAGATCCCATTGTTTTTGAGGTTGTCATATGCCGATGAAGTACCTCAATTGGCGCAATCCCAAATCGAAAACCAGCCTTTTTAAACCGAAGAAAAAAATCAATATCTTCCAAATAAGCAAAAAAACTCTCATCAAATCCGCCAAGTTTTTTAAAAACCTCAGTTTTAATCAATAAACACGCCGCCGTTATTCCATCCAAATCATTAACTCGAAAACTTGCAAACTCTTTAACCAATTTAATTCTTCCATAAGGCAACACTTTATAACCTAAATTTTCTATTGTCCCATCTGGATTTCTTAATATCGGCGTTACAGCATCTAAATTATTTTTTTCCGCATATTCAACCAAAAACTCAATTGGATTTTTTTCATTTTGATTTTTGATTTTTGAATTTTGAATTTTAAATTCAATATCATCATTCAAAATCAGCATCCACTCTCCATTAGCATATTTAGCTCCAAGATTTATTCCTTTAGCAAATCCCAAATTTTTTTCTTGAACTAAAAAAATAAATTGTTTAGCTTTAAGCCTTAAATTTTGAGTTATTTTGCCGTTGTCAACTACTATGACTTGATATGGTTTATCTTTAAAATAATTCAAAAGATAGCTTAAGCCGTTGATATTGTTGAAGGTGGGAATAATAACTGAAACTTTGCTCATTATTTAAATTATAACAATAATTAAAGTTGTATTTGTTGTTGTTTTGACATATTAAATTAATCAAACCTCTTGACAATTTTTTTAAAAATTATTATCCTTGAACTATAGGTGGAAAAAAATTCCCTTTACAGTTTATATTCAATCTAAATT
>JAOAEC010000020.1 GCA_026416975.1 Patescibacteria group bacterium | reverse complement strand
GAAAGAAGAAAACAAGAGCTTTTTGAAAAACTTAAAAAAGAAAATAATTATTTAGTAAAGATCATCTGCTATTGCTTAATGCCAAATCACTATCATCTTTTACTTCAGCAAAAAAGCAAAGAAGGAATAAGCAGGTTTATCTCCCAATTTCAAAATAGTTTTACCCGCTATTTTAATACTAAAAATAAAAGAAAAGGCCATCTTTTTGAAGGTCAATTTAAAGCAGTAAGAGTAGAGACAGAAGAGCAATTAATTCATCTTTCAAGATATATTCATTTAAATCCTTTTAGTTCTTATGTTGTTAAAAAGATTGATGATCTTTATTCTTATCCTTATTTTTCATTTAAAGAGTATTTGGATATAGAAAAAGGTTTTTGCGATAAAGAGGTGATTTTTTCTTATTTTAAAGATAAAAAAAAATATGAAGAATTTGTTGTTAATCAAGCTGATTATCAAAGGAATCTTGAGAAAATAAAACATATGACTTTTGATAACGAATGAATAGGAATGGTTTATGTACCGAGGTGTCGTATTTATTGCACCTCCGAGGTGTAAATCTGTTTACAGTCCGGTTAAAGATATGCTAAAATTATTTATAGGCATATTTTTATTAATAATTATTGCCATAATAACAGCTTTTTTAATTTATTATTTAGTTTCAAAAAAATAATATGTATATTGGTCCATTTTATTTTGACACCAAGGAAATTTTTTTGGTCTTAACCGCTTTGTTTTTAGGTCTGGCAATGTACTTTGGCTGGTCTTTATGGTGGTTTGATAAAAGGTCTCTTTTAACCCTGGTAATTTTAATTCTTTTTACCAAAGGTCTTTTGCCATCAATTCATAATGAAGCCTTTTTTATCTTGGCAATAGTAGCAATTTTTTTAACCTTATATTTACCAATTTTTCAGGCAATTTTGTTTTATTTCTTAAGTTTTTTGCTGTTTAGAATTTTTAAGGTGATTTAATTTTATTAATATTAATATTGACAAAATAATTATTTTAATTTACCATTAACCTAATGGAAAAAAAATTCAAAATTAGGTTATTGATATTAAAAAAATTAAGTCTTCTTTTTTTATTTATTTTTCTTCTTTTTTCTTTTTGGATTTTAAAAACAAAAAATTGGCTAAAAATAAAAGAAGCAAAAGCGCAAAGTATAAATAAAATTTTTAAGATTTATAATGGTAGTTTTGAAAAAGGAACTAATAATTGGAAATTTACAAATTATTCAAAAGGTTTTTTAGGAATTGATAGTGATAATAAATATCATGGTAATAAATCAATGAAGATTAAGTTAGGAAAAGAAAGATCAGGTAATGGTGATGTGCCTTATTTATCTTGTATTACTCAAGATGAAAATGAAAACCCTTCTTTTTCCAGTTTTAATCGTAATTATTTTGTCAATAAAGAATTTACTTTTGCTTTTTGGTATAAATTTAAAAACGATAATTCACAATTTTCAGATAATTCAAATGTTTTCCTTGGTTTTTTTTTAATAAAAAAAAGTAACACTGATAATGAATCAGAAGAATTATTAAATTTAAAATATTCTGAAGATTGGCAATTAGCTTATAAAACAATTAAATTAGGAAATATTAATTCATTGGGTATAGGTCTGTGTTTAATGAGTAAGACGCCAGAAATTTATTCTGTTTGGATTGATAATGTAGTTGTTTATCCCTCACGTTTAAGCGCTATAATTGAAGGAAACCATTCTTTGGCAGTTGATTATTCTTCTTCTTACAATGAAAAAATAGCTATTTTAAATAAAGGTCATTCTTTAAGCAATGTGGGCGATGTGGGCAAAACAATTTTTTTACCGCGAATCTTAAAAAGTGCTTATAAACACTCCAATGATGAAAAAGATTTAGGTTTTGATAGTGAAATTATAATAATGAATACAGAAGATAAAGAAACCCATATTGATTTAAAAATTTATCCAAAAGATGGGATGAAAGTTTATTCTTTTACTTTACCTCCGTTTGGATTTAAAATTATTTCGACACAATCATACTCTGATTGGCCAACCGATCCGGTTGATCCACCGGCAATTATTAATTCTGATACAGAAATTGCTGTTGATGTTAACTTAATAAATTCTTATAGTAGTTCTTATGGTGAAAGAGGTGGTTCTTATGAAGGAATATCAGAAAAAACTGTTAGTAAAAAATGGTATGTTCCTATTATTCTTCGTAATGCTTATAACGAAGGTTGGGAAACTGGGATAATTATTCAAAATGCAATAAATGAACCAGCAAATCTTTCAATTTCTCTTAATGGTTTGGATAATAATTATAAAAAAGAATGTAATATTTCGTTACCTGGGAACGGCCAAAAAATTATTTATTTCCCCAATACTTCCTATAATGAGTGTTTTCAAGATTTAATTAATAAACCAGATTATAATAATAACAAAAAATTTAGCGCTGTTATTAATTCTGATAAAAACATTGCTGTTGTTTTATCTCATTCTTCAGCTTCAAAAAGAAAATTAATTGAGGAAAATGCGATACCTGATAAATTAGCAGGTTCAAAAATTTTTGTTCCCCGGGTTTACAATAATTATTATAACTGGATGAGTTCATTTACAATTCAAAACATATTATCATCTGAAAATGAATCTGAAAATAAAAAGGTTAATATTATAATAAAATATGTTAAAAAAGACGGCACAATTATTTCATCTAAATCTAATGATGATAATTGTTATAATAAAACAATAGATTCTTTAAAATCATTAATTGTTGTTGGTATTGGTAATAATTGTTTTCCTCAAAATGATTTTTCTTCAGCTGTAATTAGTTTAAAGGAAAACGATAATTCTTCTTTAGTTGGTGTTTATCATTTAGGTTATCCTCAAAGTTCAAAAGATAATTCAGATTTAAGTATTTATAAAGCTGCGGGAGCAACAGTTTTTTCTAATAAAGATATTTCTACAAAATTTTTTATTCCTCAAATTTATTTTGATTATAATAATAATAAACAAACTGGTGTTCAAATTCAAAATGCTGATGAAGGAGTTACTAATTTTAATTTTAAAATTTTAAATGAAAAGGGAGAGGTTTTAGCTGAGAAAAAAAATATTTCTCTTAATCCTTATCAACCAATTTTTTATTATATTCCTAATTTTCTTTTGCAAGATGTAGCTCAAGCTGATGATTGTATTAGTAAAAATTATGGTGATGTCAATTGCGATGGGTCAGTTAATGAGAGTGATTACATTATTTGGAAGTGTGAGTTTTTAGGCAATGGGTCTTGTTCAGATCCTGTTTCTAATTTAACTGCTGATTTTAATTTAAATAATAAGATTGATTTAGGTGATTTTGAGATTTGGCGAAGTGGTAGAGAAGCAATACTGCGGTGATGGCAAAATTAATAATGGAGAACAATGTGATGGAACTAATCAAGATTGTAATTATATGAATGGAGAGGAGGGTATTAACTGTCAATGTGTGATACCAACGCCAACGCCGACATGGGCAGAACAATAATTTAATATAGATTTTTAAAAAATTAAAAATTTTTAATTTATGAAAACACTCTTTAAAAAAACTCTCATAATCACAATCGCTTTAGGAGCAATAGGATTTTTTGGGTATTTTTTGTGGAAATATATGTATAAATCAAAAGCAGGTTCACCAAATGTAGTTTTCGACTTCATTCAAAATTCTAATCCATTTGAATTTAAGCAAAACGAAGAAAAAAATATTAATTTTACTTTAAGTACAGAAAATCATGAATATAAAATTTCTGCCATTGATCTTTATTTTGTCTTTGATTTAAATAATAAAAATTTATTGGATTTTATTGAATTTAATGCATGGAGACATGAAGAAGATATTCAATCTCAACCTGTTTCTTATTTTGATGAAGTTTTAATTCAGAAGGTTTCTTTAAGTGACAAATATAACAAAAGTAAGATTTTAAGAATCACAGCTGTGACTAAAAAACAAGACGATCAACTTAGTCCATCAATAATCGGTTCTTTAAAATTTAAAGCGAACAGTATAAATGGTTCAAGTAGCATTTTTTTATTAAATGACGAAAAAGAAATAGATATGAAAAATCAGATTGTAGGAATCACAAAAACTTCTAATAATTATTTTTATTTATTACCTTCTAACAGTATGGGTTATACAATCAACAGTGACTCTATTTGTAAGGATGATAAAGATGTTTGTGGTGTAAACGCTTCTTGCAGTAATAATACTTGTTCTTGTAATAATGGTTTTTATAACTGCGATGGAAATTGGAATAATGGTTGTGAATCAAATAAGTCATGTTTATCAATTACTCCTTCTCCAACCCCAACTCCAACCAACATCCCTGTGCCAAGAAATCCAACAAACAGTCCAACCCCAACCAGAAGACCAATACCTAATCCTACTCTAACTCCAACTATAACCTCAACCCCAACTCCAACCAACATCCCTGTGCCAAGAAATCCAACAAACAGTCCAACCCCAATCAACACTCCCACCCCAACTACCACTCCTGCGCCAGAAAGTGTAACTTTAAATCTTAAATTAAAATTCCAAGGTATCTTAAAAAAACCAACCTCAACTGATAAAATGAATGTAAAAGTTAAATTAGGCGGTAGGCAATCAGCTGATCCTAAGATCGTTACCTTTACTAGTGACAATAATGGTGTGTGGAGTGGGAGTGTTAATTTTAATGTTACAACTGGTTCTGGTTATTTAGTTTACATAAAAGGTCCAAAACATCTTCAGAAAAAAATTTGTGATCCTTTGCCCACAGAAACAGTGCCTGCTACTTATCACTGCGGTCAAGGAAAAATTACTTTATCAGCCGGTAATAATAATTTAGACTTTTCCGGAATTTTCTTGTCTTCAGGTGATTTACCAAACCAAGATGGGGTTTCTGACTCTTATGATTTATCTTTAGTGAGAAACAATTTAGGGCAAAGAGATGATGGGGCATTAAGACTAGCTGATATTAATTTAGACGGTGTTGTTAACACCCAAGATTACTCAGCCATAATACAGGCTTTAGCAGTAAGAACTGATGAGGAGTGAGAAAATATAAAATTTAAAATTTAAAATATATAAAAATATGGAAGAAAATAATACTATCAATCCTGCTAATTTTACTAATAATACTAATAGTACTAACCAAGGATTAACTAATAAAAAAACCAGCGCTGTTTTAGTCTTTTTTTTAATTCTTTTTCTTTTAATAACTGGTTATTTATTTTTAAAAAATAATAAAAAAAACAAAGATTTGCCAAAAGAAATAACTAAAAATGTTATTAATTCAACCACTAACACTAATCCAACCGAAACCTTAAAAAAAGAAGAAAAAAATACCAAAGATAGTTTATCACTTAAGGTTTTAGAAGGAGAGAGGGTTTCTTTAGGTAGTTTAATTACCCTTGAAATTTCAGCTGATTTAAAAGAAGCTGCTGATATCGTTGGTTATGATATTATTTTATCTTATGACTCAAACAATTTTGAGTTAATCAATAGTCAATCATTATTAACAGATTTTGACTTAATGAGAACCAAAGGAGAAAACTATCTTGCTTTAACCGGCTATAAAAAACTGACATCTAATACCAAAACCGTCTTAGTTAATCAAAAAATCATTAACCTAACTTTTAAACCAAAAAACAAAGGTATTTTTACCTTTACTATCTTACTCACCAAAAACAAACTGAAAACAAAATTAGTTGATGACAAAACTCAGGTTTATTATCCTAAAACAGACTCAATTAAAGTTGAAATTTATTAAAAAATAGGTAATAATGATTAGTAGCAATGAGAAAAATTTTTATTTTATTGATTTTTAGTTTTTTTATTTTATTTTTTGAACCGAAGATTTTCGGCAATATCAGAGCTGCTTTCTTAAAACTAGATCCGGCAACGGTTTCTATTTCATCCGGCAATACTTTTCAGGTATCAGTGATTGTTGATAGCGGTAGTGAACAGATTACAGGAACAGATTTTCATATTAATTTTAACTCTTCTTTGCTTGAAGCGCAATCAGTAGCAGCCGAAAGTTTTTTTCCAAATGTGACCAATAATATAACCAGTGGCGATGTTTATATTGCCGCAATGGTGAATGAAATTGGTAGTTACAAAACCGGTTCTGGTACTGTCGCCAAAGTTACTTTTAAAGCTTTAACCAATGGCACAGCCACAATTTCTTTTGATTGTAACTCATCAACGATTGTTAAAAATGACTATCAAACTACCAACATTTTTAGTTGTTCAGAAAGCAGTGGTGCTACTGTCACTATTGGAAGCGGTGGAGGGAATAGTAATACCAATAACAATAATACCAATGATAATAATAATCCTACTGACGAGACCAATAGTAATAATAATAACTCAACTCTCCAAACACTGCCTCAAACAGGAATTTTGGAAAATTTAATAAAATTAGCACTTCCAGGAGCCATTCTTTTAATAATAGGTGGAGTGGCTAATTTAATATTATTATGAATTTTCATCATTTTTCTCAAGGAAGCACTACTGATTTAAAAATTTCCAAAATTGCCTCAATTTTTATTGGTCTTTTAATTGGTATTGTTTTGATTATTATGGCGTTTCGTTTTTTTTCCACCACTTTTAGTCGAGCATCAGACAATGAACCAAGAGACGTGGTCATTTCCGAAATTACTAAGAATAATGCCAAAATTAGTTGGACAACGGCGATTGAGACTCAGGGAGTAGTAGAGTATGGGACCAGTCCAACGGCTACTAATTATTTTGCTCCAGAGACAAATCCGACTAAAAACCATTTGGTAGAATTAACCCTTTTATCACCGGCGACCACTTATTATTTTTTTATCCGGATTGGCGATAAAAGATATGATAATGGTGGCGTTCCTTGGACCTTAACAACAAAAAGCGAGCAAGAATCGGTTCGTCCAACAATTTCCTCAATTGTGCCAACCCAAATTTTGCCTTCGCCTACTGTTATTCGACCAACACCGATTCAGACAATTATTATTCCTCAACCATCAACAAACAATGCTTTAACTTGTGATGAAACTGATTGTCAGAAGATTAAGGAGAAATTTGGCCGTGGTTGTAACACCCAAGATTATTTTAAATGCTTAAGAAGGTTAACTCCAACGTTATAAAAAGATAATTTAAAAAATATTCGTTTTTATGATTTTTTAGCTTGTTCTGGTAAGTCTTTATCTAGTGGTTGCGACTGCGGTTGAATATAAAGTTGGAGAAAAGGTTTTTTTCCTTCGCTGACATCTTTTTTAATTCTTTTTAAACATTTCATACAAAGCTTAACTGTTTTTATCTCTCCTTTTTCAACTATTTCTATTTTTTTAAGATTTGGTTTAAAGATTCTTTTGGTTTTTGGGGCTCGCTTTTTCCAGCGACCGCCAGCTACTCCTCGATGATGAGTATGACTATGACCAAAAACAACCCCTTTTTGGCAATGATAACAACGGTTAATCATAGAATATTTATCATAACATATGATAAAATGAATATCAATAGAATTAAAAAAATAATAATTAATAATGAATAATTAATAATCACAATTTAAAAATTAATTTATTAAAAATTAAAAATTGTTTACGATTTACGATTTAATATTTAAGATTTTATTTTATGTTAAATCTTTTAATGCAAAACCCGCTTTATTTCTTAATTTATATTTTAGCCTTATTGGCGGCCATTACTATTCATGAGTTTTCTCATGCGTTAGTGGCTGATTATTTAGGCGATCCAACCGCTCGGCTTTCCGGAAGATTAAAACTTGATCCCCGGGTTCATCTGGACTTAACTGGTCTTTTATTTTTGTTTTTCTTTGGTTTTGGTTGGGGAAAACCAGTACCAGTTGATTCTTTTAATTTAAAAAATCCCCGCCGAGATAACGCTTTAATCTCTTTAGCCGGACCAATGTCAAATTTTATTTTGGCAATAATTCTTTCTTTATTATTAAAATTGTTCAACTTTTTACCAGAATCAGATTTAATCAATTTAGCCACGGTTTTTTTTATTTCTTTAATCTCTTTTAATCTGGTTTTAGGTGTTTTTAATCTTTTACCCATTCATCCTTTAGATGGTTTTAAGATTGTTGCCGGATTTTTACCAAAAGAAAAAGCTGAGGAATGGCAACAGTTGGAAAGCTATGGAATGATCTTTCTTTTATTAATGATTTTTCCGATCGGCAATTCTTCAATGGTTGAGGCGGTTGTTCGGCCGGGGGTTAACTTCTATTTAAATCTTCTTTTACCAACAAGCTTAAAAACAGGCGGGATTGTTTAAAAAATTTAAAATTTAAAGTTAAAAATCAAAAATTAAAAATTACCCGCTTGCAGAAACTATCGCTTTAGCGATTGTGGGTAGGAAAATTACAATCTAAGATTATTAATTTATTAATTATTGATTAAAAACTGATTTATTAAAAATTAAAAAATTAAATAATTAAAAATTTAATAGAAATTAAAAATTGAAAATTAGAAATTAATTTTATTTTTAAGTTTTTAGTTGTGTTTTGAGTTTTTAGATTTTAAGATTTGTTTAGAGTTTAGGATTTAGAGTTTAGAATTTAGAGTTTATGATTTAGAGTTTTAGGGTTTAAAACATTAAATTTCAATTGGTACTAATTTTTCCTCTTTTTCTTGGTAAAGCGGTTGGTTTTGCTCACTGGCTCTTTGGGTGAAAAGAACACCGTTTAAATGATCTGTTTCATGTTGAACAATGGTTGCCTCAAAACCAGAAAACCATTCTTTTTTCATCTCTCCTTCTAAGTTTTGATATTCCAAAAGAACTTTATCAGCTCTTTTTACTGATCCCCAGATTTTAGGAATAGAAAGACAGCCTTCAAGTTTAATTTTTAATTTTTTATTTTTTTTTGGTTTTTTTTGTGTTAAATTTTCTTTTTTTAAAATTTTTGGATTAATAAAAACTTTTGGTTTTGATTTTTTATTCGGTTTCATAATAAAAATTGAAAGATCGAGATTGACTTGGTTAGCGGCTAAACCAACGCCGATTGGGTCTTTTTGAGCCTCTAAAGTCTCAACCATCTGACTAATGATTTTTTTGATTTTTTGATCAATTTTTTTGACTGGTTTAGTTGGCGATGATAAAATCTGATGAGAAGCGTGAACGATTTTTAGCATAAGGATATTATATAATATCAATTAATAATGAATAATTAATAATTAAAATGAGAAAAAAACTTTCATTGTGTTTAGCGGTTTTTAATGAGGAAAAAAATATTCATTATCCTTTAGATTCAGCCATTGATATTGTTGATGAGGTGGTGATTGTTGATGGCGGATCAACTGATCGGACAGTTGAAATTACCAAATCCTATGGTAAAAAGGTAAGAATAATCAAATCAGATAATCCATCAATGTTTCATTTAAATAAACAAAAAGCGATTGAGGAAGCTAGGGGAGAGTGGATTTTGCAGTTGGACGCAGATGAGGAGTTAAGCAAGGAGCTTAAAGAAGAGATTAAAAAAGTTACCCACGGTAAAACCTCCGAGGTTAAGGAGCGAAGCGGGAAAACCTCGGAGGTTAATGAGGTGGCGTATTGGATTCCCCGAAAAAATTGGTTTTTGACACGGTTTTTAATGAAAGGTGGGCAGTATCCTGACTATACTTTAAGATTGTACAAAAATGGTTATGCCAGATTTCCTTGTCGTGATGTTCATGAGAATGTTAAAGTAATAAATCCTAAATCCAAAATTCTAAATCCTAAACAAATTCAAAATTCAAATGATAAAAATTCAAAACCAGAAACTAAAACTCAAAAATTTGAAAATTCAAATATTGAAAATTCATTAAAAACTGAAAATTACAACTTGAAAATTGGTTATTTGCAAAATCCAATTTTGCATTACGCTGATCCGGATTTTTCGCGGTATTTGATGCGCTGGGATCGCTATACGACTTTGGAAGTTCAAAATGCAAAATTTAAATCTCAAAATGAAGAAAAAAATTTGGTTTTGATGTTCTTTGAGTATTTTTTTTGGAAACCTCTTATCACTTTTTTTTCAATGTATATTCGTCACAAAGGCTTTCTTGATGGTTTTCCTGGTTTTGTTTTTGCTTTATTTTCTTCAATTAGATTTTGGGTAGTTTATATTAAATTTTGGAAGATAAGAAAAGGTTAAGCATTTTATCTTGACCGATAGAAAAATTTTTGTTATTATCAGTTAAGTTAACAATTTTTAAAAAAATTATGGAAAATAAAAAAGCTTCTAAATTTGGTTTGGGGTTATTAATTGGTTCGGTTATTGGAGTGATTACAGCTTTGTTTGTGGCTCCAAAAACCGGCAAAGAGATGAGAGAATTAGCAAAAAAATGGTTGGAAGAAGAATTGGAATTATTAAAAAAAGAGTTAGGAAAGATTGATAAAAGAAAATTTAAAAAAGCAGTGGAAAAAGTGCTTCAAAAAGTTAAAAAAGAAGTAAAAAGCGATGTTAAAGAATTAAATAAAATAAAAAGTCAATTAATGAGAGAATGGGAAAGCTATAAAAAAAATTCAAAAATAAAAAATCAAAAAAGTAGCTAGTAGATAGTATATTTAGTATTTAGGAAAAAAATTAATAATTAATATTGACAATTAAAAATTAATAATTCTAAATTTAATAGAAATTAGAAATTAGAAATTTATTTAGAAGTTAGGAGTTATGAGTTAGGGGTTAAGGGTTAGTTGATAAGGAGGTTAATGAGTTTAGAAAGTTGAGAAAGTTGAGAGAGTTTAAAGTTAATAATCAGTTAAATCGGTTAAATCAGTGTTTTTTATGTTTAACAGTTTGAGGTTTAAGAATTGTTTAAGATTTAGGATTTAATATTTTTTACGTTCCACGTTCTACGTATTATTATTTTTTTACACTTTTCTTCCATACTTTTCCTTTGATAGTCTGATGATTTTTTCTTTATTGTCGTTTTTTAAAGAAGGTAAAGGCAAGGTTTTGGCAGGAAAAGGGGAGGAGGTCATTCCATCGATTGAAAGTTTTAAAACCACTTCATGTTTTCCTAAAGAAACTAAATCGTTTTCTGTATAAATCTGAGCAAACTCACGGGTTAAAAGATGAGCGTCGCGGGCGCCGACAATAAAAGAGATCAAGGTTCCAACATTGCCAAATATGGCTTTAGAAACTGCTTCATCTAACTGATCAATATATTGATTAGCTAGAGTCAAAGATAAGCGATATTTCCTTGCTTCAGATAAAATTTTAATAAATGATGAGGTGGCAAAGTTTTGAAACTCGTCAACATAAAGAAAAAAGTCGCGCCTTTCTTCTTCTTTTTGAAAACTGCGGTTCATGGCTGCTAATTGAATTTGAGTGATAATCATTGCCCCTAAAAGTGAAGCATTATCTTCGCCCAATTTTCCTTGAGATAAATTTAAAATCAAAATTTTTCCATTATCCATAATTTCTTGTAAGTTAACGGTTGATCTGGCTTTGCCAATGATATTTCTGATCATTTTTGAGGTGACAAACTGGCCGACTTTATTTTGAATTGGCGAAATCGCCTCAGCTTTGAGTCGGTCAGGCATTTTAGCAAACTCTTTTTCCCAAAAAGCTTTTAAAACCGGATCTTTTAATTGTTTGATTGCTTTTTTTCGATAATCATTATGAGCAAGCAAAGATAAAACATCAACTAAGGTTGTATTTGGTATCTCAAGCAAAGTTAGAATAACATTTCTTAAAATATACTCTAATCTTGGCCCCCAGCTGTCTTTGTAAAGCTTATAAAAAATTGAGACAATTCCTGAAGCAACTAAATCTTTTTGTCCGCCAGCTGATGGATTATTAGCAATTTCCAAAACATTTAAAGCAAAAGGTCTTTCAGTATCAAAAGGTTCCAGATAAACAACATCATTTATCCGGCGTTTGGGAATATAATCCAAAATTATTTCTGACAAATCGCCGTGAGGATCAATAATCCCTATACCTCGATCTTTTCTTATGTCATCAATGGCCATATTGGCAATTAAAGTTGATTTTCCAGCGCCGGTTTTTCCAATAATATAGATGTGTTTTCTTCGATCAGTTGTTTTGATGCCAAAAACGGTCTCTTTATTTTTAAATTCTGTTTTGGCAAAGAAATTAGTCTTTACTTTTTCTTCAGCAGAAATAGTGATGGAAGTAGGTAAGTTTTCCGGCGGTTCGCCTTTTAAGGTTTTCCCCCAACTGATATTTTTAATTCCTGCTAGAAGATAGCCCGGTGGATGCCAAAGAGTGGCTAGTTCTTGAGCGTTTAGGATTTGTGACGGTTTTTCTAAATAAGGAAAAGAGCGATTTTTTATTTTTTCCAAAAGCCAGTTTTTGAAAATCAACGGTTTTCGAAAGATAAGCTGATTACCTTCGCCTAAGGAAAAGGAACCAAAAGTGCCGGCTAAATTAAGCAAAAACGGATAAGGATCAATGTCTTTGTTTGATGAGGAAACAAAAAGCCGGATAGCGGTTTTTCCTCCTTGAAAAGAAGCTTTTTTCATCATAATTTTTTCTAAAGGATTGCGAGTGTATCGATTAGCAGAAGCATCATAGTGCATTTTTGAAGCGGCAGTGGTTGTCTGGTCTTGCCAGTTGGTTGAGGCTTGGGTTAAAACGATTTGAATCAAAAATTGAAGATGATTTGGTTGTTTTGATAGAAAACCTAAAAGAGAGGATAAAGGGTCAACATCGCGAAAATCTTGATAAGTTTTTATTGGATAATAAAAGCTTGAAGATAACAACATTTCTCCGATTGCTTTTTTTGATTGTTTAAGAAGAGATTTCAAAGGATCCGTCGTTTGAGCAATTTTAATTTGAGGATAAGAAGAGGAGAGGAGGCTGATAATTAAGGTTTTTTTTGATTCATCACAGGTGATATAAAAATAAACAGTTTGATTAATAAGATAGATTTCAAATGAATAAATTGCCGGCCAGCCAAAAATAAGCCTTTTCCATAAAGGAACAGATTGATAGGGAACAAGAGAAGCAAAGATCTGACTAGCAGACTCAATTGGTGTTTCATCGTCTTTTGGGTTTCTAATCTGCAAATGAACGAGTTTCATTTAGAGTGTAAAGTGAAACATATAACGTGTAATATAAAACAAATTCTAAATTATAAACTCGAAATCCTAAACCCTAAATAGTGCTCCCGGGAGGAATCGAACCCCCATCACTGGTTCCGAAGACCAGGGCTTTATCCGTTAAGCTACGGGAGCATAAAATTTTAAAACTTTTAAAGCTAATGACAAAATTATTATAACATCTTCTTGACTAAAAAGTAGTTTTAAAATATTGTTATATTATAACGCGATCGCGTCAAAATATAACAATATGAGAGTAGTAAGAAAATTAAAGAAAGGATTGATTTTTACTTTAGCTTTTATTGCTGATATTTATCAAGATTTTTCAATTAAGAATTATTATCGAGTTTTATATTGGCCTGGTGGTTATCCTTATAAAAGGGAAAGTTTAACTGGTTTGGTTAGCCGGATGACGAAATTAAAAGAGATAGAAAAGATACGTAAAGATGGAGAAGTTTTTTTAAAGCTGACCTCAAAAGGCGGAGCTTTTTTCAATGAAAAAATTTCTTTAAAAAAACTATCAGAAAAAGAGTGGGATGGTTTGTGGCGGGTAGTTATTTTTGATATTAAAGAAATTGAGAAACATTTAAGAGATAAATTAAGAAGAAAGTTAAAAAGCTGGGGATTTGCTCTTTGGCAGGAGTCAGTTTATATTTCACCCCATCCAATTTTAAAAGAAGTCGATGAGTTTTTAAAAATAAAAAAATTTTTTCCAAAGGTAGTGACAATGGAGGCGAGATTAGTGGGTATAAAAAACCATGATAAGTTTGCTTGGGTGGTATTTAAATTATCTGATTTAAAAGATCAATATTTATCCTTGAAAAACAAGATAAAAAAGTTAAAAGAAAGAAAAAAATATTTAGAAAAAGAAGTTAAAGAGATATTAGAGGAATTTCAGGAACTAATATTAAAAGATCCTTTTTTGCCGAGGGGCTTAATTGAAAAAGATTGGCCGAGGGAGAGAATTAAAAAGGAGTTAAAAGATTTATTAAGAAATTTATAGATGTTGTTATATTTTAACGCGGTCGCGTTATTTTATAACAATGATAAACCCATTTAATAATTTTTAATCTCATTAACAATTTTTTGAAGAGTTTGAAGAAACAGATATAGGAGAAATTAATACATAAATTAAAGTTAAAATCAACAACCCAAATCCCAAAAACTGCAAATATTGCGGCCAGAAAATTATAGTTATAATTGGTTGAAACTGGTTAAAAATTGTTGAAACTGGTTTGGGGCTATTTTTAGCTAATTTTAACTGACTTTGACCATTTTTAACCAGCTCCTGACCAATCCGCCACCCATTCGCCCAGTTATTT
>JAOAEC010000001.1 GCA_026416975.1 Patescibacteria group bacterium | reverse complement strand
ACTGCCAACAATCTCAGATGACGGAGGCTTAATTATCCCCTATCTTAATAATGAACCAGGAGTAAAATCAAGGCGCTGGCTTGGATATGATGCAAGTGATGAAGAATTAATTAGTTATACGTTAAAAAGATTAAAAAATACCACTAAAAAACAAAGAACTGCTTATCTTCAAACCTGTCTTTGTTTTTATCTACCAAAAAAAATAAATTCAAAAATTCTATCTTTAACACGATCGCATCAAAAACAGAACAAAAAAAACAAAGATTTTCTTATACTTCAAGAGGAAAAAATCAAAGGTTATATTGCTTTTTCACCAAGCAAAAAAAGAATCAAAGGCTATCCTTTTCGAGCTTTATTTATTGTTGAAAAATATAATAAATATTATGATGAATTGACAGATGAAGAACATCAAAAAATAAATCATCGTTTAACTGCTTTAAAAAAAATCATTAAAAAAATAAAAGAAAAATTAGAAATTGAAAATTAAAAATTAAAAATTTAAAATAGAATTATGCTTTCAATTGATTTTATTAAAAACAATAAACAAAAGGTTCTTGAGGCGGCGAAAAATAAAAATCGTCAGGTGGAAATTGAAAAGATAATCAAGTTAGATGAAGAAAAAAGAAAATTAAATTTGCAGATTCAAAAATTACGGGAGAAAAGAAATCTTTTAGCCAAAAACAAACCAACATCGCAGATTATTGCTGAAGGTAAAAAGATCAAGAAGGAAATTAAAGAATTAGAAAAAAAACTTAAAGAAATAGAAGACAATCTTAATAATTTGCTTTCTTTTGTCCCTAATGTACCTTTGCCTGAGGTACCAGTAGGAAAAGATGCTAGTTTTAACAAGGTAGTAAAAACTTGGGGAAAAATTCCTCAATTTGATTTTCCAGTTAAATCGCATATTGATTTAGGTAAATCATTAGATATTATCGATTTTGAAAGAGGTTCAAAGGTCTCTGGTTTTAGAGGTTATTTTTTAAAAAATGAATTGGCAATTCTCCATTTTGCGCTACTTTTTTATGTTTTTCAAAAACTAGTCAAAAAAGGGTATACACCGATAATTGCTCCGGCAATTGTTAAAAAAATGGCTCTTTTTGGTTGCGGTCAATTTCCCTGGGGAAAACAGGATACTTATATTTTAAATGATGAAGATGCCTATTTAGCCGGCACTGCTGAACAACCAGTAACTTCATACTTTACCGGTAAGGTTCTTAAAGAGGAAGAATTACCGAAAAAATTTGTTGCTTTTTCTGCCTGTTTTCGTAAAGAAGCCGGCAGTTACGGTAAAGATACCAAAGGACTTTATCGTCTTCATGAATTTTTTAAAGTTGAGCAGGTGATTATTGCCAAAAACGATTTAAAAGAGGCAAGAAAACTTCATGAAGAATTGCAAAGAAATAGTGAGGAGATTTTAGAGGAGCTTGAACTACCCTATCGTCGGGTAATTCTTTCCACCGGCGAGATGGGCGAACCGCAGATTTTTAAATACGATACTGAGGTTTGGATGCCGTATCGTAATGATTATGGTGAAGCAATGTCAAACTCAATTATGGGCGATTTTCAAGCCAGACGGTTAAATATTAAATATCAAAAAAAAGATAGGGTAAAAGAATATTGCTATACCTTAAACAACACCGCCATTGCCTCACCACGAATTTTAATTGCCATATTGGAAAACTATCAACAAAAAGATGGCACAGTAATAATTCCTAAAATTCTTCAACCAATACTTGGTTTTAAAAAAATTTCTCCAAAAAATCAATAACTAATGACTACCTGTGGGAGTAATTGAAGTTTTAAATAGTCCATCACGACAAGAAACTAAATTCTCCGTTCCTTTTAAAAAATACTCGGTTTTGCCAAAAAAACAACTTTTTTCTACTACATCGTCTGGTTTTTCAAACCACTGCTTACCATTACCATAATTATTAAGAAGATAGCTCATCACTCGATTCCAAATCGGAGCGGCACCAGTAATCCCTGAGGTTAAATAAGGATTCATCGGCGAATTATCATTATTACCCACCCAAACTGCCACTAAAAATTCTGGCGTATAACCAATTGTCCAGTTATCTCTTTTTTCATCAGTAGTACCGGTTTTAACCGCTACTTTATAACCTGGAATTTCCAAAGCAGAATGACTACCAAAAGCCCATTGTCGAGAAAAATTATCAGCTAAAATCTCAGAAATAATAAAAGCGGTTCCTTCTTTTAAGACTCTCTCTTTTAAAGGATAATGACGATATATTGTTTTATCGTTTAAATTTTTTATCTCCAAAACACTTTCTAAACTCACCCTTTCTCCTAAATTAGCAAAAACGCCAAAAGCTTGAACTATATCAACCATCTTTACTTCACCGCCACCTAAGGTTAAAGACAAACCAAAACGAGAAGAATCATTCCAAGTACTAATACCAATTTTTTTAGCATGAGAAACAAAATTTTCCACTCCAATTACATTTAAAACCTTAACCGCCGGCACATTAAAAGAGTTAGCTAAAGCTAATCTTAAAGTCACCTTACCATGAAAACGGCCATCATAATTCACCGGTCGATAAGGAGTGCTCCCAGGAATATTAAAAACCACCGGCGAGTCATCAATAATCGTCGCTGCGGTAAATCCTTTTTCTAAAGCTAACGAATACATAATCGGTTTTATTGAACTACCCGGTTGACGAAGACTAGTTGTCACATTAAAAGCACCTGTCTCTCCGTTAAAATAATCAACTGAACCTAACATTGCCAAAATCTCGCCTGTCTGCGGTCGGGTAACCAAAATGGCGCCATTAGAAACATTTAAGTTTCTAATCTTTTCTATTTCCTCTTTTAAAATTGTTTCTAATTTTTCCTGAAGATCTAAATCTAAGCTTGTGTAAACCCTTAATCCTCCTTCTTCAACCATTTTTATTCCATATTTTTCCTCTAACTGCGACTTAACAAAAAAAACAAAATGAGGCGCTTTAATAGTGGTTTTAAAAGGTACTACCTCTAGTTTTAAGTTTTGCGCCTTTATTTTTGTCGCTTTATCAATATACTTCATCTCATACATTGCCTCTAAAACCAAATTTCTTCTTTGACGGGCTAAATCTGGATTGTTATAAGGAGAATAAAGACTTGGCGCCTGAGGTAAACCGGCTAATAAAGCTGCTTCAGTTAGATTTAAATCTTTGGCTTTTTTGTTAAAATAAGTTTTTGCCGCCTCTTCAATCCCATAAGCTGCTCCTCCATAAGGAACCTGATTTAGATACATCTCTAAAATCTCATCTTTACTAAATATCTTTTCTGTCCATAAAGCTAAAATAATCTCTTTGATTTTACGAGTTAAGGTTCTTTCCGGCGTTAACAAAGCGCTTTTGACTAACTGTTGAGTAATTGTTGAGCCTCCTTGAAGCTCTTTTTTTAAAATTGTTTCCTTTATTGCTCGTAAAACTCCTCCCACTAAAGAAACTCCTTGATGTTTATAAAAACCCTTATCTTCAATAGCAATTGTTGCTTGAATCACTGTTAATGGTAAATTTTTTATCTTAATAGGAGTTCGATTTTGCTCTCGATAAATCTCATAAAGAAGCTTACCATTACGATCATAAATATGAGTTGACAGTGGATAATTTAATTTTCCAATGTTTATTGGTGAAGGTAAATTTTTAACAAAAAGATATAATTGATAAACTAAAATTATTAAAAAACTAAAAATCGCCCCTAAAATAAAATAACGCAGTCTTAAAGAAATAAAATCAAAAGAAATTTTTAATCGCCAGGAAGGTAATTTTATTCTCGAAAAAATTTTCTTTGGAAATTCAACTATTGCTTTTAAAACTGTTAAAGAAACTTTAAAAAAATTTTTTAAGATAAAAAAGATTTTTTTTATTAATTTAAATAAAAACTGCCATATTTTTTTAAAAAAAAGAAGAAAAAAATCCTTGATAATAAAAAAAGATTTAAGAGAAAGTTTAAAAAAAACAAAAAAAAGAATTCGTTGAGTCCACTCGCCAATAACAATAAAAAAATTAATCAAGAAATATAAACATTTAAAAAAAAATTCTCGTCTTTCGTTTAGATTCATGATCCTCATATTTTATCACATATTATAGGATAAATCAATCTTAAAAAATTACTTTAAAATTAAGGCAGCCTTGTTAATTTAGCTCTGATTACCAACCTTTTCCAATAAGTACCCGGCGGCACACAGGTAATTAAAGTTAGATAAGAAGCATCTTTTTTTTGATCAAGAACCGAAACCTTATCCGGTTCAACCACAAACATATCAAAAACCTCATATTCATACTCTAAATCTCTTATTTTAATCAAGATTTTATCTCCTTTTTCCAAAGAAGGCAAATGGGTAAAGATTGTTTTATAATCTTTAGGATTATAAAGTTGTGGCAAAGTGGAATGACCAAAAATAACCACATTACCATATTCTCCTGGTAAACTTTCCGGTAAATAATGAATTAAGCTTTTACTTAAATCTTCGCCGCCAACCACTACCTTTGCTTCTTTAATGTTCAATTTAGGAATGGTTAAAAAATATTCTTTTATATCAGAATGATAATTTAAATTTTCCTGTTGACGATCGGGAAACCACAAACTAGCCTGAATAAATTCACGAAGATTATTGGAGAACTGACTAAAATCGCCCAAAACCGAACTAGCTGTTTCTAAAGAAGAAACCATCTCAGAACGAGGAATTGGCGTCTGAATCTTTTGTTGAATAAAAAAACGAGAATAAGCTTCAAAAAATAAAATTGGATAAAATGACCAAAAAAGAAGAAGACCACCAAGAATTAAAGAAACATAAGAAAAATAATTAATTATTTTTCTTTTGTAAGAATTATTTTCTTTTAAATAAATATACAAAGCCATATTTTAAAATATAAAATAAAAATTTTATTTAAATTCAGCAATTTTCAATTCTAAGTTTTTTTTAAAAAAGGGAAGCCGATTTTTCAAAAAAGGAATTGGAATCTGATTATTGTTATTATTTAATTTATAACCAGCAACAAAAGCTTTTGTTTTTAAAAAATTTTGCCAATCTTTTTCTTCTTTTCCCAAAAGATAATAATAAATTTCTTCTTCATTAATTTTTTTTATTCCTCTACCTTCGGTTAATAAAGAAAGATAAATTTTTCCATCTTCTTTTAAAACATCTTTAATTTGATAGCTAATTTTTTCTTTTTTTAATAAAAAGTCTTTACTAATTTCTTTATTTAAAAAGGGATAAATTAAATTAATTAACTCATCGTTATTATAAAAATAATAAATTGTTGAAATTATGGCTGAAAGATCAATTACTGAACCTTCTTCACCTATTTCTTTAGAAAATTTTAATTCATCAAACTTAAGTTCTGTTAAAGATTCAATTAATCTTTCATTTTTTGCTAATTTTATTACTGATTTACCTTTCTTTGCTTCTTCAAAAACAGCTTCTTTTAACGTCTCAATATCTTTTTTATCAACAGTCCGCACCTCTTTTTCTAAACCATCAGAAAAAGAGATCTCGTTTTTAGCAAAATAAGTTTCCGGATCTAAATCTAAAAACTTAAATGTTTTTCCTTTACTTATGTTTCCCTGTTTTCCAATCTCTTTGGCTAAAACCTTTACTTTTGCTTTTCCTGGTAATTTAGCTGAGCCATCGCTGGTTAAAGAGGCTGAAGCTACTTTGACCTCCTCTTCAATAGTAAATTTTATCCCTTCTGTTTCTAAAACTGTTCCTTTTTCAAAAATTTTTTCTTTGTCAAAATTATAAATAATCACCTCTCCTTTAGCTCTCTCACCAATTAATTTTTTTCCCGTCGTCTCCTTTTGTCTTTTTAACTCAATCTTTGTTTCTTTTGTTTTTATTGCTAAATTTTTTATCATTAATTCTTTTTTTATTGTTTGTGTGGGAATAAAAATTGTTAAAGAAGCTTTATGAAAAAAAAACTCATTCAAAAATAAAGCGCTAATAATTAAAATCCCACCTAAAATTAAATAACTTTTTTTTGACCAAGAAATTTTTGGCAAACTAAAATGAGAAAAAAAATTTAAGAAATTAATTGTCTTTTTTTTAAAAAGAGATTCTTTTTTTGTTTTTTTGTTCTCAATTTCTTCTTCTTTAATATCTCCACCAATAACAAAACCCATTACCTCCTCTTTTTTTTCTACTCTCTCTGATATTATTCCTTCTTCTTGAAAATTTATCTGATTCTCAAAAACATTAATTAACTCTTGAATAACCTTTTTTTCCGGTAAAATCTCCACCTTAGGTAACTGAACAAAAATATTTTCCTGCCACCGATAAGTTAAAATTCTATTCATTTTGTCATCTAAATCATTAGAGTTGTAAAGAATAATTCTTGATGGTAAGATCATCTCTTTTTTAAAATCGCTCAAAAGCAATATTAAATCTTCTAAAAAGTCATTGGTACGGGAAACAGTTTTTACTCCTTTTAACTGCCCACCTTTATAAATTAAAGCGGTTAAATTAGTTTTGTCTATTTCCAATAAAATAGCTGTCAACCCAACTCCTTCTTCTTTGGCTAATTGATTACTTATCGCTTCCTGACAATCAACAAAACCTAAAGGGATTAATTCTAATCCTTTAATAATCTCCTTAATTTTGGTTAAATAAGGTTCTTTAATTTTATGACCACCTATCTCTACTAAATGAGAAAATAAGAAAAAAATTGTTTTTTTTATCTTTGTTTTTGTTTGGCTTTCTATTTGAAAAAGAATTTCATCAATATCTTCCGGTAAATTCTCCCAACCATTACTATAAAAAAATTTTCTTAATTCTAAAATAATCATCTTCTGATTATTGGATTTAAGAACAATTAATCTTCCTTCTTCCTCTTTTAAAAAGATAGCTAAATAGATCTCATTTTTATTTTTAGAAAAAAAATTCAATAATCTCATATTTTATTATTCAATTTTATATTGAGAAAAAATTTGATCAATTCCTTTTTTAGCAGTATTTAATGCTTCGTTATAAGCTACCCCCTGAATCGTGCTATTAATTGCGTTCTCTAAGTATTGAATTATCTGATCATTTAAACCATTATCAAATGTGCGAGAAATTAAAGGAAGAGACACATAATATTCCGTTTGTTTAATCACCGCTCCTAAATATTCATTCTGAGACAATAACGAACTCATATCAACGCGAGAATAAGCTTCGCCAAAAAGACGATTCTGCGACTCGCTCTGATAAAGTTTAGCTAAATTCTCTTTTTCCGAGAGAAACTTCAAAAACTTCCAAGCTTCTATCTGATTTTTACTATAACGAGAAACTCCTTCAACCCAATAAGAAGCTAAAGAAACCGGTTTTCCTCCTGGTACTTGTGGCACTGGTACTACTTTGATCTTTAAATCAGGATTAGCACTTTTTATCACTAAAATCTCCCATGAAGGAACAATAATCATTGCCACCTTTTCTTGAATAAAGGCAGTAATTGAATTAGGCATCTGTTCATTCCAAAAATCATTAGGCGGCTCAGCAAATTTCCGATAACTCTCTAAAGCGCCGGCAGCTTCTGGCTGATCTAAATTTTTTAAATCGCCACCGTTTTGTAAAAGCATTAAACCAAAAATATCAGAAAAATGTTCTACATTAGAGGCAGTTCCCAAAGCAATACCGGCTGTCAATAATTGACCATTAATATCTTTTACTGTCAATTTAGAAACCATCTCATTAATCTCGTCCCAATTAGTCGGCGAAGTATTAATACCAGCTTTTTCAAAAAGATCTTGGTTATAAATTAAAACCAAACCGTCAATCATTAAAGGAATACCATAATAATGATTACCAATTTTTAAATCTTTTTGATGAACCGGGAAAAAAATCTTTTCAAATTCTTGAGAAGTTAAAACCGTTTCTGGTAAAGGAGCAGCCACTTCTCTTAATTGGGGCAACCAAGTATTATGAAAGCGAAAAATATCCGGACCTTGATTATTTTTACTCCTCGCTAATAATCTATCTTTATAATCAATTGGTGACATTTTTTCATAGTTAATCTTTATGTGAGAATTTTTTTGCTGATATAAAGAGATTAAAGGAGCAAAAATTTCTTTTTCTTCCCACAATCCCCAATAGGTTAAACTAATAGGTTTAGGTTTTTTAGATCCGCTAAATATCGCTTTTAAAAAAAAGATTAATAGAAAAAAAAATAAAATCGTGGCTCCAATAATAATAAAATATTTGGATTTGTTGGTTTCATAAACCAAGGGTGGTGCTTCCTCTATGGTTTCTGGACCGGCACTGGCCACTTCTTCTACTGTTGGTGTTGCCACTTCTGGTGATACCTCTTCCGGTTGGAGATTCTCATCTACCGGCACTGTTTCAAAAATTGGTGGTAATTGATTTTTTTCCTCATCTTTTATATTATCATTCATAACATCTATGATAGCAAAAAAAATAAAAATTATAAATTTATCGTTAATAATATTAATCATTCTTTTTATTTTTTCTTTAGTCTTTTTTATTTTGTTTTTCTTTAAAAAAAATCAGGCTTTTGAAAATAAAATTTATCCTTATGTTTTAATTAATGGAATTAATTTTGGAAAAAAAGATAAATCTAAAGTTAAAGCTTTTTTTGACAAAGAAAATAAAAAACTGCAAAAGTATCAATTTTCTATCGTTTTTAAAAATGATGTCGTTGCTACCTTTTCCGCTCATCAAATTAATCTTCATTATGATAGTCAAGGAGCAGCTGAAAGAGCCTTTCTTATTGGCCGTTCTAAACATTTTCCTTCTCGTTTTTACCAACAAATCGCCACAATTTTTTTAAAAAAATCTTTTTCTATTTTTATATATCCTTCTTATGATAAACAAACAGTTAAGGAATACTTAAATATTTTAAAAGAAAAATATCAGTATCCGGCAAAAAACGCTCTTTTTAAATTTGAAAACGGTAAGGTTACTGCCTTTCAAAAAGAAAAAAACGGTCTTCAAATTGAAGAGGAAAAATTTTTAACCGATTTTGATAAAACTATTTTTCAAATAAAAAATCAGCCTTTCCAAAAAAAAATTAATCTAACTTATCAAATAATTCAACCCGAAATAACTTTAGCCTCTTCCAACAAATTTGGAATTGAAGAATTAATTGGTCAAGGTCAATCAAATTTTTCTCATTCAATTCCTGAAAGAATTCACAATATCATCCTTGGTAGTTCAAAATTTAATGGAATTTTAATAAAAAAAGGCGAGATTCTTTCTTTTAATAAAACTATTGGTGATGTTTCTTCTTTAACCGGTTATAAACCGGCTTATATTATTAAAAATGGAAAAACTGTTTTAGGAGATGGCGGCGGGATTTGCCAAATATCAACCACTCTTTTTCGAGCTGCTTTAAATGCTGGTCTTCCTATTGTTGAACGTCATTCTCATGCTTACCGAGTTTCTTATTATGAAAACGATGCTAAACCTGGTCTTGATGCCACTGTTTTTGCTCCGTCAATTGATTTAAAAATTGAAAACAATACGCCAGCCTATATCTTAATTCAGACAGAGGTTGATAAACAAAATAATCTTCTCTATTTTTATTTATACGGGAAAAAAGACGGCCGAAAAATAGAAATGAGCCAACCGATTCTTTGGGACGTTGTCCTGCCGCCAGAACCTAAATATCAAGATGATCCGACTTTAAAAAAAGACGTTATTAAACAGATTGATTTTCCCGCCTGGGGAGGAAAAGCTAACTTTCACTATAAAGTGATTAAAAACGGAGAAATAATTTTTGAAAAAGACTTTTTCTCAGTCTACAAACCTTGGCAAGCAGTTTTTTTAGTGGGAACAGCTGATTAAATTATCTAAACCACCTTGCTCGACCAAGTTTATAATGTAAATTTTTGAGTTTTCGTTCACCGATAATTTTTGCCGGCACACCGCCAACAATAGCATAAGGAGGAACATCTTTTGTTACTACTGATCCAGCAGCAACAATCGCTCCTTTACCAACAGTAACTCCCGGCAAAATAATTGTCCGCGGACCAATAAAACAATAGTCTTCAATTACTACTGGCTCAGTTATCGCTCTAAAGTTTTCATCGTTTATATTATGTTCGCTGTTATAAATCATCACCTCAGAAGCAATGGCGGTATGATTACCGATTATCAATTTGTCTCTTCCATCTAAAACCGCTTTTTCTCCCACAATTGTATCTTCACCAATAATAATATTTTTTGGTTCATAAAAAACAGCCCCCATATGAATAGCTGATCCTCTGCCAATTTTAATTCCAGCTAAGCGATAGAAAAAGCGGCGAAAGTGATGAAAAGGAACCAAACCTATTAAATGGAGAAAAAAAACTTCCAATTCCAAAAAAATATTTTTTATTCGATTAATAACTTTTTTAAAAATCTCTTGCGTAGTCATTAATCTCAATTATACCTATTATAATTAAGTTTGCCAACTTCTCCAAAAATGTATTCACTCTGTCATTAATTGGAAAACTCATTATCTATTATGCCAACTTGTTAAAAGTAACCACTGAAAGAAGTCCCTAACTAAAATAAAAATTATCAGAAAAATCTAAATATTGGTTCAAAAATCGAGAAACAACTGTTTCTCTTCGTTGTCCAAAAAGAAAACGTTGTTTGGTAAAAGTAATATAAAGTTTAGTTTTTGCCCGAGTAATTCCCACATAAAAGAGCCTTCTTTCTTCTTCTAATTGAAATAAATCATCTAAACTGCGAGAGTGGGGTAAAATTCCCTCTTCTACCCCGACAATAAAAACAAAAGGAAACTCTAACCCTTTGGCTTGATGAAGCGTCATTAACCTGACTGCTTCTTGCTGATAATAATTTTTTCCTCTTTCTTTTTCAAAATACTCTGACTCAACCAATGCCACTTGTTCCAAAAAATCAGTTAATTGGGGAAAATTAACTGCCACTGATTTTAGTTCTTTAATATTTTCCAATCGACTATAGTCTTCTTCATCTAAAGTATCATAAATCTTTAAATAACCAGTTTTTTCAAAAATTTCCTCCATTAATTCAATGGTTGTTTTTTCTTTTATCTTATCTATGTTCTCTAAATAATAATTCTTAAAATTTATAAAACGTTTTTTTCCTAATTTTTCTATTCTTGATAAACTAACTGAATCTAGCGGATTAATCAATAAGCGCAGATAAGCCAAAACATCTTTAATCTCTTTTCTTTCATAAAACCTGGTCCCGCCAATTAACAAATATGACAATCCTTGGTGTAAAAAAGCCTCCTCAATCACTCTTGATTGGGCGTTTAATCGATAAAGAACAGCAAAATCTTTAAGAGAAAAGCCGTTTTTTATTAACTTTACAATCTCTTCTGCAATAAAGATTCCCTCTCTTTCTTCATTTTCTAATCTCTGAAAAACTATCTCTTCTCCTTTCTTATTTTTGGTAAAAAGATTTAATATCGGATGGGTTTGATTTTCAGCGATTACTTTATAAGCAAAATCTAAAATCTTTTGGGTTGAACGATAGTTTTCTTCCAAATAAAAAGTCTTTATCGGCGAAAAATCTCTTTCAAATCTTTTTAAATTCTCAATATCAGCTCCTCGCCACGAATAAATGCTTTGGGAAAAATCGCCAACAACAGTAATATTTTTATCTTTTTCCGCCAACAAACGAGTTAAAAGATACTGAACATAATTAGTATCCTGAAACTCATCAACTAAAAAATAATGATATTTTTCTTGATATTTTTTTAAAACTTCCTTATTTTTTTGAAAAAGTATCACCGTCAAAACTAACAAATCATCAAAATCAACCGCCTGATTTTTTTTTAATTCTTTTTGATATTTTTGATAAATCTCTTTTACTTCAAAAGCATTACTATCTTTAAAAATAGATAAATAATTATCGGGAAAAACTAAAATATTTTTAGCAGCAGAAATCTGATTAAGAAAGTAATTTTGGGAAAGCTTTTTCCCATCATTCTTTTTCAAAATTTTTTTAATCAGATCTAATTGGTCGTTTTCATCATAAATAATAAAGTCTTTTTTCAATCCAATTTTTTCACCTTCTTTTCGCAAAATTTTAGCACAAAAAGAGTGAAAAGTGCCAATAAAACCTAAGCTTTGGCAAGAAAATTGATTAATAATTCTTTCTTTCATTTCTGAAGCTGCTTTATTGGTAAAAGTAATCATTACAATTGAAGAAGAGGAGATGTTTTTGTTTTTGATTAAATAAATCACTTTGTAAACTAAAACTCTGGTTTTACCAGAACCAGCTCCAGCCAAAACTAAACAAGGACCTCTATCTGCTAAAACCGCTGCCTTTTGTTGTTCATTTAAGTCTTTTAAAAATAAATCTTTCATAGATATTAATAATAACACTAATTAAATCATTAATGGTTAAAATTATAATTCAGTCTCTTATCTAAATTGAAGCGCTTAAATAAAAGCTTAATAAAATAAGATAAATAATAAATAAAAGGTTAAATTTTAAATATTAAATCTTAAATAAACTATAAAAATATAAAAAATGATAAAATAATCATATGAAATACTTTATTGCTAATTGGAAAGCAAATAAAAATATTGAAGAAGTTAAAGAATGGACTAGTAAGTTTTTAAAAAATTATCAAGATAACAAAAACAAAAAAATCATTATTTGTCCTCCTTTTCCTTTTCTTTATTTTTTAAAAGAAAAAATCAGTCGTTTTAAAAATTTATTTTTAGGCGCTCAAAATATCTCTTTTTTTGAAGAAGGTTCTTATACCGGTGAGGTAACCGCTAAAAATCTTCAAGGTTTGGTTAATTTTGTTATTATTGGTCATAGTGAAAGAAAAAAATACTTTAAAGAAAATTCTAAAGTTCTTCTTCAAAAATTAAATTTGGCTTTAAAATATCAAATTGAACCAATTTTTTGTTTAGAAAAAAAAGACGATTTTTCTTTATTAAATTCTTCTATAAAAATTATCGCTTATGAACCTTCTTCAGCTATTGGTACAGGCAATAATCAATCGGTTGAAGAAATTTTAAAATTTAAACAATCTTTAGCGATAAAAAAAGAAACCATTTTTATCTATGGAGGCTCTGTTAATGAAAAAAATGTTAGAATTTATGCTCAATCAAATAAAATAGATGGTTTTCTTGTTGGCAACGCCTCTTTAAATCCCCACAATTTTTTAAATATTATTAATATTAATAACAAAAAATAGTTATTTTTTAGTTCTTAAAAAAGAAGACCAAAAAAAATTAATGAAGTACAACTAATAAAGATAATTAAAACGTTATTAATAAATCCTGCCTTAGGTAATCTTTCTTCTTTTTTTGTTATTAAAACTGTTGTTGTTAATGTTTCTGTTGGTGTTGTTGTATTAGTTATCTCTAGCTCTTGATTTTGATAGGCTAATAAAACCTCTGTCGGTATAGGAGTATTGATAATCTTTGTTAAAGTTGGCGATATTAACGATTCAGTTTCTGTTGGTGAAACTTGATCGGGCAATAAAGTAATCTCTCGCTGATAAGAAACATCAGCTGCCTTTATTTTTTTTGAAACAATGGTTGATTTTTCATTAGAAGAATTATTATTAAGAAGGTAACTAATATAAAATATCGCTCCTATTAATAAAAAAACCATTCCCAATAAAAAAACCTTAATTATTTTGTTTTTGTTTTTCATAATTTAATCTCCCAACCAACCATCAGTTTTTGAATGAAGTTGGGCATCAATTTTTAATCTTTCTGTTTTTTCAGGAATAACATACTCAATATAAAACACCTTGTTTGTTTGATCAAATTTCATCGTAATATCGCTAGTCTCCCATTCTTTTTTATTCACCTTAATTCGAGCATAATCAATATCCGCTTGCTCAATTGTTTCTATTCCAATAATAATTTTATTACCACTTTTTAATTTTTTTAAATCTTCTTCTGAAAAAAGTTTTTTTTCTTCATTAAAAAGCTTAATTCCTTTTGATCGAACATAACTTACTAATGGTAAAGTTTGACTATCAGTTATCTTTTTTTCTTCATTCTTTTGACTTATTTGTTTTTGATTTATACCACTATAAACTGTTACCATACCAAAAAATACTACTAAAATTACTAAAATCAACCAAATATATGTTTGATTAATTTTAGTTAATGTTTTTTGTTTTTGAAAAATAATTTTTTGTCCCTGTTCCACTAAAATTTTCTTTTCTTCTTCAAATTTAGGAATAAATGGCTTATTTTGTTTACATTTTTCTTTTTTAAAAAGATAAATCTCATATATTAAAAACCCTAACACTATCAAAAAGGAAACTAAGCTGATTTTATTAACTGAGGAGAGAAAATAAATTATTTCCATAGATATTAAAATTGTATCTCAAAAGAAAGTTAAAATACAAGAATTATTCCGCTTCCTAAAATTATCAAGGCTAAAGCCATTGTTGTTATTAAATTATTAACCACTCCTGATTGAAATGGAGTTGGCGTCGAAGTATAAAAAATAATTGTTGGTGATAAATAAACTGTTGGCGAAGGCGAAATTAAGGCTTCTGTTTGAATAATTTGCGTTGGTAAGGCTTCTGGTGTTGCTTCACCCAACACTTGTTCACCCGATTTAGCAATAGAAAAATTTCTCTTAATTTTTACTTCTTTTCCTTTTTCGTCTTTGGTAGAAAGAGTTAGCTGTTGTAATCCTGGATTTAGTTTCTGAGGTAAAAAAGCAGTCCAAACTCCTTTATTATCCGCCTTGGTTCTTAAAGAAATATTTAAAGATAAAGAATTAATTGTTATAATTACCTCGCTTTTAGGAATTGCCAATCCTTTAATTAATGGATTTTGAGAAGGAATAATACTTCCCTCTTTAGGAAAAAGAATTTCTATCTGATTATAATTTTTAACTGTTGTATTGGCGGAAAGAACCATTGACTCATTCAAAAAAGAATAATTTTTACCTAGAATAACGATTTTTGACAATGGAGTTAAATTTGATAATTTTCCCTCAATCAGAGTTTTTTGACCATTTTCAGCAAAAATCTCAATCTTCACCACCTCATCAGCTTTTAAAATTTTTGGTCTGTGGGATGTTTTTTCAATAATATTGTTTAAAGGAATTAAAAACTCACCATTAAGTTTCGTTTCACTAGCTAAAGAGTAACAATTATTAAAAGATAAAATAACCATTGCCGAAACCACTGGTGTTTCTTTATTATCAATTACCCTTCCATAAACTGGTTTTAATCTGGTTGTTAAAGAAAAATTTTCTGGTGTGATAAAAGAAAACGGTTGATTTTTAGTTAAAGAATAAACTGAGTTATTGTTTACTACTTTAAAAAAATATTTTTTTTTAGGAGTTAAATTTCTTAAAATAACATAGTGATTAAAATAGGAATTTTTTTTATCAGATGTATCTCTTTCATCAAAAAAAACCTTGTCTAAGCTTTGTTCGTTTTCTCCAAAAATTAACCACCCTGTTTCTTTTTTGACTGTTTGCCAAAAAACACCGACCTGACGGGGAGATAAATTAACTATCTTAACGCTAACTATTTTATTTTTTTCGGAAACAGTTGGCTTTTTATAATAATTTTTATAAAAAAATCGGCTTAAAAAAATAGTGATTAAAATAATAATCAAAAAAAAAACTCCTGTTGGTATTTTTACTGAACTTTGGTTTTTGAGAAAAAAACGAGAGTAAATCATTGGTTTTTGGTTTTCAATTTTTTTAACACTTCTATCTCTAGTTTAACATTTTTTATCGTTGTTATGTTATATTGATCAGGTAAATTTTTATCTGTCTTAATCCGATAAATATCAAATAAAACCCAAGCAAAAATTGTTAAAAAAATTGTTAAAGAAATAAGAAATAATTCTTTTCTATTCATAGATAATACCCTTCAACTTCTAAATCAAAAATTAAAGAGGCACTTTCACTACTTTCCTGTTCCTTTTTGTTAATTAAAATGTTTTTTACTGTTTTAGCTCGTCTTTGACGGTGAATCTCCTTAATAAAATTGTTAAAATCATTAAAACTACCTGTTAATTCCATTTTAAAAGAAACTTTTTTTAATTGACTTAATAAAAAATTAGATTTGAGATTAATATCAATAACGTTTATCTTATTAATTATTAGTTTGTTTTTTTCAATTAATTGAGTCAAATCAAATAAAACTTTATTTACCTCTGGTTTTCTGGTGATTGCCTTATTTAAAAGCCTAAAATCATCCCGATTCTCTTCTATTATCTGTTGCAATTCAATAATCTTCTGAATCTTCACTTCATAAAAATTATCCACTCTTTTAAGATTTTCTATTTCACTATTAGCTTTAAAAATCAATATAATATTTGGCCGAATAACGAAAAACAGAAAGAAAGAAAAAATTAAAAAAAAGATAACCGCATAAGTATAGTCTTTTCCGTTTTTTTTTAATAACTCTTTAATTTTTAGATTATCTCTCATTTTAAAATTATTTTAATTTAAATTATTATTGTAATTTATAAGTTTTAAAACAAAATTAAAACCAAGCTCTGATTTATTTATTGAAATTAAATTTACTTCTCTAAATTTTTTATCATTTTTTAACTTTTTATAAAAGAGCTCTATTAATGTTGAATTAAAGGCATAACCTTCCATTAATACTAATTCTTTCTTTAATTCTAATTTTGTTAAAAAAAGATCTTTAGGAAAATTAGAAAAAAGATATTCCATAATTCCATCTAAATTTTCCTGTTCTTGGTAAATTTTTTTAAGATAATTTAAAATTAATTCAAACTCTTGTCCTTGTTTAAATAATGGTTCTGTAACATTAACAATTTCTTTTTTTTGTCCAATTGCCTCTTCTAAATCAATAATTTCTTGATCAACTTTAAATTTATAAAAGAAAACAAAAATTACCACTGTTTGAGTAATTACTAAAATATAACGTAAATAATTTAAGGAAAAATAAATAGCTTTTTCTAAAAAGCTCTCTTTTTTTGAAGAAAAAAGATTAATTTTATATTTCATTTTAAAAATTTAGCTACTTGCGATTTTAAACGGTCAGCTTTATTTTTATGAATTACATTTTTTTTAGCTGCCTTATCAATCGCTTGATAAGTTTTTTTTATCAAAGATTTAACCTTATTTTTATCTTTTATTTTTTTTATTTCATCAATTATTTTTTTATACCTGTTTTTTAAAAAACGATTTCTTTTTGTTTTTTTAATATCCTGTCTTAATTTTTTTTTAGCTGATTTAATAATTGGCATATAAATTAAAAAATAATTTATAACGAATAATTTTTTTCAAAAATTTTTTCTCCATAATCACCAATAAACTTTAGTTCTAATTTTATCTCACCCTTAATCTGATGATAAACACAAGTACCAGAAGAACACGTTCCCAAAGTAATCTTTTTCTCAAATTCTCTTCCTTGAACCTCGGCTAAACTATTAACTCCTTGTAATCCCCCATCTTCTGTTTCATAAGATAAAATGTATTCCAAACTTTTTGTTCCTAAAGGAATACTTTTTATTGATAATAACACCTCCTTTCCTTGAGAAAAAGGGGTTAAAGAAACCTTTACTGACGAATCAATCGTTGGGATAATTGTTTCTGTCGGTATCAATTGCTGACGATCATCATTTTTACTTTTTAACTTCTTACCTATTATTAACCAAAAAATAATTATTAACAACAAAACAGCAATCATTCCAAAAATAAAAAAATGTTTTTTTTCTATTTTTTTCATAAAAATATATTTTAAAAAATTATAACTGGTTAATTTTTTCTTTTAAATAAGTTTCTAATTTAGAAATTTTTATTCTTTCTTGTTTAGTCGTATCTCTATCTCTTACTGTCACTGTTTCATCTTCCAAAGTTTGGAAATCGATAGTCACGCAAAAAGGAGTACCAATCTCATCTTGACTAAAATAACGCTTGCCAATATTTCCTCGATCATCCCAAATGGTAATAAATTTTCTTTTTATTAAATCATAAATCTGCCGCGCTTTTTTAACCAAGCTTTCTTTATTGGCTAAAAGAGGAAAAACCGCCACTTTTATTGGTGAAAGTAAAGGATTAAGTTGTAAAACAACTCGACCATTTTTTTCTTGATAACTATCAATCAAAAAAAATAAAGCCGAACGATCAACTCCTCCTGAGGTTTCAATCACCCAAGGAAAGTATTCTTCGTTTGTTTCTTTATCTTTATATCTTAGATTATGTCTTGATAAATCCCAATCACCCCGATGATGAATTCCTTCAAACTCACTCCAACCAAAAGGCGCTTGATATTCAATATCTAAAGCTTTTTTAGCATAATGAGCTCGCTCTTCTTCTTTGTGTTCCCTTAATCTTAATCTATTCTTTTTTATCCCTAAATTTACATACCAATTAAATCTTTCTTCTGTCCAATAATTAAACCATTTTTCTACTTCTTTTTCTTCTGGTTTAATAAAAAATTCTAACTCCATTTGTTCAAACTCTCTTGATCGATAAGTAAAATTACCAGGAGTAATCTCATTACGAAAAGCTTTACCAATCTGAGCAACACCAAAAGGAATCTTTACCCTAAAAGAATCAATAATATTTTTAAAATTAACAAAAACTCCTTGAGTAATCTCTCCTCTCAAATAAGCTTTTTGTTTTGGTTCGGTAACTCCCAAATAAACTTCAGTTAAAAGATTAAATTTTTTTTCTTCGGTAAAATTATTTTTTGCTTGACAGTTGGGACAACGGTTGTCTTCAATTTTATCAGCTCGAAATCTTAAATGACAACTCTTACACTCAACCAAAGGATCGGTAAATGAAGACGTATGACCAGATGTTTCCCAAACTTTAGGATTCATTATAATCGCCGCATCAATACCCACTACATCTTCTCGTTGATAAACCATTGTCTGCCACCAAAGTCTTTTAATGTTATTTTTTAACTCTGCCCCTAACGGTCCATAATCCCAAAAACCGCTAATTCCGCCATAAATTTCTGATGAAGGATAAACAAAACCTCGTCTTTTAGCTAATGCAATAATTTTGTCCATATTAATATTTTAATTATATACTAAGAAGTTAAAAAAAATGGCAGTTTTTGGTTAATAATTTCTTCAATTTGTAAACAAAGTTCTTCAAAATCTATCTTTTTTTTTATATAACCTAAAATTTTTAAAAATTGATTAAGATAATCAGTCATCGTCTCTTTATTAAAAAAATCTTTTTGGGAAAGATCAACTAAAAAACTTTTTGTTAATTGATATATTTTTGGTTCTTTTTCATTTTCCGGCAAAATTTTTTCCAAAACAAAAAAAATAAAATATAAATAACTCATTTTTTTTGGCTCTTTTTTTATCTTGATAAATCCGGAAATTAGTTCTGTTTCCTGAAGATAAAAATAAATCTCTTTTTTAGAAATAAAGGCGTTAATTAGATTAGCAGTTTCCAAATGAGGTAACCGCCGACTGGTGATTTTTTTTGCTCCTTTGGCAAAAACATTAATTTTTCCCCACTCTTTTGTCAATAAAGTTATTCTTAAATCTTTATTTAAAAGACTGGTTTTTTTAAAAACAATCGCCTCTGTTTTAACCACCTTACTCATCTTAATGAACTATTTTATCTCTCGATCAATATTTAAAACTCCTTCAAAAACTTTTTTTCCATCGACTTTAACAATAATTTCATCATTATAAGTTCCCGGTTGTTTTTGAATAAGAATTTTTTTGGGATTAATTTTTTCTGGTAACTGATAGTTAACAACCACCTTAGCCGTCTTTTCCGGCGCCACTGTCATAAAACCCTCAAAAACCGTTTTTCCCAAATCTTCATAAACCTCAACTTTTTTAGTTGAACCACTAAATTTAATTAACTTTGAACCTTTGGGAATATAAATCCTTATCCAATTTCTTAAAGTAGCATTAAGACAAAGCCCACCTCTTTCTAAATTGCAATCAGAATGAGGATAAGGATTCTGAAAAACAATGGTAATCTCTTTTTCCTTTCCTTTTGTCTCAACTAAATATTTTTGACTAACAAATAAGTTAGACTTTGCTCCGGCAAAATTTACATTATTAATATGAAGGTAATCGCCATCATAATCACGAATTTTTCCGGCAAAATTAAGCTTTTCCACCGCCTTTTGCAACTCTTTATCAACAAAATACAACAAAATATGTTTTTCTTCTAAATTTTTATACATTGTTTGAATTAAGGTTCCCCAGTATTTTGAAGGTGAAAAACCAATCGCTTTATAAAACAAAGCAAACATCAGATCGCCCAAAATCCCTTTGCGATTTTCTCGAAGATAAGGAGTTGGCCTATCAACAATGTCAAATAATTGATAAAGAACTTGGGGGCAATCGCATCTTTTATCAATCTTGCTGGAAAAAGTCACTCCACCCGCCTCAGTATCACCAAAAATTTCCAACATATCGACCAATATTTTTGAATCTAAGGCAATTATTCCATTGTAATCCACTCTTGCCCCGCTTTTTTTATATAAAGAATTAAATAACTCAACTGAGGTAGGAAAATCTGGTGAAAGATTGCTATCGCGGATGTTAAATTGGTAAACATCTTTATGATAGGTTAAAATCTCTCGCGGCGCTTTGGGATGAGAAGCAATTGTCTCATCTAAAGAATAAATATCTTCAGAACGATCAATGTTAATCTTTCCGTTTTTAATTTTAAATACGGCATAAGAAGTAAGAAAACCGCCGGTCGCCCGCAACTCTTTATCATTTTGAAAAAGAATCAGATAGGTTTTTTCCTTATCTTTGCCAAAAATCTCTGGCAATCTTTTTAATAACGGCTTTGCTTCAACAAAAAGAGAAGTTAATCCAAAAAACTGTTCCTTTATATTGTCAATCGTACCTCTAATCTCTCTTTTACCAATCTTTTTAGGATAACGTTTGGAATCAATTTTTTCTATTAAAATCTCTGCCTGAGCAATTTCTTGAGAAATTGGATCAATTTTCTGAATCATTTTGTCTAAAGTAAGAACTGCTGTTTGTAATCTGTCTTCAGCTGACTTTTCTACAAAAGAAGATTCACCTTTTTTAAAACCTAATAAATCAGCATAAGGAACAATTGCCTCAATCGCCTTTTGGCCTGCTAAAATTAAATGTTGACCGGCTATTAATCCGTTTTTAAAATCAGCCACATAAGGAATAAAAGAAAGCCAATAAATTGATTTTGCCTCCTTTTCTAACTGAGAATAATCTGAATAAAAATCTTTTAATTCTTTTTCAAAAAGATCAATATCATTTTTAGAAAAAACTTTTTTTAACTCCTTACCTTTATTAATAACTTTTTTTCCTTGAGCTTCTATCTTTTTAACTGGTCGCCAGATAAAAAAATAGCCAATAATTAATAAAATTATTAAAATTAAAATTAAAACCTGAACCAATCTATTTTTTTTCATTTTTTTAATTTATGATTTTAATTTTTAACTCCTTTATACTGCGCCATCGCCGGTTAACATTACTTTAGGTGTTTTTAAAATAATTTTTAAGTCTAACAATAATGATATATTATCAACGTAAGAAGCATCAATAATAATTCTTTTATCAAAGTTAATCTCTGAACGACCGCTTACCTGCCATAAACCAGTAATTCCTGGCTTAACCGATAAAACTTTTTTTACTAATTTAGCCACTTGAGGAAACTTTTTTTTCTGATTCTCCAATTCGTCTGGATAATAAGCTCTTGGTCCCACCAAACTCATCTCTCCTTTTAAAACATTTAAAAGTTGAGGTATTTCATCTAAAGAATGTTTGCGAATAAATCTTCCCACCAATGTTACTCGAGGATCGTTTCTTAATTTGTAACTTCCTTTTTTATACTCTTCAAATAATTTTTTAAAACGCGGATCACTTCGTAAAAGATAATGAGCATTAACCATCATTGAACGAAATTTATACATTTTAAATTTTTTTCCATTCTGGCCCACTCTTTCTGGAACATCGGCAAAAATTGGTCCTTTAGAGGTTAGTTTTATTGCTAGAGCAATAAAAAAACAAATTGGGGAAAAAAATAATAAAAGAAATAAAGAACCAAAAATATCAACCACTCTTTTTAAAAATTTTTGATATCTTTGACCGTAAAAAAAATTTTTCATACTTTTAAATTAATTCTTTATATTGGCTTTTCTCTAAATTTTTTACCAACTTTTGCAATTTATTAACTGCCATTTTTTTTGTAACAAGAAGGGCATCTTTGGTATTAACGATTATCATTTCGTTTAAATCTAACCCAACAACTAATTTTTTTTCTTCCAAATTATAAACCAACGAATCTCTAACCTCTTCTAAATAAACATTTCCTTTAATAACATTTTCTAAAGAAGAACCTTCTAAAGCCTCTTTAACTGCTTCCCAAGCACCTAAATCACTCCATCCCATCTCGCCTGAAATAACTAACGCTTCTCTTTTATCCAAATTTTCCAAAATAGCATTATCAAAATTTATGCTTTCTACCTTACTATATTCTTTTTTTAATACGGAATCGTATTCCTTCTTCCCATAAAATCTTAAAATTTTCTCTGTATTGTTATAAATATTAGGAGCAAAACGTTGATAAGCTTTATAAATAAAGTTTGGTGTAGTAATAAAATAACCTAAATTCCAAGCGTATTTTTTTGATTTAAGATATTCTTCCGCCGTCTCTTTATCAGGTCGATACTTAAATCCCTCAAAAGAAAAAACAGATAAATCATTAAATTTTTTTATCTCTTTTCCCAAATGAATGTAACCCAAATTAACACTGGCAAATCGCGGTCTATTAGCTAAAAAAATAATTTTTTGAGGATCATTTCTTATCCAATTAATTCCTGTTTTAATTGCTTTTTTAAAAATTTTTGAATTTTTTATAAAATGATCACCCCATAAAATTAACATTGGTTCTTTAGAATAAAGTCGAGTAAAAATACCTGCTACCAAAGCAATTGCCGGGCCAACATCTTTTTTTTCTGGTTCAAAAATAAAGTTACTTTTAGGAATTTGCGGTAATTGAGTTCTAACAATTTTTTCGTAAATAGCATTGGTAGAAATATAAATATCTTCTTTTTTAAAATCTGGTAAAAGCCTTTCTATTGTTAATTGGGCTGTTGATTTGTTACCAATAATTTTTTCAAACTGTTTAGGATTTTTCTTTCGTGATAACGGCCAAAGCCGGGTACCAGCACCACCAATAAAAATTACTATTTTCATATAAAATTGGTAAAATTAGAAATCGTTTTTAAAAAACTCTCAATAAATCTTTTTTTATTAAACTTATTAAAAATAATATTTTTTTTATCCTTTATGGTTTTTTTTAAATTGTACTTTATCTTCTCAAATCTTTCAACCGCCTTTATTAAATAAGTTTCCTCTTGTTTGTCAAAAAAAATGCCTGTTTGTCCATTAATGACTGTTTCTTTTAAACCTCCTTTTTTAAAAGCAATTATCGGACAATTAAAAAACTGACCTTCTAAAGCAACATAACCAAAATCTTCTTCTTGAGGAACAATTAATCCTTGACCTTTTGAATAAAAATAAGCTAATTCTTCATCAGCTAGGTTTTTAAAAAATTGAATATTGCCTTTAGCGATTTTTCTTAAATATCTTTCCTCGCTTCCTTCCCCAATTATTATTAAATGCTTTTTTATTTGGTTGAAAACTTTAATTGCCAAAAATGTTTTCTTATATGGTTCTAAACGAGAAACCAATAAATAAAAATCGTCGTTTTTAATTTTAAATTTTTCATTAAAAATCTGGTTATTTCTTTTCATCTCCTCTTCTTTTTTTTGCCAATAATCAATATCAAATGGTGGATAAATAACCTCACTTTCTCGTTGATAATATTTTAAACAGCGTTCTTTAACTGTTTTAGAAATAGCAATTATTTTATCAGGTCTTTGACTGGCGATTAAATCCCATTTTTTTAAATAAACCAAATATGAGCTTATTGGCCAAAAATTTTTAAACTTTTTTTGATAATCTTCCGGATGTGTCCATAAAAATCTTGTTGGTGTTAATAAATAAGTAATATGTTTAGTTTTTGGTTTGGTAATAATCCCCTTAGCAAAAGAAGAAGAAATAGAAATCACCAGATCAAATTCATTAAAATTAAAGCTTTCAAAAGCAAATGGATAAAAAGGAAGAGATAAAATCCGATTTTTCTTAATTAGGTTAGGTAGTTTTTGAATAAAAGATGTTCTTATTTTTAATTTTTTTGCCCAAACAGCCCTTTTTTCATCATAGTATGAAGTATAAAAAATTGCTTGAGGAAAAATCTCAGCTAAAGTTAAAAGAACCCTTTCCACTCCACCCCATTTATCAATCCAATCATAAACAATAGCAATTTTCATTAATAAAATAAAAATTTAATTATTCAGTAATTGTTGGTAAACTTTTAATGTTTCTTGAGTCATTTTTTCAAAGGAAAATTTTTTTATTAATAAAGAATAATTAAATCTTGGTCTTCTTTTTAAAAAAAAATCAATTTTTGCTTTTATATCATTATTATCGTTAGGATTAAAACTAATAAAATTTTTTCCCAAAATCTCTTGAAAAACAGCAATATTTGAAGCAATAATAGGACAGTTAAAATAAGCCGCTTCCAAAAGAGGTAAACCAAATCCTTCAGAAAAAGAAGGATGAATTAACGCCAAAGCCTTTTGATAACAATAAACTAATTCTGATAAAGAAGGATTAAAATAAAAAATAATTTTTTCATTTTTTTCTTTAAGATTAAACTTTTTCATTAATTTTTGAGAAAAAAAATCATTTGGCCCTAATAAAATTAATTTCTGGGAAAAATGATTTTTTAAAAAAACCTCAATCAATCGCTGGACATTTTTATGAGGATAAAAATTGCCTACATAAATAAAAAAATCGTCTTGATCGGTGTTTATAAACCTGGGTTTAATTGGTTTGATTGTTTTTAACTTATAATTAACCCCTTCATAGATAGGTATAGTTTTTGATAAGTATTTTTTACCAAAAATCCTAACAATTTCATTTTTAACAGAAAAAGTCGGGGTTAAAATTACCTTTGCTTTTTTTACTTGAGAAGATAAAACTATTTGATAAGCTAAATGTTTAAAAAAATAAACTAATTGACTTTTGGCTGAAGATTGACCGGTTCTAAATAAAAGAGGAGTTAAATCATGAACCGTTGCCATAAATTTTTTTTGATAAAAAATTGGGTAGCTAAAATAGGTAAAATGAGCCAAGTCTAAATTATCGATAATCAACAATTTAGTAAAAAAAATCTGTTCAGAAAAAGAATGCCAGTAAAAATTAGCCTCTCTTTTAACAAAATTTTTTCTCTTAAAAACTATTTTATCTTTATCTTGTTTTAATAAGTAAACATAAAAACAAATATCATCCGGCGCTCTCTTGTCTAAATAATAGAGAAGATTTTGTAGATAAACACCAATCCCAGTTTGTTGATAAAGTCTGGCATCAATTCCTATCTTTTTCATAAACACCTTTTTTCCCAATCAATTAACCAATAAACTATTTTATTAACAAACGAACATTGATTTTTCGCATAATGTTTTTTATAAAAAATCTTCATTGCTTGATAAAAATGTTTCTTTGTCTGTTTTTTTAATTTTTCATCTTCATTTTTTAAACCGCTTTGATATTTTAAATGTAAAACTTCATATAAAGGGTAATAAAAAATTTTATAACCAGCTTTTTTAATTCTAAAAGAGAGGTCCAAATCCTCACCATACATAAAAAAATCCTCATCAAAACCACCCACCTCATCAATAATACTTTTTTTTACTAAATAAAAAGCCCCGGAAGGTGAATCAATCTCGTGAAGGGTGTCAAAATCTTTATTAACTAAGTGATAACCGCCAAAAATTTTATTAAATAGAGGAATCGACCAAAAAAGTTTTTCCAATCCAGAAAAATAACAAAATGATCGCCATAAGGTAGGAAAACCTCGATGACAAGCTAAATCAAGTTTTCCATCTTCTAAAACTATTTTAACTGTTAATCCCGCTATTGAAGGATATTTTTCTAAGAAAAAAACCAAATCAGGAAAATTAATTCTTTTCACCAAAACATCAGAGTTTAGAAACAAAAGATATTGACCTTGAGCTTTTTTAATTCCCTGATTAATAGCTTTAGCAAAACCAAGATTTTCTTTATTAACAATCAATTTAATTCCTGAATATTTTTTAAGAAAATCTTGGCTACCATCTAAAGAATGATTGTCAACTACAATAATCTCCGTTTTAAAATAAGGATAATTTTTTAGATTTTTCTTTAATTTCAACAATGATTTTTTAAGAATCTCTTTTGTGTTGAAAGAAGGAATGATAACCGAAAGATTAACCATAAAAATATTATATCAGTTTAAAAACGAATTTCTTTATCGCTTGGGCGACTGTTTTTCTCTTCTTGCTTTACCACCAGTACCAACCTTTCTTCTTTCTTTAGCCCGAGGATCGCGAGTTAAAAGACCATGTTTTTTAAGAATTGGTCGATATTGGGTTTTATCTACTTTTTCTATCGCCCTGGCTAAACCATGAATAATTGCTTCCAACCAACCATTTTTTCCACCACCTCTTACCAAAATAGAAATAGCAAATCTGTCTTCATTATTAGTAATTTTTAAAGGTAATAAATATCTTTCTCTCTCTTCTGAGTGAGGAAAAATTTTTTCAATTAAAACACCATTAACATAAATTTCTCCTTTTTTTATTTTAAAAGGAGTCTTGATAAAATAATTCTTTATCATAATTTCACCCGATTTTTTTACTAAATATAATCTCACTCTCGCCACTGCTTCTTTCCTTCTTCCTACTGCTTCATAATAATTAATTTCTTTTGGTTTTCTTTCCATATTTTTATGATTTTAAACTAATTTTAATTTTCTTCTGATAAGGATGTTTTTCGTCAGTAAAAATAAATAATCTTTTTAATCTTTTATCTCTCAATTTATTTTTTGGTAACATCCCCGAAACCGCATGTTTAATTATTTCTTCCGGCTTCTCTTTTAAAACTCTTTGAAATGGAATTTCTTTTAAACCACCAGGATAACCTGAGTATCGAGTATAAACCTTTGTTTTTTCTTTTTTTCCAGTTATTTTTATCTCTTTGGCATTAACTACCACAACATAGTCTCCCATATCTAAATAGGGAACATAATTTTTCTTATGTTTTCCCTGAAGCAATTGACTAATTTTTCCTGCCACTCTTCCTAAAATTTGGTTTTTTACATCAACTAAATACCACTCTCTTTTTACTTCTTTTTCTGAAACTGGTTTAGTTACTTTCGTTAAAGTTTTCATAGTCTAATTTTTTATTTTTTAATAGTTTTTTTAACTTTTTTTACAGTTATTTCTTTCTTTTCTTTTTTTGTCTCATTTTTTTCTTTTTTCTCTTCCTTTTTCTTTTCCAAATCAACCACTATCGGAACCGTCCACTCAATTCTTGCCATTTCTGCTCCATCACCCATTCTTCGTCCTAGTTTAATTAATCTCAAATAACCACCTTTTTTTTCTTTAATTGCCGGACCAACTTGTGTAAACAAAGCATTAATTAATCTTTTTTTTGGAATTATTTTTTTTAACAAAAAGTTTTTATTGGCTCCAGTTAATTCTTTAGTTTTTTCCAATAATTTCTCTAAATATGATTTTAAAACTTTTGCTTTAGCTAAGGTTGTTGTTAACTTACCTTTAGTTAAAAAATTAAACGCCAATTTTTTAAAAAGCATTTTATTGGCATCCTTACCGAATTTAAATTTTATTTTTTTTACTCCATGCCTCATATTTTATTTGAAAAAAATAATTATTTAATCTCAATCCCCATTTTCCTCAACTCTTCTTCCACTAACTCAATTGACTTTTTTCCTACTCCCTTCATTTTTACTAATTTTTCTCTTCCTAATTTAATTAAATCGGCTACTGTTTCTATTTTTTCTCTTAATAAGGCATTTATTACTCTTGAAGGTAACCCTAATTCATCAATAATAATCTCTTTAAATTTATTATCAATATCCTCTTTTTTTTCTAAAATTATTTCCTCCGCAGTTTTTTCCTTAAAAACATCCTTACCGGATAAAATATAAGCAAAATAATCTGACAAAAGAAGAGATGTTTGCCTTAAAGCCTCTTCTGGTTTAAAACTGCCGTCAGTAACAATGGTTAATATTAATCGATCAAAATTGCTTTTTCGACCAACACGTGCCTGTTCAACCTCAAAATTAACCTTTTTCACTGGTGAAAAAAAGGCATCCACCGGAATATAACCAAATTCTTTTTTTACTTGTTCTTCAGCAGTTAAATAACCAATTCCTGTTTCCACTATCGCTTCTATCTCCAACTCGGTTTTTTCATCAGTAATTTCCGCAATATATAAATCTTTATTAATAACTGTTATTTCTCCTTGAATATCTTTGGCATAAATCTTCTTTCTTCCTTTTTCAGAAATCTCAATTTTAAAAGGACCTTTACCTTCAAACTTAAATCGAAGCTGTTTCATATTCAAAACAATTTCCAATACCGACTCTTTCACTCCCTTTAAAGGAATAAATAAATGAGGAGCGTTTTTTATCTTTATCTGGGTTACTGCCGCTCCTTTTAAAGAAGAAAGAAGAGTTCGCCGCAAGGCGTTTCCTAAACTATAACCAAAACTTTCCGGTAATGGCTCAATAATAAATTGCGCCTCGGAAAAAGAAATTTCTTTTTTTTTGGTATAAAAATTGGGACTAATCATATAAAATTTAAAAAAATAATAACTATCGAGAATAGTATTCAATTACTAATCTCAAATTTATCTGCTTTTCAATCTCACTACTATCAGGTTGACTAATTAACTTACCCACCATAGCTTCTTTTTCCAACCAAAACGGCAAAATAATTTCTTTTATCGATAATTGTTTTTGAATATAAGGAATCTTTTGAGTTTTTTCTTTAAAAAGAGAAATTATATCATTAATTTTTACTTGATAAGAAGGAATGTTAATTATCTTATCGTTTACTTTGATATGACCATGAGAAACTAACTGTCTAGCCGATGCTCTTGTTGGTGTAAACCCTAAACGATAAACAATATTATCTAATCTTCTCTCTAAAAAAATGGCTAAATAAGAAGCAGTATTGCCTTTTTTTTCTGAAGCAATTTTAAAATATTTTTTTAACTGTTTTTCAGTTATTCCAAAAATATATCTTAACTTTTGTTTTTCTCTTAATTGTTCGCCTCTTTCAGAAATTTTTTTTCTTTTTTTTAACCCGTGTTGTCCTGGTAATAGATTAATTCTCCGAAGAAGACTGGAATGAGCTTTAGCCCCTGGTGTTTTAAGTCCCAAATCCATTCCCTCTCTTCGAGAAATCTTATTTCTTGGACCCGTATATCTCATATTTCTAATTTCTATTTTTAATTTTTAATTTTTATTACACTCTTCTTATTTTTGATGGTCTAACACCATTATGAGGAACTGGTGTAATATCAACTAATTTTTCCACATCAATGTCAAACTCTTTGATTACTCTCAAAGCCGCTTCCCTACCCGGACCAATTCCTTTTACAAAAACATTGGCAATCTTTAAACTATGTTCGTTAATTGCTTTTTTCAGCGTGGCTTCAGTCACAATTGTTGCCGCATAGGGAGTAGATTTTCTTGTTCCAGAAAAACCATACCTTCCGGCTGATCCAACTACCACCGGATTTCCCTTCTCATCAGTTACCGTAATTAAGGTATTATTGAAAGTGGCTGTTATATAAATTCTTCCTTTTTCAATCTGTTTTTTTATCTGTTTTTTTTTCATAAATGATTAAAAAATTATTTTTATTCTTGTTTAGTTTTTTGCGTCTCTATTTTTGCCCAAGCTTCTTTTTTTAAAGCACCAACAGTTTTTCTTTTTCCTCTTTTTGTTCTCGCATTTGACCTAGTTCGCTGTCCTCTCACCGGTAAATTTCTAATATGTCTAATTCCTCGATAACAACCAATTTCTTTTAATCTTTTAATGTTTTCCGTTATCTCTTGCCTTAAATCTCCTTCAACTTTATATTTTTTTTCCAATAAATCAATAATTTTTTTTACCTCTTCCTCTTTTAGATCCTTAACTTTTTTACTTTTTTCAATACCTAATGTCTCTAAAATTTTAAATGAGTTAGACCAACCAATACCATATAAAAGAGTTAAGGCATAATCTATTCTTTTATTATCTGGTAAAACTACCCCTAATATTCTTATCATAATTTTTTTATCCCTGTTTTTGTTTATGTTTGGGATTAGAACAAATAATATACAATCGACCTTTTCTTTTTACTAATTGACATTTAGGACAAATTTTTTTAATTGACGCTCTTACTTTCATTTTTATTTTCGATAAACTATTCTTCCCCGATTAGGGTCATATTGAGTTATTTCAACTTTTACCCTATCACCAGGTAAAATTTTAATAAAATTTTTTCTCATTTTTCCTGATAAATAACACAAAATTATCCTTTCACTTTCAAAAAGTTTAACACGAAATAAAGTATTAGGTAAATTTTCTACTACTTCTCCTTCAACCACAATTGGTTTTTCTTTCATAAAAATTATATTTTAACATAAATTTTTTTTAAATCTATGTTAAAATTATCACTCCTTTATCGGTTAATGCCACAGTATGTTCAAAACAAGCGGATAAGCTTTTATCTCTCGTTACTAAAGACCAATGATTGTCTTTTTCGTAAATCATTTCTTCTGTTCCCATTGAATAAATAACTTCAATTGCAATCGTTAATCCTTTTTTAATTAAAGGAGTATTTTCTTTTTTCCCTAATAAAAAACCCGCTATCATTGGTTCTTCGTGCAACTCTTTTCCAATCCCATGACCAGTTAATCTTTTTATCACATAATAACCATTTTTGTAAATCTCTTTTTCAATTGTCTCAGAAATATCGCCAATCCGATTATTTTCCTTTACCTGAGATATTGCTTTTTGTAAAGTAATCTTCCCTACTTTTAAAAATCTTTCTATTTTATCATCTTCTCTTTCTAATTTTCCTATTAAAAAAGAGGTGGAAAAATCAGTATGAAAACCCTGATAATAAAAACCAACATCTAAGGTTAATAAATCACCTTTTTTTAATACTCTTTCTGAAGGAGGTGTGTGAACAATTTGTTCGTTAACTGACAAACAAGTTGACCAAAAATAATTTTTTACTTTTTTAAAAGACGGCTCACCGCCCATTTTTTTTATTAACTCTTCCGCTTTTTCGTCAATTTCCTTAGTTGTTTTTCCTTCTTGACAAAAAAAAATCAATTCGGCCACCACCTTTCTTAATCTTTTACCTCCTTCTTTCATTAAAGCAATTTCTTTTTCACTTTTTAAATTAATCATAAAGAAAAATATATTATCCGATAAACTTCATCTAACTTATCATAAAAATCTTCTTTAGAAAAATTGTTTTTAATAAGAAAATCGGCAAAAGCAATGGTTGGCCCCATATTAGTATCAATTAACTCACCAATATCTCTTTCTTCTCCTTTTAGGGTTTTTCTATCTTTTCTTTGATTAATTCTTTGATAACGTAACTCTTTATTAGCAAATAAAGCTAAAATAAAAATATTTACTTTGGGAAGCTCTTTTTTTAAATAAATATATTCTTCCCAAGAACGCATTCCATCAATAATAATAATTAAATTCTTCTTTAAAAGTTTCTTTATATTTTTAATATTTAAAACCGCTAATGCTTCCTTACCATATTTCTCTCTCAAATGAGTTCTCACTTGATGATGAATTTTTTCAATATGAGGTAATCCTTTTTTATCAATATAATCATTAATAATCTTACCAAAACTGATTACCGGTAAACCTTTTTTCTTAAAATATTCAGCTGCCTCTGTCTTTCCTGCTCCTGGCAAACCAACAATAGCAATAATTGCTTTTTGTTTATTTTCCCACGATTTAATTTGATTCTTAATCAACTGTTTGCCCAAATTCTTGAGAATTTCCTCATTTACCTCTTCAATTGATTTTGAGCCATTAATTACTGCCAATTTTCCTTTTTTTTGATAAAAATCAACTACCGGTAAAGTAAACTTTTTAAAAAGATCAATCCTTTTTTTTAAAGCCGGTAATGTTTCATCTTCGCGACCATCATCATTCCGATAAAGAAGCCTCCATAAAGCTTCTTTATCAGAAATTTTTAAATAAATTGCTTTATCAATATTATTTTTAAATTTTTTTGCCTGATACAATGTTCGGGGGAAACCATCTAAAATATAACCTCGTTGATATTCTTTCCTATTTAAATAACCGTCAACGATTTTAATCATTTTTTCATCCGGCACTAAAAAACCAGCATTAATCGTTTCTTTAATATAACGACCCAACTTTGTCTTTTCTTTTGACAACTGTCTTAAAATATGACCAGTAGACAGATAAGGAAGATTTAACTGTTTTGATAAAAGATTTCCTTGAGTTGATTTTCCTGAACCTTGAATACCAAATAAAACTATTTTCATAATTTTTTCTTTTCTTTATGAATGGTGTGTTTTTTGCATTTAGAGCAATATTTTTTTAATTTTAATGGTTGATCGGTATTAAGTTTGTTTTTCTCGGTGGTATAGTTATGATTGCGACATACCTCGCAAACTAAACCGATTAACGTTCGTGACCCTTTTTTTGCCATATTATTTATTTAATAAATTTATCATAACTTTTCATTGCTAAATGAGCTTCAATCATCTTAAAAGTTTCCAAAACCACAGAAACAACAATTAAAATTCCAGTGCCACCAATGACTAAATTAGGTATTGTAGTAATTTTTGATACTAATACTGGTAAAATAGCAATTATTCCCAAAAAAATTGCTCCCACTGAGGTAATTCTATATAAAATCTTCTCTAAATATTCTTTTGTTGCTAACCCCGGTCTTATACCGGGAATAAATCCACCATATTTTTGAATCTCTTCAGCAATTTTTTGAGGATTAAAAACAATTATAGTATAAAAAAAGGTAAAACCGACCACTAAAATAAAATAAAAAAAATTATAAAAAAATCCTGTTGGTGAAAAAAATTTAACTAAAAATGAGGCGATTTTCGCCACTAATTTTGTTTTAGAATAAAGAAAAAAATTACCAATAAGCTGAGGAAAAAGAACAAAAGAAACAGCAAAAATTATCGGAATCACGCCCGCTTGATTAAGTTTCAAAGGTAAAAAATTAGTCGCTCCTTGATAAACTCGATTTCCTTTAATTCTTTTAGCGTAATAAACCGGAATTTTTCTCACCGCTTCATTAATAAAAACCACTGAAGCAATAACCAATATTGCTAAAATTAAAAAAATAATTACATTAAAAATCATTTCTGGGGTTAAAATAAAAGCAGTTCGCGCTATCACTATTGGCAACCTACCAATAATGCCTACAAAAATTAAAAGAGAAATACCATTACCTAAACCAAATTCTGATATTAACTCACCAAACCAAATTAAGATAAAAGTGCCTGCTACCATTGTTGCCACAAAAGAAAATAATTCCAACAAAGAAAGATTGATAATAATTTTTTGATTTTTAAGAAGAAAATATATGCCTATTGTCTGAACTAAGGTTAAAGGTAAAGTTAAAAAACGAGTATATTGATTAATTTTGAAACGACCATATTCGCCTTCTTTAGCCAACTCCTCTAACTTAGGAAAAACCATTGTTAATAGCTGAATAATAATCGAGGCATTAATATAAGGATTCAAACCCAAAGCCATCACAGAAAAATTAATTAATGTACCACCGGAAAAAATATCTAATAAAGTTAAAAACTGATTTTGAGCAAAAAGAACTCGCAGTCTTCCTAAATTAATTGCCGGCACCGGCAAAAAAGCAAAAATCCTAAAAACAAGAAAAATTAACAAAGTAAAAAGGGTTTTTTGTTTTAAATTAGGATCTTTAAATAAAAGCTTTAATTTACTAATTGATTCGTTCATAGTTTTTTATTAACCTTGCCTCCTAACTTTTCAATAATGTTTTTAGCTGATTGAGAAACTAGCATTCCTTTAATGATTATTTTTTTCTTTAACTGATCACTGTTTAAAATCTTTATTCCTCCTTTAGTAATTTTTTTAATAATCTTTTTTTCTAAAAGTTTTGCAGGTGTCACTTTCTCTCCATTTTTAAAAAGATTAAAACTTGATAGTTTAACTATGGTTGGTTTTTCTCTTACTGGTTTGTTTTTTTCTTTTCCTCTTAATAAAGGAAATTTTTTTATTATTCTTCCTTGACCACCTTCAAAAGCTAAAGGAATATCTTCTCGCGCTTTTTGATGACGAGTAATTCCCCGACTCGATTTGGATCCTTTTCCGCTTCCTAAACCTCGACCAAGTCTTTTTTTTCTTTTTTTAACAATTTTTTTTAATTGAGATAAAAAATTACTAGTCATTTTTTGTTATTTTTTTTAATTTTTAATTTTTTTAAGGCTTTTATTACTCCATAAGCATTAACTATTTGATTTCGGCCACCAATAATTTTTCCTGAGGCATTTTCCACTCCGGCTAAAGATAAAATCACCCGGGCAACGCTTCCTACTTTTAAACCGGTTCCTTCTGGAGCTGGTTTAAGAAGAATTTTTGCTGCTTTGTATTTTATTTTTATCTGATGCGGAATAGTTTTTTTAAAAACCGGCACGGTGATTAGATGTTTTTTAGCAAAATTAACCGCTTTTTTTATTGCCGGCGGCACTTCTAATCCCCGCCCCATACCAATACCCACCTGGCCTTGTTTATCACCAATGGCTACCAAAGCAGAAAAGGTAATGTAATTTCCGCCGGGAATTTTTTTAGAAACTCTTCTAATTAATAAGACATTCTCTTCAAATTTTTTTTCTTTTTTTTCCTCATTCATAATTAATTTTTTATTTGATTTTTATAATTTTTAATTTTTTATTTTTTATTTTTTATTTTTAAATTTTTATCCCTCCCTCTCTTAAACCATTAACCAATGCTTTTACTCGACCATGATAATGGTAAAATCTTCTATCAAAAACTGCTTTATCAATCTCTTTTTTCTTTAATAATTCGGCTAATTTCAACCCGACTATTTTTGCTTCCTCAGTTTTTTTTATTTTTATCTCTTTATCCTCTTTTTTAAGATTTAAACTAGAAAAAGTGGCTATTGTTTTTCTTATATCATCATCAATCGCCTGAGCGTAAATATAACGATTAGAACGAAAGACAGCGATTCTTGGTCTTTGTTTTGTTCCTTTAATTTTCTCTCTAACCTTTTTTATCTTTCTTAATTTTTTGTCAAAAGTAACAATTTTTTTCATATTTTTTAAAAATTTTTAGGCACCAGTACTGGTAGCCTTGGCTTTCTTTCCCGGTTTAATTCTTAACTTTTCATCTTCATAACGAATTCCTTTTCCTTTATAAGCATCAGGTTTTTTTAACATCTTTATTTGATAAGCTATCTCACCAACTAATTGTTTATCACATCCAGAAACAATCACTTTATTATTTCCCTCCACGTTAAATTTTATCCCCTCTCTTTTTTTAAAAATTACCGGATGAGAATAACCTAATTTAAAAACTAGATCCTCTCCTTGTAACTTCACATTATAACCGGTACCGACAATCTCCAATCTTTTTTCCCATCTTTTATTAACTCCAATTACCGCATTATTAATTAATTGACGATAAAGACCATGCAATGCCTTAACCTTACTTTTATTATTTTTTCTTTTTAAAAATAACAGATTGTCCTTGTTTTCTAAAACAAGATCTGGTGGTAAATTAATCATTAACTCACCCTCTTTTCCTTTAATTAAAATCTTCTCTTTATCTTGAATAATACTAACACCTTCTTTTATAACTACTGGTTTTTCACCTATTTTTGACATATTTTTTACCAAATATTAAATAACAACTCACCCCCAACTTTTTTTCTTTTAGCCTCTTTATCAGTAATAATTCCTTGAGGGGTTGATAAAATAGAATAACCAAAACCATTAAGAACTGGTTTTAAATCACGATAAGAAACATAAATCTTTCTTCCTGGTTTGGAAATTATCTCTACTTCAGTTAAACAAGAATTGCCTTGATGATAAAAAAGTTCAATAATTATTTTTTTAATTTTTTCACCGCTTACCTTGAAATCTTTAATAAATTTTAACTCTTTTAATTTAACTAAAATTGCCTCACGAAAACGAGAATAAGGAGACTCAACCATCTCTTTCTTTGCCAGATAACCATTTTTAATTCTGATAATTAAATCAATTGCCGAATTTCCCATAATTTTATAGTTTTTATGTTGGTTCAACGATTTTTTTCGTTACCTTACCATGACTTCTAAAAGTTCTTGTAAGTGCAAACTCACCTAAACGATGACCAACCATCATCTCAGTAATAAAAACTTCAATAAATTTTCGACCATTATGAATAGCTAAGCGATGGCCAACAAACTCTGGAGCAATTTGACTATCTCTCGCCCAAGTTTTTATTGGCGTTTTGTCCCCAGTTTGTTTCTGTTTCAATATTTTTTTAAGTAATTTTTCGTCAATATAAGGACCTTTTTTTGCTGAACGACTCATAATTTTACCAAGAAATTTTTTTAACTCCAGGAATTTGGCCTTCTAAGGCTTTTTCTCGAAAACAAATTCGACATAAACCAAATCTTCTTAAATATCCTCGAGCCCGTCCACATAAAGGACAGCGATTACGATGACGTACTTGATACTTTTGTTTTTTTAAAAACTTAACCTCATCTGACTTTTTTGCCATAATTAATTTTTATTTCTTAAAAGGAATTCCTAACAATTCAAATAATTTTTTTCCTTTTTCTTTATTTTTAGCGTTAGTAACAATCGTTACTTCTAAACCTCTAATCTTATCAATTTTATCAAAATCAATCTCGGGAAAAATTGTCTGTTCACTAAAACCTAAATTTAAATTACCGGCCTGATCAACACTTTTCTCTGAAATTCCTCGAAAGTCTTTTAAACGCGGAATAATAATTTTAATCAATTTTTCTAAAAAAGCAAACATTCTTTTTCTTCTTAACGTTACTTTAACACCAATGGGTAATCCTTTTCTAATTTTAAAAGCAGAAACTGATTTTCTTGCCTTAGTAATCACCGGCTTTTGACCAGCAATTAATTCTATTTGTTCGCTAATTTTTTTTAATGCTTCTTTATTAACTACTGCCTCACCAGCGCCAACATTAATCACTATTTTTATTGGCCTTGGTACGGCCATTAAATTACTTATTCCCATTTCTACCATTAATTTTTTCCTTATTTCTTTTTCAAAAAAATCTTTAAATTCCATATTTATAAAAAATAATAAAAATTAAATTTTTTCTCGACATTTTTTACAAATTCGCCATTTCTTCTTTTCTCTTTTTTCAAAACCAACTCTTGTTAATTTATGACATTTTGGACAAATTAACATTACCTTTGATACCAATAAAGGTCGAGGAATTTCCACTACTCCTCCTTGAGGGAACTTTTCGCTTTTTTTAATATGTCTTTTATATAAATTTATTCCCGAAATAAGAACTTTATTAGCTTTTAGATAAACTTTTTCTATTATTCCTTCTCTTCCTTTATCCTTTCCGGAAATTATTCTTACTTTGTCACCTTTTTTTATCTTCATAATAAAATAGGTAAAATAAAAAATTTTTAATACATTTCTTCGGCCAAACTAGCAATTTTGTTAAAACCATTATCTTTTACCTCTTTAGCAATTGGTCCAAATACCCGCGTTCCTTTTGGTTCTTTATTTCCTTTTCCAGCTAAAATCACACAGGCATTATCATCAAAACGAATATAACTACCATCCTTTCTTCGTTTCTCTTTTTTTGTTCTCACAATCACCGCTGATACTCCCTCGCCTTTTTTACCTGCGAATAAGGAATCGCTTCTTTCACCGAAACATTAACTACTTCTCCTACATAAGCTAATCGTCGATTTCCCTTACCAGGAATACCAATCAAAGCTACTTTTTTAGCACCTGTGTTATCAGCGACGTTTAAAATTGAACGTAATTGTAACATTTTATTTTAAAATATTAACAACTAATTAATCTTTTTTAAAACAATAAAGTGTTTTTCTTTAGAAATCGGTTTTGTCTCCTTAATCATAACTTCATCGCCTTCTTTTAAATCAAAACTTTCATTATGGACTTTATATTTTTTATGCTGAACAATTACTTTTTCATATAATGGATGACGAAATCTTCTTTCTACTAAAACAGTAACTGTTTTTTTCATTTTATTAGAAATTACTTTACCTTTTAAAATTTTTGCCATATTTAATATTTAAAAATTAAAATTAGTAAATTATTCTTTTTTTATCTTTAATTCTTTTTTTAAAGTCTCTTCTTCTTTTTTTTGAGTTAAAATCGTCAATGCCACTGCTAAATTTTTTCTTTTTTTTATTAAAATATTAGTATCTTTTGGTGGATTAACTTTCATTTCAATCCTTAATTTTGCAATTTCTTCTCGTATTTTATTTATCTCATTTTCTATTTCTTTTATTGACTTTTTCTGCCATTCTTTAACAACTTTTTTCATATTTTATCAACAACTTTTGTTTTTACTGATAATTTATAACTAATGCTTTTTAAAATTTTTTCTGCTTCGTTTTTTGGCAAACCATCAATCTCAAAAAGAATTCTTCCGGGAGCCACCGAAGCAACAAAATAAACCACATCGCCTTTTCCCGCTCCCATTGTCACTTCAGGTGGTTTTTTTGTATATGGCTTATCAGGAAAAATTCTTATCCAAAACTTGCCATTTTTTCTCGTTGCCCGAGCTAAAATTAATCTCGCCGCTTCAATTTCTCTATCTTTTATCCAACCTTGTTCCAATGATTTTAAACCCATACTACCAAAATTAAGCTCATTGCCTTTAATAGCAATTTTTCTCCAAATTCCCCGAAACTGCTTTCTAAATTTTTGTCTTTTCGGCGCTAACATGTTTTATTTACAAATCCAAACTTTTATTCCGACATATCCTGATTTAGTAAGAGCTGGAAAACGTGCAAAATCAATATTAGCTCTAATCGTTGAGGTGGAAACTTTTCCTTGAAAATATTTCTCTCTTCGAGAAATTTCTGCACCAGCGACTCGACCGCCCAACTGAATTTTTACTCCTTTAGCTCCTGCTTCCATCACTCTATCCATAGCATTGTGAACAACTGATCGATGAGGAAAATTCTTTATTAACTTACTGGCAATTGTCTGAGCAACAAAATTAGCATTTAAATAAGGTTTCTTTACCGGCTCAATTTTAATATCTATTTTTATTTCTTTTGATTTATTATCAATATTTAGTGTTTTTGCAATAAATTTTTTTAATTCTTCCAATCTTTTACCTCCTTGACCAATTATCATTCCCGGTTTAACTGAATGAATAATTAAGGTAATTTTGTTAATAGCTCGTTCAATCTCTACCTGAGTTACTGAAGCATAAGCATAATTTTTAAAAATTGCCTCTCGCAACTTAATATCTAAAAGTAAATTCTTTCGATAAAGAGCTTTATTAGAGAAAAACCACCGGGAATCCCAGTTATATAATATACCTAAGCGAAAAATTTTAGGATTAATTTTTTGACCCATAATTTATTTTTTTTCTTCTGATTCAAGAATAACTTTTATATGAGACATTCTTTTAACAATTGGTTTTACTGTTCCTCTTCCTCCTGGTTGATATCTCTTTAATTTTTGACCTTCTTCCACTGTTAAAACTTTAAATTTTAATAAATCTTCTTTAATTTTTAAAGTCTTTTTAGCATTATCAATAGCTGATTTTAATGCTTGGTAAAGAATTCTTGCCCCTTTTTTTGGAGTATAAAAAAGATAATCCAAAGCTTCTAATGGTTTAAGTTTTTTAACTTCCGGTAACAAAAATCTTAGTTTTTTCGGCGAAATTTTTACATTTTTAATATATGCTTTTGCCTCCATAAATCTTAATTTAATTTAAATTATAATTATTTTCTTCTTTTGATAATTAATTTATCACTCCACTTATTTCTTTTTCGCGTTTTTTTTCCTCGGGCTGGTTTACCCCAAGGAGTTTTTGGATGCATTCCTTCACCCACTTTTCCCTCACCACCACCATGAGGATGACTCCGTGGATTCTGAGCTGTTCCTCGAACTGTTGGTCTAATTCCCATTAAAATTTTCCTTCCCGCCTTACCAATAATCTCTTGTTTATGATCAATATTTCCTACCTGACCAATAGTGGCCCAACAATTGTTTAAAATCTTTCTAATCTCTCCTGATGGTAGTTTCAAATGAACATATTTTTCTTCTTTAGCGACTAAAACTCCATAGGTTCCCGCTCCTCGAATCAGTTGTCCTCCTTTTCCCGAATAAAGTTCAACATTATGTATTGGTACTCCCAAAGGAATATTTTTTAAAAGTAAAGCATTACCTACCTTAATCTCCGCTTCTTCCTGGGCAGTTATCTTATCGCCAATCTTTAATTTGTCTGGTTGCAAAATATAACGTTTCTCACCATCGGCATACTTAATTAAAGCAATCCGAGCATTTCGATTAGGATCATACTCAATCCTTACTACTTCTCCCTCAATATTTCGTTTATCTCTTTTAAAATCAATTATTCGATAATACCTTTTTTGCCTTCCGCCTTGATGACGAACTGAAATCTTTCCCGAATTATCTCGTCCCGAATGTTTTTTTAAAATAACGGTTAATTTTTTTTCCGGTTGATTATCGGTTAATTTATCTTTTTTATTCATATTAATTTAAATTAAATTTGAGGAAAAACATCAATTTTTCCCTCTTTTAACTTAACAAAGGCTATTTTTTTTGATGCTAATTTTTTAATTTTCATTTTTCTTCCTACTCTTCTTATCTTTCCTTTTCGCCAACCTATGTTAATCGCTTCCACCTTTACTGGGTAAATTTTTTCCAAAACCGCCTTTATTTGAAATTTATTAGCATCACCATTAACCTCAAATAAATAAACACCTTTGCGACTAAGACTGGTTGATTTTTCTGTCAAAATTGGACTAATAATTACCTCATTTAATTTCATTTTTAATCAAAAAGTGATTTTTTAAAACTGTTAATGCTTCGTTGGTAATTAAAATAAATTTATTTTTTAAAATTTGATAACTATTAAGTAAATTTATTGCGGATAATTCCACATTGGACAAATTTCTTGCTGCCAATAATAAGTTGTTTTTTTCTTTTTTAGAAAAAATTAAAAGGATCTTTTCTTTTTCTAACTTTAATTTTTTTAAAAACTCGTAAAATAATTTGGTTTTTAGTTTAATTTTTAAAAACTCATCGTCTAAACCAATAATACTTTTTTCTTTTTGTTTTAAAGTTAACGCTCCAAGAAAAACTTTTCTTTTTTGTTTTTTATTAATTTTTAAAGAATAATCTCTTTGTTTCGGTCCAAAAGCAATACCTCCACCAACAAAAATTGGCGCCTTAATATCTCCATGACGCGCTCGTCCCGTTCCTTTTTGTCGATAAATTTTTCTTGTTGAGCCACTTACTTCTGATCGAGTTTTGGTAGAAACAGTTCCTTTTCTTTGATTAGCTAAATAAACTCTCACGTATTGAGCTATTAACCCCTTATTAACTGGCGCATCAAAAATTTCTTTTGGCAATTCAATTTTCCCTTTTTCTTCACCTTTTAAGTTATATAAAGGAATTGTTAATTTATTTTCTTCTATTATCTCTTTTCTTTTTGTCTTTCCTGTTTTTATTTTTTTATCTTGTTTTTCCTGCGACATTTTTTGATTTATCTAATTTAATTATTAACATCATAAACTATTATTGGCTGTTTTTATTTCCAATAATCCATTTTTTCCTCCTGGGACTAATCCTTTAACTAAAATCCCCTTTTCTTTTACCTCAACTATCTTTAAATTTTTTACTGTTTTTCTTTCACCACCCATTCTACCAGCCATTCTTTTTCCTTTATAAACTCTTCCCGGCGTTGTTGTCTGACCAATAGATCCTGGTGCCCTTTCTCTGTCTGATTGACCATGAGTTCGTGGACCGCCGGCAAAATGATGACGTTTAACCACTCCTTGAAATCCTTTCCCTTTTGAGATACCGCTAATATCAACTAAATCTCCTGGTTTAAAAAAGATTGTCGGATTAATTTTATCTCCTATATAGATTTTTTTCTCATCTATTATCACTCCTTTTTTACCTTTATCTTCAATCAAACTGATCTTTTTTAAATACTTCTCTATCCTAAACTCTTTTAAAAAACGAAGCGGGGTTTTTATCCCCGCTTTTTCTAACTCGCCTTTAACTGGTTTTTTAATATTTTTTTTCTTTCCCAATCCCAACTTAAGAGAAAAATATTTATCTTTTTCCCCCCATTTAATTCCTATCAAATAACAGGAAGAGGTATTAATAAAAGTTACTGGAATCCTCTCTCCTTTTTCATTAAATAATTGAGTTGATGATATTTTTTTTCCTAAAATAAAACCCATCATAAGACAAAAAAAGACCCCAGATTGGGGTCTAAAAAAACTTCCAATCCGGAAAAATCAAAATTTCTTTTCCTTTTTCCTTTGTTTATGGAAAATCATGTAATGATAAATTATATAATACTAATTACTTCTGGTCAATTGAAAAATAAAAGAAAAGCTTACATTTTTAATTCAATCTCTACTCCTACTGGTAATTCTAAATGCATTAAAGAATCAATTGTTTGATTAGTGGGATTTAAAATATCAACTAAACGTTTATGAATCTTTAAACCAAAATGATCACGAGCATTTTTATCAGTAAATGATGACTTATTTACTACATAAACCTCTTTTTTTGTCGGTAAAGGAATTGGTCCTACAATTGAAGCGCCTGTTCTTATTGCTGTATCAGCAATTTTCTGACAGGTATCATCAATTAACCGATGATCATATGATTTTAATCTTATCCTAATTCTTCCTTTAGGCATAATATAAAAGAGCTATAAAAATTATCAGAATTATTTAATAATTTTAGTTACCACTCCGGCACCAACTGTATGACCACCTTCCCGAATAGCAAACTTCAATCCCTCATCCATTGCTACTGGATAGATTAATTTACCAGTAATTTTAATATTGTCTCCTGGCATTACCATCTCTACTCCTGCTGGTAATTTTAACTCGCCAGTAACATCAGTGGTGCGAATATAAAACTGAGGTCGGTAACCGCTGAAAAAGGGAGTGTGACGTCCACCTTCTTCTTTAGTTAAAACATATATTTCTGCCTCAAACTCAGTATGAGGAGTAATTGTTCCTGGTTTAGCAATCACCTGACCTCTTTGAACATCATTCTTCTCTATACCTCGTAAAAGTAAACCAACATTATCTCCTGCTCTTGCTTCATCTAATGTTTTTCTAAACATCTCAATTCCAGTAACCACTGTTTTTTTTGTCTCTTTTAAACCAACAATTTCTACTTCTTCATTCACTTTTAAAACACCTTTTTCTACCCTTCCGGTAACTACTGTTCCTCTTCCTTGAATGGTAAAAACATCTTCTACTGGCATTAAAAAGGGCTTATCGATTGGTCTAACTGGCTCCGGCACATATTCATCAACCGCTTTCATTAATTCCTCAATTGATTTTATTGCTTCCGCATCATTTTCTAATGCTTTAAGAGCCGATCCTTTAATAACTGGAACTTTGTCTCCAGGAAAACCATATTTAGTTAATAAATCTCTCACTTCCATTTCTACTAAATCAATAATCTCTTTATCAGAAACCATATCGACCTTATTTAAGAAAACAACAATCGCCGGCACATTTACTTGTTTAGCTAGAAGAATATGTTCTCTTGTTTGAGGCATTGGCCCATCCGGAGCAGAAACCACTAAGATAGCACCATCCATCTGAGCCGCTCCAGTAATCATATTTTTAATGTAATCGGCATGACCTGGAGCATCAATATGAGCATAGTGTCTTTTTTCAGTCTCATATTCGGAATGATGAAGGTTAATAGTAACTCCACGAGCTTTTTCCTCCGGAGCCTTATCAATCTCCTCATATTTTAAAAATTTTGCCATTCCTTTTTTTGATAACACATAATGAATAGCTGAAGTCAAAGTTGTTTTTCCATGATCAACATGACCAATAGTCCCAATATTTAAATGGGGTTTTGTTCTTTGAAATACTCCTTCTGCCATATAATTAAAAAAATTAAACTAATAAATAAAAAATAATAAAAAATAATAAAAAATTATCTTGACTTTTATTAAGCCTCTTTATTATCATAAATCGTATAATGAAAAAAGTCAAGAGCTTTTTGTTCGTTTTAAGAAATAGTTTTTTTCTTAATCGCTCGTTTTATAAAAAAATTTCTCATTACCGTTTTAACTTTTCTTTTAAATATATTATCTCTCTTATTCTTTTATTAAATTTTATTTTTTTATCTTTTTGGATCTGGCGCATTTCTCCGAATAAAATTAATAAAATCTCCCAATCTTTTATAAACGCCCTTAAAAACTATCCTGATGATTTAATTATTTTTATTGAAAATAATCATATTTTTAGCACTTACAATCAGCCATATTTTTCTTGGTGGGATTATCAAAACCAAAAAAAACTTTTGTTTGTGGTTGACGAAAATGCCGAACCTCAAAAAATTAAAATATATAATAGTCTTTTTCTGTTAACCTCAAAAAATTTAGTTATAAAATCAAACAATAACCAATTAGTTGTCCTTCCTTTAACTTACCTTTCTCGTTTTTTTAATAAAAAAATTAATAAAGAAAATGTTCAATATTTAATCATTAATCTTCATCAGTTAAATAACTCTCTTGTTTTAATATTTTTTATAATAATTGTTTTTTGGATATTCTTTTCTTTTTTGGCTAATTTTTTTTATCTAATCTTGGCTACTTTTATAAATATTATCCTTTATAAACTGTTTTTTAAAAAGAAACTCGGTTTTAAAAAAACTCTTCAGGTTGGATTTCATGCTATTACCTTTTCTCTTGTTTTAATTTATTTATTCTTAATTTTTAGTCCTTTTAAACTGGAAAAAAATTTGAGTAACTTTAAATATTTTCCTGTTTTTTTTCTTATTTGTTTATTAATTCTTTTTTCTCTTTTTTTATTTACTGCTAATTACTTAATTCATCTTCATAAAAATGATAAAATTTAAAGATGAATCAAAAACAAAAACAAGCGGTTGAATATCATCAAGGCCCTCTACTTGTTATTGCCGGTGCCGGTACCGGAAAAACCTTTGTCATCACGGAAAAGATTAAACATTTAATAAAAAATCAATTAGCAAAACCTGAGGAGATTTTAGCCCTTACCTTCACAGAGAAAGCCGCCTTAGAAATGGAAGAAAGGGTTGACAAAACTCTTCCTTTGGGTTTTTTTCAGATGTGGATCTCAACCTTTCATAGCTTTGCTCACCAAATCTTAAAAGAAGAGGCTATTCATATTGGTTTACCATCAAACTTTCGCCTTATGACCGAAGCTGAAGCAATTCTCTTTCTTCGTCAAAATCTTTTTCTTTTTGATTTAGATTACTTTCGACCTTTGGGCAACCCTCATAAATTTTTAAATGATCTTCTTCAACATTTTTCGCGATTAAGAGATGAAGATATTAGTCCTCAACAATATATTTTATGGGTAAAGACCTTAAAATCAGAAAAAGAAACTAAAGAGGAAAAACAAAAATATTTAGAACTGGCTTTCGCTTATGAAAAATATCAAAAATTAAAAATAAAAGAAGGACTGATGGATTTTGCTGATTTGGTTTTTTATCTTCTTCAACTTTTTCGCCAACGGCCAACAATTTTAAAAAAATACCAACAACAGTTTTCATATCTTTTGGTTGATGAGTTTCAAGATACCAATATCGCCCAATATGAGTTAATTAAACTTCTTTCACCAGCAAAGAATAATCCTCGATTAACCGTGGTTGGCGATGACTCACAATCAATCTATAAATTTCGCGGCGCATCTATTTCAAATATTCTTTCTTTTATGAAAGATTATCCTCAAGCTAAACAAATTAATCTTAATATCAATTATCGCTCCAATCAAACCATTCTTAATGCCGCCTATCAATTAATAAAAAACAATGATCCAGACACATTAGAAGCTAAATTAGCCATCTCAAAAAAACTAATCGCCAAAAAAAAGAATAATAAGAAAGCGGTCTCTTTTTTCCTAGCAAAAACTGTTGAACAAGAGGCGGAATTTGTCGCTAATAAAATTCTTGCCTTAAAATCTTTTTATAAATTTTCTGATTTCGCTATTTTAGTACGCGCCAACAATCACGTTACTCCTTTTATTCAAACTCTTTCCCAAAAAGGTATTCCTTATCAATTTTTTGGGCCGGGAATGCTTTTTAAACAACCAGAGGTAAAAGATTTAATCGCTTACTTAAAAGTTTTGGTTAACCCCGAAGACTCTCCTTCTCTTTTCCGAGTTCTTTCAATGGAGATATTTTCCTTAGATAAAAAAGATCTCTCTCTTCTTTTATCGTTTTCTAAAAAAATTAATCAACCTCTTTTCCAAACTCTTGAAATCTATCTCTCTTTTTTTGACAAAACCTTTTATCAAGAAGATTTTTCTATTTATCAACCTCATTTACCTCTAATCAAAAATGAGTCAAGAAAAAAACTTCTGTCTTTTTTTAAAATGATTAATCGTCATCTCTCCTTAATAAAAAAAGAAACTGCCGGTCAAATTCTTTATTATTTTTTAGAAGATACTCACTATCTTCACCAATTAGTAAATTATAAAACTGAAAAGGAGGAAAAAATAGCCTTAAATATTTCTAAATTTTTTAACAAACTAAAAACTTATGAACAAGAACACGAGGACGCTTCGGTTTTTGCTGTGGTGGACTATTTAGAAATGTCACTGGAGTTAGGTGAATCACCTTTAGTTAGTCAAACCGATATTCCTGAATACGATGCTGTTAATCTTTTAACTGTTCACTCGGCCAAAGGATTAGAATTTCCGGTGGTTTTTTTAGTTAATCTCACCACCGGTCGTTTTCCCACCTATCAAAAAAAAGAGGCAATTCCTCTTCCTAAAGAATTAATTAAAGAAATCCTTCCTCAAGGAAACTATCATTTACAAGAAGAGAGACGGTTGTTTTATGTAGGCTTAACTCGAACCAAAGATTTTTGTTTTCTTTCTTCCTCTTTGTTTTACGGAGAAGGAAAACGAGAAAGAAGAATATCACCATTTGTTTTTGAAACCTTAAAAAAAACGCTAGAGAAAACATTAATAAACAATAATGATAAAAAAAACAATCAAAAAAAACTTTCTTTTTTTGATTTCAAAAAAACCGATGAAAAAATCATCAAAAAAAAATTAATTTTTAATGAGTTTTCTTTTTCCCAACTGGAAATTTTTAACACCTGTCCTCTTCAATATAAATACCAATATGTTTTAAAAATTCCCACCCTTCCTCAGGGACAACTTTCCTTTGGTGAAACAATTCATAAAACTCTTTATCTCTTTTATAAAGAATTCTTAAAAAATAAAAAAATTAACTTAAATGATTTATTAGAAATTTATCAAAAAAACTGGGTACCGGTTGGCTACAGTTCCTTAGCTCATCAAAAAAGAATGAAAAAAGAAGGAGAAAAAATTTTAATTAATTTTTTCAAAAACCATCATCAAGAAAATTTAAAAATTATTGCCCTGGAAAAATTTTTTAAGATTAATTTAGATCAAGGAATTATTATTAGCGGAAAAATTGATCGAGTTGATCAAAAAAATAAAGGAAAAATTGAAATTATTGATTACAAAACCGGTAAACAACCATCAGAAAAAGAATTAAAAAAAGATCTTCAACTCTCTTTATACGCTTTAGCCGCTACCGATAAAAAACTTTTTAATAAAAAACCTTCTCAGATTGAACTTAGTTTTTATTTTCTCCAAACTAATAATAAAGTTACTTTTAAAAAAAATGAGGAAGATATTAAAAATTTAAAAAAAGAGATTATAGAAACTGTAGAAAAAATTCGCCAAGAGAAATTTATTGCTAATCCTGGTCGTTGGTGTGATTTTTGCCCTTTTAGAATTATCTGCGAAGCTTGGCAATAACTTATTCTCATAGTATAATTTCTCTAATGAAAGAAAAAATAATCCAAACAAAAATATTTCAGCGAATTATTGACGGTTTTGTTCCTTTTCTCAGTTGGGTTTTTATTACCATTCCTTTTTGGCTTTCTCCTTTTCATCCAGCCGTAGTTGCCTATTTTATTATCACCTTTGATCTTTATTTTTTTTATAAATCCATTCAAACAGTTTATATGGCGGTTTCATCCTATAAAAAACTTCTTTATTTTAGCAAAATAAACTTTGCTAAAAAACTTTCTTTTTTAAAAAAAGCCAAAGAAATAAAACATTTTATTATTATTCCCAATTACAAAGAACCATTAACTAAACTTGAATCAACTATTAATTCTTTGATTAATAATGATTATACTTATAAAAAAAACTTATATTTGGTTTTGGCTTTTGAAAAAAGAGAAAAAGAAGCCAAGAAAAAAAGTTTTTATCTAAAAAAAAAGTATCAACGCTTTTTTAAAAAAATTATTGCCTCTTTTCATCAATTAGTTGTTGGAGAAGAAGAAGGAAAAGCAAGCAATCAAACCTATGCAGCTAAAATTTTAGAAAAATTTATTAAAAAAAATAGTTGGTCTTTAGATGATATTATTATCACTATCGCCGACGCCGATAGTCATTTTTCAAAAAATTATTTTTCCTATCTTACTTATACTTATCTTAAAGACAAAACGAGAAGGTTTCATTTTTATTGGGCACCGGTAATTTTGTATAACAACTTTTGGCAACTGCCAATTTTTGTCAGAATTCAAGCTACTCTTTCCTCAATTTTGCGTTTAGCTTTTCTCGAACAAAAACAAAACCTTATTCAAATATCTACCTATTCCACCTCGTTTTGGCTTTTAAAAAAAATAAATTATTGGGATGTTGATATTATTCCGGAAGATTGGCATATTTATCTACAAGCCTTTTTTGCTTTTGGAAATAAAGTAAAAACTATCCCTCTTTACACAATTATTAATAGTGATGCTGTTTACAGCGGCAATCTTTTAAAAACCCTTTTTAATCGTTATCAACAAGAAAAACGCTGGGCCTGGGGAGTTTCTGATGTTGGTTATTCTTTAAAAAAACTTTTTACTGACAATAGAGTTAACTTTTGGACAAAATTTAAAAAAATTATTTTTCTTGCTAAAAACCACTTTTTATGGCCTACCTCTTTTTTTGTCTTAACTCTATCAGCCTCTATTCCACCAATAATCAATCCTGTTTTTAAAAAAACCGTTTTAGGATTTATCTTACCAAAACTTTCCGGATTAATTCTCACTCTCTCTTCCTTAATGCTTGTTTTTTATTTTTATTTAGACATTAAACTAAGAAAACAGATTAAACAAAAAACTAAACCTCAACTTTTACCTTTTTTAATCATTCAATGGTATCTTTTACCTATTGTCTCTTTCTTTCTTTCATCCTTGCCGGCCCTTGAAGCTCATACTCGACTTTTGCTTGGAAAAAAGATAAAATATAAGGTAACAGAAAAAGTATGATTAACTGGCTTTTTACCAAAACGCCACTTTTTTTTCTTGTTCAAAGCTTTTGGCGAGACGAGGCTTTTTCTTATCTTTTAGCTAAAAAAAATCTTGGAGAAATTATCTCCTTAACCGCCGCTGACTTTAATCCACCTTTATATTATTTTTTTCTTCATTTTTGGATAAAAATTTTTGGCCCATCAGAAATTGCTTTAAGAACGCTTTCTTTAATTTTTTACTGGGCGACTATTTATCTTATTTTTTTGTTTCTTACCAAAGTTTTTAAAATTAAATCTTCTTGGCAAATAATCTGTTATCTTTTATTAATCGCCATTAATCCTGCTTTTGTTTATTATGCATTTGAGGCTCGTATGTATACAATGTTAGCTTTTTTTGCCACTCTCTCTTTTTATAGTTTTTTCTTCCATCATAAAAAACTTTATCTTTTTTCTTTAATTGCCGGTCTTTATACTCATTATTTCATGATCTTGGTTTTTTTTAACCAATTAATTATTTCTTTTTTATCTAAAAAAAAACATCGTTTTTTAACTTTTAAAACAATATTTTTGTCATTTTTATTGTTTCTGCCGTGGTTAATTTTTTTTGTTTTTAAAAATAAATTTAGCGTTTCTTTTTGGATAAAAAAACCAACCATGGTTGAGTTAAAAAACTTTCTAGGAATTATTTTTACTGGTAATGATATGTCGTTTTATCCCTCAACTATTATCAAAGAATTTAAAAAATCACTTTTAATAATCTCTCTTTTTACAACAATGATTTTAATTAAAGGAATTTTTATTTACTATAAAAAACTATCTCAAGAAAAAAAATATCTTTTTCAAATGCTGTTTTTATGGGCAACAATCATTCCTTTATTTGTTTTATTAATTTCTTTTATTAAACCAATTTTTTTACCCCGTTATTTAATTTTTTCAACCATTGGTCTTTTATTGTTTTTAATTTTTATTATTGAAAATCTTAATTTAAAATCAAAAATTGTTTTAATTTCTCTCTTATTTTTTCTTTCTTTTTCTTACCAAAAACTCCAACTTAAATATCAAAAAAAAACTGATTTTAAAAAAATTGTTAGAGAAATAAAAATCTTGGCAAAAAAGGATGATCTTTTATATGTCACTAATGAACTTGATTTTCACACGGCTCAATATTATTTTGATGAAAATAGGGTTTTTATCTATAATAAAAGCTATCAAGAAATTCCTTCTTATGTTGGGAAAATCTTGATTCCAGCGGAAAAGATTGTTAATTATTTACCTATTTATCCTAAAAAAGCTTTTGTTTTAAAAGACAATGGCTCATTTGATATTCAATCAGTTTACTAAAATATGATATTTTTAATTTGCGCCAACTTAATTATTTTTTTAATTTTTATATTAAAAATTAATCGTCTTCCGCCACAAATTCCTTTATTTTATTCAAAACTTTGGGGAGAAGATCGTTTGGCCGACCTCTGGATGATTTTTTTTCTTCCTTTTTTTTTAAATTTTTTTGTTTTTATCAATAATTTTGTTAGTAAAAAATTTTTTAAAGAAAATCCTCTTATTCAAAAAATTCTTAGTTATTTAAATTTATTTCTTATAATTGTTGTTCCATTAATTTTTATAAAAATTATCACTTTAATCGCTTAAAAAATTATGGTTTTGTTTTTGGAAATTTTTTTCATTGCCTTTTTTCTTTCTTTTTTTCTTACTCTACCAACAATTTTCTTGGCTAAAAAGTTAAATTTAGTCACTGACAGAAAAAAAAGAAAGCATCCGGCTCATACCCATCAAGGAATAATTCCTCGAGCTGGCGGTTTACCAATTTATATTTCTGTTTTAATAACGACTTTAATTTTTATTCCTCTTAACAAAATAGTTTTAGGAATTCTTATTGCTAGTTTTTTTCTTCTTTTATTAGGTCTTTTTGATGACTATTATGATCTGTCTCCTTATCTTCGTTTTTTTCTTAACTTTCTTATCTGCGGTATTGCTATTGGTTTCGGATTGGGAATTCCTTATATTTCTCATCCTTTTGGCGGAATTATTAATCTTAGTCAACCGCAAATTACTATTAACATTTTTGGTTTAAAAAAGATTTGGTTATTAGCTGATCTTTTGGCTCTTATCTGGTTGGTATGGATTGTTAATATGGTTAATTGGAGTAAAGGCGTTGATGGCCAACTGCCCGGTTTTGTCGCTATTGCCGGCCTTTTTTTAGGGTTGCTTTCGCAAAGATTTAGCAGTCATGATATCTCGATTCAGGCAGTAACAATATTTTCTTTTATTGTTAGCGGCGCTTTTCTGGGATTTTTGCCTTGGAATTTTTATCCCCAAAAAATCATACCTGGTTATGGTGGTGGCGCCTTAGCCGGGTTTTTTTTAGGAGTTTTGTCTATTTTATCTTTTGGAAAATTAGGAACCGCTATTTTAATTTTATCAGTACCAATGATTGACGCTTTTTACACTATTTTACGAAGATTAAAAAACAAAAAGTCGCCTTTTCGAGCTGACTGGGGTCATTTTCATCATCGGTTGCTTGAAATTGGTTGGGGAAGAAGAAGAATCGCTATTTTTTATTGGTTGGTCTCTTTTATTTTAGGAATTAGTGCTCTATTCTTAAAAGGTAAGGAAAAATTAATCGCTTTTTTGACTATTGGAATAGTTTTATTAATCTTTATTGTTTTAATTGAGAAAGTAAAAAAAGTTAATCGTTAATTTCTTTCATTCCTGCTTGAAAAACAATTATCTTATTTGGTAGATCTAAAATAGATTTTATTAGTTTAGCTAAATAAAAAGGGTTAAAAGCATCCCTTAAATCTTTTTTTACTCCCGCTTTTTCAAAAAAACTAGTTCTCATCTTTCCCGGATAAAAAGAGATTACTTTTATTTTATCATTAGCAATCTCTTCTTCTAATGATTCGGCAAATCCCCTTAAACCCCATTTGGTGGCATTATAAACTGTTCTTTTTCCTTTTGTTTTTAATCCGGCTCGTGAATTGATAAAAATAATTGTTCCGGCTTTATTTTTTTTCATCAGCGGCAAAACCGATTTAGTCATAAAGATCTGACCTATTAAATTAATCTCAATTGTTTTTTTTATTTGAAAATCATTATTATTTTCCAATGCTCCCTCAATCCAGACGCCGGCATTGTTTATCAAAACATCAATTTTTCCAAACTTATTAATTATTTTTTTAACTGTTTCTTCGCATTGATTAAAATCAACGATATTACATAAAAAATACGCAACACCCAACTTTTCAGCAGTTTTTTTTAAACGTTCTAAATTAGAAGAAACGATCACTACTTGATAATTATCCTTTAAAACTTTAGCTATCTCTTTACCCAAACCATCACTACCGCCAGTAATTAAAACCACCTTTTTCATAAAAAAATTTTATAATAAACTATAAACTATGACAACTTTAAAGATCTATACCGATGGTGGCTCAAAAGGCAATCCTGGACCAGCAACGATTGGCGTTGTTTTTTTTATAAAAAGTAAAAAAATTTTGCAACATCATCAACCAATTGGAGTCGCTACCAATAATGATGCCGAGTATCAAGCGTTGATTTTTGCTTTGGAAAAATTAAAAGAAATAAAAAATCAATACGCTATTGATAAAATAATTTTTCACAGCGACTCTCAGCTTTTGATTAATCAAGTGAATGGTTTTTATAAGATAAAAAATGGAAAAATAAAAGAGTATATTTTAAAAATTAAAATTTTAGAACAAGAAATTAATCTGCCAATTGTCTACAAACAAATTCCCCGCGAAAAAAACAAAGAAGCAGACAAGATGGTTAATCAAATCTTTTAATTTTAGTCTTTAACTTTTCTTTAATATTATTACTTGTGTTTTGTTATTTGAAACAATATTCTAAACAAACTTCAAAGTCTTTATTTTTATTATCAAGTTTTATTTTTTATCTCAAATCTATTCTTATAGATTTCTTCTAAAAATTTGAACTGCTGATTAATGTCTATTTTTAATCTTCTAAACACTTCTTTAACAATATTATTAATCTCTTTTTTCTACTTTTTTAATATTTTTATCTCTAAAAAAATAAAAATCATGAAGCAGTTCGTGGACTAAAATAACCAGCATTAAAAGCAAATCTTCTCTAACTTTTAAAGTCAATGGATGAGAAAAACTTGGGCCGTTCCAGTCAACTAAATAAACCTCAAAATAATCTCTCCGCCAAGGTTTTTTAATAATTTTTGGAATAATTTCTGTTATTTTTTTAATCTCATCTTGATATTTTTTTTCAAAAGCTCTTCCTATTTTTTTAACCTCTTCCCAACTTCTTGTTATCCGATTAAACCTATTTAAAGACTTAAAATAAATTTTTGAGTAAATAAAATTTATCTTCATAAAAAATTAATTTTTACAGAATTTTTTTACCTTATCTAAATCAAAAATCGTTTCTATTGAGATTAAAATTGCGTGTTTTACTTGATAGTCTTTGTTTTCTCTAACACAGATGTTAAAATATTTTCCTTTAGTAAAAATCTCAGCTTTACCTTTAATTTTAAAATAACCACCAATAAGACAAATAAAAGGGTTCTCCTTTAAGTTTTTTATTGTTGTTATCATTTGACAATCAGCAATTAAAATTTTGCTGTTATAGAAACCTAGCGATATAACAATATTGGCATTGGGTAAACCTGCTTTTGATGAAGTAACCAGAATTATTTTTTTTCCTTTTTCAAAAAATTTTTTCCAATCTTTGATTTTTGAACCCATAGTTTTAATTTTACCAAAAATTTTTTTGTTTTTCTTTTGATAAAATAAATCCATGAAACTAAGATATTTCATTAAAACCTTTGGTTGTCAGCAAAATAAAGCTGATTCAGAAAGAATTGTTGCTTCATTTGAAGCTCGAGGAATGATATCGGCAAAAGGCTATAACGACGCTAATTATATTGTTATTAACACCTGCATGGTTCGTCAATCAGCTGAGGATAGAGTTTATGGATTAGTAAGAAATCTATCAAAATTGAAAAATGAAAATTCTAAATTGAAAATTATTGTTACTGGCTGCATGGTTGGATTAGCATTGCGTGATAAAACCGGAAAACTTTTAAAAATTCTCAAAGAACGAATGCCTGAGGTTGATGAGTTTATGCCAATTGAAGAAGTTGGCTTTGACTTTGCTCCACTTCGAACTGACAAAACTCATGCTTGGATACCAATATCAAATGGTTGTAATAATTTTTGTAGCTACTGCGTTGTTCCTTTTACAAGAGGTCGAGAAATAAGCCGGCCTTTTGAAGATATTATCAAAGAAGCAATTGGTTTAAAAAATAAAGGTTATAAAGAAATCACTCTTTTGGGACAAAATGTTAATTCTTATGGTGCTGATTTAATAAAAAATTCGAAATTCGAATATCGAAATTCGAAACAAATTCAAAATCCAAATGACCAAAATTCTAAACGTTTTAAAAATTCGAATTTGTTTCAAGCTTCGGATTTAGAATTTCAGATTTCTAAACTTAAACCTATTTACGTCAAGCATTTAGGTCGTTATCGTATTCCAACTCTTTTTCCGTATTTACTTGAGGAAATCGCAAAACTTGGTTTTGAAAAGGTTGACTTTATTTCCTCTAACCCCTGGGATTTTTCCGATGAGTTAATTGAGGTGATTGCTAAATATAAAAATATCACTCGGACAATTCATTTACCAGTTCAATCGGGTGATGACAACGTGCTAAAACGGATGAATCGTTGGTATACCGCAAAAGAATATTTAAAATTAATTGAAAAAATTAGAAAAAAAATCCCCGAGGTAAAATTTACCACTGATATTATTGTTGGCTTTTGTGGAGAAACTGATAAAGAATTTCAAAATACAGTTAATTTATGCAAAAAAGTAGGTTTTGAAAAAACCTATATTGCCATGTACTCTCCTCGACCAATGGCAGCAGCAACAAAAGTAATGAAAGATGATGTCCCTTATGAAGTCAAAAAAAAGCGTTGGAAAATTTTGGAAGATTTGATTAATAAAAAAAATAAATTATTAAATTATTAATAATATCCCTTAACTTTTTCAAACCATCGACAATAAATACAGTCATCAGCGGATTTAGGCAAAAGACCCTGAAGAATATTAACCGCTTTTTCGATCCGTTTTTTAATATCTTTTATTTTTCTTTCAATTTTAACAATATGAATAATCATGGGAAAACCATCAGATAACTCAACTGTCATTTCGGGAAAAAAATAAATTAAATAACCAAAATTAGCCACTTTTAAACCATTTTCCTCAAGTAAAAATAAATACTCATCAATCTGATTCTGATAGGCGGATAAAATTTCTTTTTCTCGAGGATCAGATGAAGCAGTCTTAAAATCAACAGGAATATGATCACCATTTTCGTTAACTAAGCATTCGTCTAATTTTCCATAAAAACCAAAATCATCATTAAATTTATAAAAAAATGTTTCTTTAAATGGTTTTTTTAATCTCCCTTTTATTTTTCCTTCAATTAAGGGAGGTAATCTATCTTGATTTCGATAAGTGTTAAAATATTTTTTTAAAATACTATCAAAGCGATTAGCTAAACGAGATTGGATTCCCTCAGGTAGCTTAATTCCCTCTTTATAAGACAACCAAAAACAACGCGGACAACGATTTAATTCTTCAATTGCTGAATGAGAAAGCCATTTTATCTTTTTTTTATGATTTTTTTCTAAAGTAAAATTATTATTAGAAAATAAATCTTGTTGGGACATAAAAAAATTATAACATGAAACTTATAACGTAGAACTTGAAACATAAAACAATAAAGGCATTTTATTCGATAATAAGTTATAATAACCTTATGAAAAGCAAAAAAATTACTTCAATCTTTGGTCGTTATTACAAAAAGTTAGAGGATATTGATCGCGAATGGAAACATTCACAAGAATATGGTTCAATGTTGATTTTGTCTTTAGTTGAAGAAGTGGGCGAGATGGCACGAGCATATTTAGCCGCTCATGGCCGAAAACCCACCAATATTGCTGCCCAAAAAGATGAAACTTATGAAAAAGAATTAGGTGATATCTTAGTAGCTATTCTTCGTTTTGCCAGAATTAAAAATATTGATTTAAATAAAGCGATTTTATATTCCATCAGAAAAATAAAAAGAAGAAAAATAAAACCGAAAGTTTAAATAACATTAACGTAGAACGTGGAACGTAGAACTTAGAACATGAAACATGAAACAAAAAAAATCCCTTAATACTTAATACTAATTTTAAAACTCTAAATCCTAAACCCTAAACTTTAAATAAAATAAATCCGAAATTCGAATTTCGAAATTCGAAACAATCTTTAAATTTTAAATCATAAATGTTAACTACTATCTACTAGCTAATAAATTAATTTCTAATTTTCAATTTCTAATTTCTATTAAATTTCTAATTATTAATTTTTAATTGTCATTATTTATTATTTGTGCTAACTTGTAATAACTAAATAGCAAATAATAAATAATATTTTTATCATCTCAATCATTTTATTTTGTTATAATTGTTTTTTATGAAACTTTTGATAACGGGTGGAGCGGGTTTTATTGGTAGCAACTTTATTCTTTATTGGCTTAAAAAATATCCTCAAGACAAAATTATTAATTTAGACAAATTAACTTACGCCGGCAATCTTGAAAATTTAAAATCAGTTGAAAAAAATTCAAATTATCAATTTATTCATGGAGATATTTGCGATTTTAAAGTTGTTGATTCAATTTTGAAAAATAACAAAATTGATATCATTGTTCATTTTGCTGCTGAAAGCCATGTTGATAGATCAATTCTTGATGCTTCTCCATTTATTAAAACCAATGTTGAAGGCACTCATATTTTGCTTGAGGCAGCTTTAAAAAACGGCAAAATTAGATTTCATCATATCTCAACTGATGAAGTTTTTGGAGCTTTGCCTCTTAATACCAAAGAAAAATTTAATGAAAAAACTCCATACAATCCCCGCTCGCCCTACTCAGCTTCAAAAGCTGCTTCAGATCATTTGGTCCGCGCTTATCATATCACTTATAATC
>JAOAEC010000019.1 GCA_026416975.1 Patescibacteria group bacterium | reverse complement strand
CATAGAACACGTGATGGTGGCAAAAACTGGGAAAATTTATTTAAAAAACAAGGCTTTAAAATTATTGCTTCTCTACCCTACTTATCTTTAACTCAATCAAGATTTTTGGAGATTTTTCATTATCTTTCTTTTCCGTCTCTTTTGTCTTATAAACTTTTTAACAAATGGGTATTAATTCCTTTTTGGTATAAGTTTTTATTTTTTGATAAAATTATTGAAAAAATTATCGCAGAAAAAAATCCTCAAAAAAGTGGCGCAGGATTATTTTTAATTTTAAGAAAATGAGAAAATACAAAAGAATATCTATCATTATCCCCGTTTATAACGAAGCAAATTTCATTGAGAAAACTATCAAAGCTGTAATTAAATCCAATACTTTGGGTTTAAAAAAAGAAATTATTGTTGTTAATGACGGCTCAACTGACAATACTTTAAATATTTTAAAAAAAATAAAATTAAAACATAAAAATATAAAAATTATTAATAATAAAACTAACCAAGGAAAAGGATACTCCTTAAAACAAGGATTTTTAGCCTCAACTGGTGATATTGTTTTAGTCCAAGATGCTGATTTAGAGTATTCGCCGAGCGATTATCCTTTTCTTCTTAGTCCTTTTATAAAAAATAATGCTGATGTTGTTTATGGTTCAAGATTTATAAGCGATCGACCCCATCGAGTTTTGTATTTTTGGCATTATCTAATAAATCAAGTTTTAACTACTTTTTCAAATATGCTTACTAATCTCAATCTAACTGATATGGAAACTGGATTTAAAGTTTTTAATGGCTCATTGATAAGAAAAATTGCGCCTAATTTAAAATCAAAACGTTTTGGCTTTGAACCAGAAATTACTGCCAAAATCTCAAAGATAAAAGATATTAAAATTTTTGAGATAGGTATATCATATTTTGGAAGAACTTATGAGGAAGGGAAAAAAATAAATTGGATTGATGGAATAAAAACTTTTTGGGAAATAGTGAGATTTAACCTATTAGAGAAATAGTCATTTTTTTATTTATACAAAAACAAACTTAAATCATTTCTAAAAGTAAAACTACCAATAATATTTTTTTTATTAATTAAATCATTGTAGTTTTTGTCTTCTCTGGTTAAAATAAATACTGTGTTTTTGTTATCAACAGAATTATCTTGATAGTTGTCCAAAAATATATAACTCATTTCTGGTAAAAAATACTGAAGACTGTCGTGAAGAGATAAATACTCATAATAAAATTTATTACTAACAATTAATCTTGATGATCGACTTAAAACATTTTCTTTAACTTTTTTTCTTAAAAAATTAATAAAAGCAAGGTGTCTTGAAGGTTCTCTTTTTTCAAGCAAATCCCATTGAAAAAAATAACCGGTTAGAATAAAAAATATTAAAATAAGCGAAAAGATGTTTTTATTAAACTCTATTTTTAATGATTTTAAAAATCCGGCGATTAATAAAAATAAAACAGGAAAAATCACCATTACTCTTTGAAGCCTAAAATCAATTCCATAATAAGTATAGCCCTTGCTAATAATACTTAAAACTAATACTAAAACTATCCACCAACCACTAAAAAAAATCTCTATTTTTCTAAAATTAATAATTGAGTAAAAAATTGTTATCAAAAAAACTGTCTGGAAAACTGTGCTAACAAATGGTTTTCCCTGATCAATAAAAATTAGGTGTCTGAAACCAGTGACAAGATTTTTAATTATTAAATCTCTTGTCATCTCTGATCCGAATAAATTTACATCTTTTCTAAAATCAAAGCTTGAGAATAAAGAAATTATTGAAACAAAAATAATTAAAGCAATTAAATAAAAATCTTCTTTACCTTTTTTAAAAATTAACAAATATAAACAAGCAATTAAAGCAAAAAAAACAAAAGCTAAACTCGGCGTATAAGAAAAAATTAAATAATTAATCAAAAAACCAATAAGTAAAAGGTATTTTTTTGAGTTTTCAGTTAGATACGACAAAAATAAACCACAGATCATCAAGCTAAAAATAAAGGGAAAAAAACTCTGCTCATAAAAAAAAACAAAATGATTTAACCAATAAATATGTGGTATAAAAGATAAAATAATACCTGTAAAAATTTGGTTTTCTTTCTTTTTTTTAAAATAATCTAATAAACCTTTAGAAAAAATTATTAATCCAAAAATATAATATAAAGCTCCTCCAAAATTCAAAAAAAACTGATTTCTTTCAAAGAAATGAGAAAAAATTGCTGATAAAAAAAACTGTCTTGCTGGATAACCAAACATTACCGTTTGTCTAAAACCCAAATCTAATGAATTTTTAAAATGATTTAATGTTTGAGCAATCTGTTGAGTTGTTTCACCACTTAAATTAACCGGATTAACTGTATTTATCAAAACAATAAAAGAAAAAGCGGTTACAATGCTAAAAACTTTTCTTTTTTTTAGAATACAAATTAAAGATCTAAAAACATAAATAATTATTAAAAACCAAGACAAAAACCACAAATAAACCCCAACTCTACTAAAAAAATAAAACTTAATTGATAAAATCTCGCATAAAAATAGTCCTAAATAATTAAATAAAAGTATTTTTTCAAATAAATTAGATAGTTTATTTTTTAATCCTCTCATAAATATAAACTGTCTGGTGGTCGTAGACAGTAAAGGTCTCCTCTATCCAACTGTCTGGATAACGGATAAATTGGTAATAATAAGGCAAAAATTCTTTGATTTTTCGAAAACAAAATTTTTCCAAAGAATAAGACCCTGAAACAAGTTCAGGACGATAATTTTTTTCATCACAAAAATCTCTTATACTAAAACATTTTTCCTCAAATAAATTTTTATAAAACTTGCTCATTACTGGATATCTCTCAGGAACCGTTGGAATGCTTCCCCAGCCCCGATTAGATGACAAAACATAATAATCAGCTTTTTCCAATAACTCTTTAATTTTCTGCCATTTTTCTTCAGTATCTGAATCAAAAATCGGCAAAAGCTCAACTTGAAAAGTTTTGTTTAAAGGATTTGAAACATACAAAGGCAAAGGATCATCCCAATGCTCGCCGAGAATCACTGATTTGTCAGGTAATTTTTTATAAATCCACTCTGAAGCTTCAACCCGAGTGTTTTTGTGAAGGTAAATTGTTGAAAATAACAAAGGCCAGATTAAAATTATAACGTATAACGTATAACGTATAACATAAATTAAAAATTTAGAGTCAGCCTTAAACCAATTCCACCAATTCAACCGATTCAACTGATTCAACTGATTCAACCGATTTAACTGACTACTGACAATCGCTAATCCTATTCCTCCAAGAATCGCATAAAAAGGATAAAGATAAATAGTGTAGCGAATTGATTTAACAAATTGAAAAGACTGATAAACAAAATATCCTAAAACCCAAAACAGAATCAAAAGTAAAATAATTTGCTCATTTTTAATTTTTAATTGCAACTTTAAATTTTTAATTTTAAATTTTAAATTTTTTAACAACCAAAACATTCCAACAGTCATTATTATAAAATTAACCGGTCCCAATCCCGCAAAAAAAGTCGTTGATAAAAGCGCCCACCAAGGCTTATTAATCCATTGGACTCCTGGCGGATACCAAGCATCTTTTTTTGTAAAATATTTCAATGACTCAATACTGGAAACAAATCTTTGATCAAGCCTAAAATCAAAAAAATTACTTGAAGCAAAATAATAAGGATTAGTCAAACGAAGAGAAAAATAAAAAATAATTGTGTAACGTAGAACATTGAACGTAAAGCGTAAAAATAAATTTGTTAAATTAATATTTTTATTTTTTTTATTGACCGATAACTCTCTTAAAAAAATTGCTCCCAAATTTAATGGTAAGATATATAGAGCGCTGATTTTACAAGCTAAAGCTACTCCAAAAAAAACTGCTGACAAAAAAAACCAAAAAAATGAACCAAAAATATAAAATTTTAAAACCAAATAAAAACTTCCAAACATAAAAAAATTTAAAAAGGTATCAGTCGTAAAAAAGTGGGAAGATTGAATCGGGTAAACAGAAATCGCATAAAATAAAGCGGACCATAAAGCGATTTTTGGTATTTGATATTTAATATTAGTCTTTTTTTTAAAAAATAATAACAACGCTGTTTTATAAACTAAAAACACAATCAATAAATCAAAAAAAGCTGAAAGAGCCCGGCCTAAAATGGTAATCTGATTATAATTATCCATATTTAAATTCATCGCCAAAGACTTAACCAAAATTAAAGGAAAACTACCATAAACAAAAAATTTATAGCCGATATTAAAAGGATTAATTCTTGATAGAACCGGATTAAAATATTCTTTTAATGTTCTAGGCCAACTCATTGCTCCCATCACCATTGTTAAAAACCTTTCATCCGGATGTAAATGGTGATAATTGTCCCAGTTTAGATTATTAAAACGAAGAAAAATTGCCAAAATAAAAATTAAGATAAATAAAAAACGATTTTTTTTAAAAAACATAAGAAAAAATTTTCAATATTATTTCCTTTTATCTTTTATTCCTCTTACTATCTGAAAAAATTTTGTCAACATTTTGGGTAGATTTTTTTCCTCTCGTTTAATCACCTCGGTTTTCCCTTGTTTAGAAACTAAAGATAACGCCCCTTCAAACAAACCGCCTTTTTTTTGCTCTTTAATAATAAGTTTAGCTTTAGAAAGATGTTCTTGTTTTTTAAACAACAGTTGAAATCTATTAAAAAAACCGCCTAAAATTTGGCGATTTTTTTTGGAAACGTCCTTGGCAATAATCTCAAAATTGCCGTTAACCGAACCTTTGATAAAAAGGTTAAGAAGATCTTTAGTAGTAATTATTCCTATCGGATGCCTTTCTTTATCAATAATAACCACACTGCCGATTTTCTTCTCTAAAATTAAATTTAAAGCTTTTTCCATTAATTCGTTTTCTCTTAAGGTTAAAACAAAGGTTTTGGCAAAATTAATCACCTTAAGATGATTCAATCCTATTTTATTGCCTACTCTATCTCCTTTATGCTCTTTTGTTTTGGGAGTAATCAAATAAGAGATTAAATCATAATAACTTAAAATTCCTCGCAGCTTCATCTGGTGATTAATAACAATTAATTTAGAAACTTTATAAAGTTTAAAATTATTTAACGCCTCGGCAATGCTACTATCTTCATAAACGCTTATTATCGACCTTTTTTTCTTAATTATCTCTTTAATCGGTATTTTAAAAATTGATAGATGGGAAAGTTTTTCTAAAAAATGCCGAGCGGAAATTATACCTATAAATTTATCTTTATCATCAAAAACCGGCAGATAATGAATTTTTGACTCAGTAAGCAGTTGAGCAACTTTTTTTATTGGATAATTAGGATAAACTCTTGGTGGATGAAAAAGACAATGACTGACTTTGGTATTATAAGGATAAGAAGACTTAATCAAACAATGATAAGGATTAATTACTCCTAAAAACTCATTGTTTTGAGAAAAAACAAAAGCAGCATCATGAGCGCTAGAAAGTTTTCCTAAGGCCGAGGACAAAGTTTCATCGGGTAAAATTTTAATAATATTTTCTGTTTTTAAAATTTTTTTTAAAAACATAAGATTTTTATTTTTATTTTAACTTATTTAAAAACTCCATTAAAGTAATTATCCCCCAACCAGTGGCGCCTTCACTGATTATCCCTTTAGCTTCTTTCTGACGAAAACTACTACCAGCAATATCTAAATGAAGCCAGCTGGCGTTTTTAACAAACTCTGATAAAAATAAAGCGGCAGTAATCGCTCCTCCATATCTATCACCGCTGACATTTTTAAGATCGGCGATTTTACTTTTCATCTTTTTTAAATAAGGCTTATGCAAAGGTAGTTGCCAAAGATTTTCTCCTTCATTTTTTGCCAATTTTAAAAATTTTTCTATTAAATCTTCATCATTCCCCCAGATACCAGTAATCTCTTCTCCTAAAGCAATCATACAAGCACCGGTTAAAGTAGCTAGGTCAATAATAATCTCTGCTTTTAAGTATTTTTCTCCATAAACTAAAGCATCAGCTAAAGTCAATCTTCCTTCAGCATCGGTATTCAAAATCTCAACTGTCTTTCCATTTAAGGTTTTAACAATATCTCCCGGTCTAATCGCCTTTCCTGAAGGCATATTTTCGCAAGCAGGAAGAATACCATAAATCTCTTTTTCAATCTTTAAACCAGTTTTGTCTAATTGAGAAATAATCTTAAAAACTCCTAAAACCGTGGCGCCGCCCGCCATATCAATCTTCATTGTCTCCATTGCCTCTGATGGTTTAAGCGATAAACCACCGGAATCAAAGGTAATTGATTTGCCAATTAAACAAACTTTTTTCGTTTTTTCCTTTTGTTGGTTGCCTTTATATTTTAAAACAATAAATTTTGGCTTTTTTTCACTTCCCTGGCCAACGGCTAAATAAGCATTCATCCCTAAACGTCGACATTCATCTTCATCCAAAATCTCAACCGCTATCTTTCCTTTTGCTTCTTTTTCAATTTCAAACGCCAAATTTTCTAAAAAATCCGGATCAACTTTATTGGCTGGCTGATTAACTAAATCACGTGTTAAATAGATTCCTTGGGCAATGACTTGACCATAATTAATTCCTTTTTCCATTTCAAAAATCTCTTTTGTTTTCTCAGGTAATAAAAACTGAAGTTCATTAATTGGTTGATTTTTTTTCTTTTCCTCTTCGCTTTTGTATTCATTAAAACAATAGTTAGCTAAATTTAAAGCCAGGCTTAGATTTTTTCCTAAAGAAAAATAGTCTTCTCCCAATTCTTTGAAATATGAAAGATCAACTCGGAAAGTTTTTTTCTGAGCCAAAAAACGGAGACTATCAGCTAATTGATCGCGAAACTTGGTTAAATTAAAATCATTTTTCTTGCCCAAACCAACCACTAATAAAATTTTATAGTTAAAAGCCTCTTCCAAAACTATCATCTCCTCTTCTTTTCCTTCAAAATTAAACTGTTGGCATTTTTTAAAAAGACGGTTGTTGGTTTTTTGATTTAAGTTTTTAAAATCTTGGTTTTTTTGAAGATCTTCCTGAAAAAAAAAGTAAATAAAAGCGTCTTTTTCTTTAGAAAAAGAGTTAACCAAATTAATTTTGCCAATCATAGGTATATGATAATCGCCAAAAAACCAATCGTCAATAATATTTTTTATTTATCAACTAGCTTCTAATTTTTTAATAATCTGTTCAATTAACTTAGCTGGTTTTGGAGAAAAAAATACCGTCGCTTCAGTATTTTTATGAATTTTATTTATTAAATAAAATATTTCGTCAGCCGCTCCACCCGAACCTTGATAAACACCAATTATTTTATTCATATCATAAAGACAGGTAAACTCATTTAAAGTACCAAACCGACCGCCAACAATAATTCCCGCGTCAGAAGAAGCAGTTAAAATCACATTCCGGTATTTTCGACTGATATTAATGTTATTAATGAAAGCAAAATTTTCCGGAAGAAAAATAAACTTTTTATAAATAGATAAATCATCATTCGGTGTTTCTTTTTTTTGGTCTTCCAAATCTTTAGCCGGCGAAAAACCCCAAACCTCAACCCCACCTCCAGCTGCTTCATAAGCGACTGTATAAGGTAAACCCGAACAAGCACCGGTAAAAATAATGATTTTATCCTTAAATTTAGTTAACTCCCGGCCTAATTCCTTAGCTTTATTAATAAAATTAGGATTATTTTCCTCAGCCGAACCAAAAATACCAAGTTTATATTTGTTTTTCATAAAAAATGATAGATAATATATTATAACTCATTTTATTCAAGTTAGGCAAATTTTTTAATTAACTCTAACTTATTAATATCTTCAATTTTAAATATGATCATCTACACAACGGCCGTATAAAGATAGTTTTTAGATTGTTATAAAAATCAAAAATCAAAATGACAATGTAAAATGCAAAATTATTAAAAATTAAAAATTAGAAATTTATTTAATAGTTAGGAGTTAGGAGAAGATTAATCAATGAGTTAAGAGAGTCAAAAGTTTGTAATCAGTTAAATCAGTTGAACCAGTTTTTGTAATGTTTAATAGTTTAATATTTAAAAATTGTTTAGGATTTAATGATTTAATATTTAAGATTTAAGATTTTTATACTTATACGTTATACCTTGTATGTTATAATTTTTTTTAAAGCCGCGGTGCTGGAATTGGCAGACAGGCGGGTCTCAAAAACCCGTGGTGGAAAACCACCGTGTGGGTTCAACTCCCTCCCGCGGCACTTTCTTTAACATAAAAATTAACTGTCGCCTGACCCCAGTTCTGCTGATAAAGTTTTGACATTAATAACAGAAAAGCTTCGTTTTTTAATCTATTGGTCAAGGTAATAATTCTGGCTCCTTTTTTAAGAGTTAATAACTTCTGTTCTAAATTATTCATTATCTCATCGGGAAAACAGGTTGAGTTAGCAAAAACAATATCGGCCTCAGAAAAATCAGTTTCTAAAATATCGCCTAAAACAAAATCAATCTCACCCATAATTTTTTCATTAACTAATCCTGGTTTTATTTCTCTTTCATATTTTTCTTTTATAGAAAGAGAAATTTCATAGAGATTATCTAAAATCTCAATTCCGATTGATTTTTTAAAATCAAAAAGAAGATGGCTGGCTAAAACCGCTTTGCCTGTCCCTGAACCTAAATCATAAAAAACATCTTCTTTTTTAGAATTAATCATCTTTATTATTTCATAAAAACTGTCAAAATTAATCTCGCCGTAAGTTAAAGACCGATCATAAAATCCCAATTTTTTTCTTGCTTGAAAAGAAATCTGATAACCATCAACTCCTTGAAAAAGAGAGTTAAAAATCTCTTTTGCTTTTTTAAAATCCATATTTTAATAATAAAATCCTTTTTATTTATTTTCAATCAATGTTAAAATTTAAAAATGGCTTTAATCTTTTTTATTTTTATTCTCTTTTTCTTTTTTCTTATTGTTTTATTTTTCTTCTCCTCGCCAAAACTCTCTCCTATCCCCTACTTTCCCTCAAATAAAAAAGATCTTTTTTTAATCATTAACTGTTTAAATTTAAAAAATGACCAGGTAGTAATTGATTTAGGCGCTGGTGATGGAATAGTTATTTTTAACGCTGCCCTTGACGCTTTAAAAAAAAATTTAAATACTCAATTTATTGCTGTTGAAATTAATCCATTTTTAATTTTAATAATGATGCTAAAACGCTTTTTTCACCCAAACAAAAAAAATATAAAAATTGTTTATGACGATATTTTTAAAATTAATCTTAAAAGACTTTTAAATTTTGACTTTAAATTTTTAACTTTTTATCTTTATGTTTCTCCTTGGTTGATTGAAAAAATTATCAAAAATCTCACATTAAACCAATTAAAAGATAAAAATAAAAAAATCTCTTTCGTTTCCTATTTTTATCCCATTCCTTTTCTAAAACCAAAAGAAAAAATTTTTCAAGGAAAAAATAAAATTTATCTCTATAATCTATAAAATAGTACTACTATACTATGTAGCAAGATAGTATTTATTTTAAAGAGTTCAGGATTTTTATAATTTCTTTAGAGTTTTTAACGAAAAGATCAACTTTATGTTTTTTTAATCCTTTATTTCCGGCCAAACCCCAACTAACGCCAATCATTTTTATTCCTATCTTTTTACAAGCTAAAACATCACGTATCTCATCAGCCACATACAAAACCTCATCTTTTTTTAACTTTTCTTTTTTTAAAATCGCGATTAAATCTTTATCTTTGCCTAAAAGATTTGAACCGGTGTAGATTTTTTTAAATAAATCATTCATCTTTTCTTTTTCCAAAAAATGCTCAATGTTTTTTTTAATGTTTGAGGAATAGATATATAAAAAATAGCCTTGTTTTTTCAATTGTTTTAAAGTTTTTTTTAAGAAAGGAAAAATTTTAATTTTATCTATATAAAAATAAAGATCTTTTTGGGCTTTTTTTATCTCCCAAATAATCAATGGTATTTTTAACCAAGAAATATTAAACTCTTTTATCAATTGGGAAGGAGTTAGATGACTAATCTTTTCTATTATTTCTTCTTGTTTATTTTTTAAACGATATTTTTTTGCAATCTCAATAATTCTGGTAAAAGTAAACGACAAAGTATCGGCAATCGTTCCGTCAAAATCAAAAATTAAGGCTTTAATCATTATAAAAATTATACAAAAATTTTCCAAAAATAATTAAATTTTTCCTAAATAAAAATACTACAATACTACATAGTATGGTAGTATTTTTTAGTAAAAAAAATTTTTAATTGAAAACTTACAAATCAATCGGTTAGAATTAAAAAATGATCCAAAAATTGTTAACAATTGATGAAACTATTACTAAACTTCTTTTTAATCTTTTTCCTCATAACTCTTTTTTTAATTACCTTTTCTCTTTTTTTTCCTTAAAAGGTGTTTCTTTAGCTATTTGGATTTTAATCATTATTATCTCTCTCTTTTTTGAAGAGAAAAAAAATCCGGGGATAAGCGATAAAGATAAAAAATTTATTGTCTATTTTACTCTTAGTCTTTTAATCACTACTCTTCTTGTCAATTTTGGCATTAAAAATATTATCCGGCGACCCCGACCATTTTTTTCGCTTCAATCTTTAAGTTTTTTAAAACAAAAAACCAACTTCAATGATTGGCAAAAAATTAAAACTAATTATCATTGTCCTAGTGATTTTTCCTTTCCCTCTAGTCACGCCGCCATTTCCTTTGTTGCCGCCACTACTCTATCAATCTTTGATAAAAAAAGAAGATTTTTTTATTACTTTGTCGCTTTTTTAATCAGCTATTCACGAATATATTTAGGTTGTCATTATTTTTTAGATGTTTTTTTTGGTGGTTTAATTGGTTTTTCTATCGCTTATATTTTTAGAGCTTTAAAAAAATTCAATTAATTTTTATTTTTTTCTAAGTCTTTAAAGAATGTGTTCTTGAACTAGCAATCCCATGTCTCCAAGCAAACAAGGATTATGGCTTACTACTGGCACTCCTGGTAAACAAGTATAAAATTCTTATAAAAACTTTAGTTTCTTGTTCACTACCAAAAACCAGATAATTAAAAGGTGATGACATTTTAATAATTTCCTGCAAGATTTTTTTATCATCGTTGCTCAAATTATTATAATAACTCATAAATTGACCAAAATTACCGGTAATATAAAGACTTATTTTATCTTTATAATTTGGATTGCTTATAATCAAATCTAAAACTGCTCTCAAACGTTTTTTCATCAAATTCTCATCTTCCAAACCAATATGTAAAACTACATTTAATTTCTTTTCTTTTATTAATGTTTTTAAATTTTGGCCTAAATTAAAATCTTCTTGGAGAATTCCATCAATGGCAACGCCTAACTGAATTCCTTGACCATCAAGTTGATTTATTGCTTGTATTAATGAATCTAAATCATCTCTTTTATCCTCTCGCAAAGTAAAATAAATTCTGGCAATCCTCTTTTTTTGCTCTTCAGATAAACCGTTTAAACCAGAAAAAAAATCGTTTATAACTTACATAACTTGATTCACTGTTATGGAACTATTTTCTAGATAAGCAAAAGGGGCGAAGTGTAAATTAAAAGTGCCAACTTCGGTTAACTCTTTTTGTTCTTCATCAACTAACCTTGCTAATAATTTTTGAAAAAATAAACCTCTTTTTTCCGGAGATAATTGTTGATATATCGCTCTTAAAACCAAGGTGGCTAAAGCGTCAAAATCTTTATGATCGTCAAGTTTACTTGAAAATTTTCCAGAAAATTCAATTGTTCTACTAAAACACCTCTAAAAAATGGATTCTCTCTTATGGTTTTTAAAAATTCACCATAAATCTTTATTTGTTTTTCAGGAAAATCTGGAGATAACCATTCTAAATATCCTTTTTCTATCGGTCATGGTCTATGAGTAACAGTTCTATCATCTTCTTGCCAAAGATGATATAACTCCTGCCATAAACCAATGATCTCAACCAAACAGCAGGGCTCTAAAAGATAAGTTCCATGATCAACTACTGCCATTATATTTGTTATTGCTAATAATTCGCTTTCTAATAACTTACTTTGCTTTAAACCTTCAATTTCTGTTAAAAAATCACTATATTTTTTTCTCTCATTATCGCTCAAGCCTTCATTTGTTATTAATTTATAAAGCATTGTTTCATTCCAAGTTGGATTAGGAAAATTTAAATTTAGATTCACTCGCGTGGCATAAATTAGAATCTTTATCTTTCTTTTTAACTTATCGGTATCTTGTCCTTTGATTTAACTAAATAAATCATTTAATAAACCTTTATTTATCAATTCAATCGCTCTTTGTTCATGTTCAATATAATATCTTTCTTGTGATTTTTTTCCCCTCTCTTAATAAAGAACCAATATTATGGGTAATAGCAACTAAAGCCAAAGCCAACGCGTTTTCTTGAGTTTAAAAATTTGCTGGTAAAGAATTAAAAAGATGGGTTATTAAAGTCACTACTTTAGCAACATAATATTCAGAATGAACTGGAAGAAGATTTGCCTGAAACTTAAAACCATTAATTTCTCCTTCTTGAATAAAAAATCCTAAAACGCATTCATAAAATTTGCTAACTGACTGTCTGAGTCTTTTCATTAAATCTTTGTTCTCTTAAAAAATTAGCTAATGCTTTTTTACTTTCCTCTATCACTTTTTTTCTCCTTTTTTTAGTCCAATCTAAATCTAAAAATTCTGTTCTTAATTCTGTTTCTTTTGTTTCTTCAAGTTCTTGAGTATGTCGTTAATCACCGGTTGTAATTCCTAACTCTTGGGTAATCCCATTAATCATACAAACATAATTAAAAAATATAAATTATTTCTCCACACTGTAAAACTTAATTCTATCCCCGCGGAAAAGAAGGTCAATCTCGCCGGTTGGACCATTTCTGTGTTTAGCGATATTTAGCTTCACCAATCTTTTACTTTTATCTAATAAATCCTCGCTTTCTTCTTCTTGATACAAAAACAAAACCACATCAGCATCTTGCTCTAAAGCGCCTGACTCTCGCAGATCCGCCAACTGAGGTTTTTTTGTTCCCCGTTGCTCCACAGCCCGCGATAACTGAGAAATTGCCAAAACCGGAATTCGAAGTTCGCGAGCCAAGTTTTTTAGTCCTTGAGAAACAAAAGAAACTTCCTGTACCCGACTATCAAATCGTCTGCCAGCATCAGCCAACTGTAAATAATCAACCACCAACAGCTTAATTTTTTTCTCTACCATCAGTTTTCTTGCTTTGGTACGCATCTCTAAAATCGAGATTCCCGGCGTGTCATCGATAAAAATCGGTGCTTCAGAAAGCTCACCCATCGCCTCGGTTAAATTTTTGTAATCCTCATCTGATAATCTTCCTGTCTTTAACCGCCAAGCATCAATGTCTGCCTGGCCTACCAACAATCTATCAACCAACTCTTCTTTACTCATCTCCAAAGAAAAAAAACCAACCGGCATCTTCTCTTTGCAAGCAACATAAGAAGCGATGTTTAAAGCCAAAGAGGTCTTGCCGATGGCTGGTCTGGCCGCTAAAATAATTAAATTGGTTTCTTGCAAGCCAGCCAGTTTGTTATCTAAATCCGGAAAACCTGTTGGCACTCCGCGAAGATGACTTCCCTTTTTCATAAACTCTTCTAATCTCTCAAAACTGCCGGCTAAAATCTCTTTTAGCTCGATAAAATCACGGTGAAGATGTTCTTGAGACAAAGAAAAAATTTCAAACTCCGCCTGATCCAAAAGATTTCTCACATCGCCTTTTTCCTCAAAAGATCGTTCAACCAAACGAGAAGAAAGTTCAATTAACTTTCTTTTGGTAGCGTGATCTTTGACAATCCGACCATAGTGCTCAACATAAGCTGAAGACGGAACCGTGTTAATCAACTCAGAAAGATAGCTTTGACCACCAACTTTGGAAAGATCTCCTTGTTTTTTCAACTGATTTTTGACCGTCACTAAATCAATTGGTTCTTGTTTTTCAAAAAGCCCTATCATTGAAGAAAAAATTATCTGGTGTGAAGGATCGTAAAAATGCTCGGGTTTTAAAAACTCAGCCACTAAATTAATCGCTGAGGAGTCGATTAAAATTGCTCCCAAAACCGATTTTTCTGCTTCTAAATCATGAGGTGGAACTTTTAAAGGATTATTGGCCATAGAATAAAAGTTTAAATCTTAAAACAAAAATCCTAAACTCTAAATCCTAAAAAAAACAAATCCTAAACTCTAAGTTCTAAACTCTAAACAATAATAAAAATCTTAAAACTTAAAAATCTTAAAACTTAAATGTTAAAACTCCCGCCTGCAACGCTTCGCGTAGCGATGCGGGCAGGCAAAACCACAATTAAAATCTTAAATCTTTAAATATTAAATCTTAAACAATTTTTAAATCTTAAATCTTAAACATTAAATAAAAACACTGATTCAACTGATTTAACCGATTTAACTGATGACTAACTTTTAACTCTCTCAACTCTCTCAATCTCCTAACTCCTAACTACTAATCTCCAGCCGGATTACTTTCATCTCCTCCTCCATTTCCTCTTTTTTTACCACTAGCTTTGGTAAAGCTTGACCTGGACTAACTCCCATTTTCTTAAAAAAATCATCCACTGTCGCCAACATCCCAAAGTTTTTTTGATTCAGTTTTGGATGATTATAGTGCATCGGAATCACAATCGACGGTTCAATTTTTTTAACTAGCTCTTTAGCTTCTTCTGGGCCGATGGTATAAAAACCGCCAACCGGCACTAAAAGAGCATCAATGCTGCCCAACTGATCAACAAACTCATCAGTCAAAACCTCGCACAAATCGCCGCAATGAAGAATTGATACTCCTTCGGTTTCAATTTTATAGATCACATTTTCTCCTCTTTTTGCTCCTTTTTCTTTATCATGATAAGTTCTGAATCCAAAAATTCGAAAGCCGCTTTTTTCATACTCGCCTGGCAAATCAATAATCAAAGATGTTCCGTTAACCAACTGAGATTGATTATGATCAAAATGCTGATGAGAAACTGTTACCACTTCTGCTTCCACTTTAGGAAACTTTAGACCAATTGAAGAATCATATGGGTCAGTCACCAACTTCGCCTGCTTGTTTTTAATTAAAAATGAAGAATGACCTAAGTATTTAATTTCCATAGTTTATTGCCAACTGATATGGTATAATAATACTCTATCTTTTAAAAGTTATCAAGATAAAAAAAGCGCGCCGGGCCTTTGACCTCACGTCGCCGACTCGGCTGCGCTTAAGTTTCATTTAGCGCTTAGCTTCTAACGCCTAATTTTTTTATCCTGACCATAAACCTTGAGGTAAGTTTTCTTCTTTAAAAAATCTTTTTCTTAAATCCTTCATATTTTTTGTTTTTTTAACTTTTAATCTGGCCATTAATTTCACGATAACATATCCTATAACATTTGTCAAGAGGTATTTTTAACTTATCAATATTTTTATTTTAAAGCCTTATAATAATCTATATTTAAATATTTATTTTTTTTATTATAAATTAATAAAATCCTAGATAATTTTATTATTTACTGTTCAAAAATTTTATAATATTTACTAAAAAAATTTAAATAAAAATAATGATAGATTGATATAACAATACAAAAAAAATAAAAATTCAAAATGCAAAATTATTAAAAATTAAAAATTGATTAGAAATTAGAAATTTATTTAGTAGCTAGTAGTTAGA
>JAOAEC010000018.1 GCA_026416975.1 Patescibacteria group bacterium | reverse complement strand
TTTTAGAAGAGATGCTACTTCTCCGCCGGTTGGTTTGGAGCTGGCAACTGATAAAGCAAGAGGAGTAATAGATACTCACGAGGCAATTTTGTCGAGATTAATAAAAATTTTACCTGTTAAAATTGAAGAATTTAAAAGACAATTTCCTAAATTTGCTCAAAAAAGCCAAGAGGAAATTATTCAAGCTTTAATAGCTAATGATTCTGATATTAGGAGTCTTTTTTTAATTTTGCAAAAAACAGGAAAGTTTTTTACTGCTGATTCAGCTTGGGGATTATATTTTCCTGAAGGAAATAGTATTACAGCTGATCATCAAGATGAGAGAATTGAGTTAATTCACAAACCAAAAGATCCAAATACATTAATTAATTTATTAGAACAAAGAGTTAATACAGGAGTTCATCTAAGGTCAATTTCTGGAAGAGTAGATGTTGAATATCGATATGATGTTAAGTCAGGAAGAGTAGAGCCTTTTTTTAGAAAAAGAATGATTGTTGTTGATTATGGAGAAATAACAAGAGAAATTATAGAATTTGTAAGAAATGCTATTGATCATCAAAAAGATTATGCTTTAGGATTATCAAGCGCTGATTTAACAAGAATGTCAGAAGAGTTTGGGTTAAATGGAAGAAAAGTAAAAATATCAATTTATGATTATACAGATAATGAAGGAGGGGATAAAGATTATATAGTATCTGAAGATAAAAATAAAAAACCTGAAGTTCAAGAATTTGAATTAAGTTTTGATGCAGCTAATTATGCTCAAATAGTTGCTTTATCTTTGGGAATTATTCCTTAAAAATTTTTTGAAGTTTTTCAATTGATTTTTTTAAACCTATTTTAATTATAAAATCTCCAGCTTTTGGACCATAAAGGGTACCAATTAGAGCAAAATAAAAAGCATTAAAAGCTTCTTTTGGAGAGATTTTTAAATTGTTTATTGTTTTTAAAATTATTTTTTGAATTTTTTCTTTGTCTTCTTTTTCTAATTTTTTTAAATTTTCTGCTAATAATTTTAAGAACTCTTTTTGTTTTTGATTAAGCTGATAATTTTGAGTTTTGTCCGCCGGCTGGTGTTCACCAGTTGGCAGATTTGAGTTTTGATCTATTGTTTGATATTTTTCAAGATAAATTTTGACATATTTTATTCTTTCTTCAAGAATGTTTTTTTCTTCTTTGTTTAATTTTTCTTTTTTTTGATTTTCAAAAAAAGATATAATTTCATCTTCTTTTTTGTGATTTTTTAAAAGAGAAGCAATAGTTTTAAATCTTGGCAAAAACAATCTTTTTTGAGAAAGATTTGATACTACTGAAAACTCAATGATTCGGGCAAAATCAAGAATTACTTCTCCTTGTTTTCCAGAAGGAACCTTTTTTTCAATTTTGTCAAAATAAGCGTTTAAACATCGATCATATTCGTCAAAGAGACGAGGTATTGTTTCGCCATATGGATTAAAATCAAGATGAGTTTTTATTGGTGTTCGAACAATTAAAAATCTTAAGATTTCAGGAGGAAGAATTTCTGAGATTTCTTTAGCTGATGATCCGACTCCTTTTGAAGAGGACATTTTTCTTCCGCCAACTGTAAACCATTCATATCCGCCAAAAGCATCAGGAGGATTGTAATTTAAAATCTCTTTTGCTAAATGACAGGCAACATCATATGAACCGCCAGCTGACATATGGTCTTTACCTGATGATTCAATAGTAATACCGATTGCTTTCCAATGACCTGGCCAATCAAGTTTCCATGGGAGTTTACCATTTTCGCCAATAGGCTTAACTTTTGCTTCATATCCGCAGCCATCAGCCCAGTCAACCATATGATATTCGCAGCGATAATATACATATACTCCATCCCATTTGTAGACATTAGTAGTGCCAATTTTTCCGCATTTTTGACAGACTGGATTATAAGGATACCAAGATTCTGGTTTTTTAGCCTTAGCGATTTTTTTGTAAATCTCTCTTACTTTTTTAGAATTATTAAGGAATGTTTTCCGAATTTGATTCATCTTTCCTGAAGCATAAAGTTCGCTTGACCAGATAATTTTTGGATGGCAGTTTATTGATTGAAAAACCTCAATGAATTCTTGAGCAAAGTAATGAGCATATGATTTATAGCCTGAAACAGGAGAGGGAATTTTATACAAAGGGTGACCCATATATTTTTCCCATTTTTCTTTTTCAAGATAAACCGGAAGTCCATCCATTGGATCCATATCATTGAAAACATAAGAAAATTCTGTATTTACTCCAATTTCTTTTAATGCTTTATAAAGCATATCATGAATTACTACTCCTCTAAGAGAACCAACATGAATTCGGCCTGATGGAGTTTTCATATCGTCTATCCATTCAAGAGGAAGATTTCTTTGTTTTATTCTTTTTGCTTCACGATCAGCCCAAATCATATTTAAAATTTTTAATTTTCAATTTTTTTAATTAAAATAAATAATTAAGTAACTATTGTTCCCGGTTCAATTTCTTGATCAACAGTTAATAAAACGCATTTTGAGCCATCTTCCTTTTCTGCCGCTAAAAGCATTCCATTAGATATTTCTCCAGCAAATGTAGCCGGTTTTAGATTGGTTAAAACAATAATTAATTTATTCAGAAGCTTACTTTCTTTATAATAAGGAACTAATCCGGTGATAATTTGTCTTGGTTTTTCTTCGCCAACATCAACCTGTAATTTATAAAGTTTATCACGATTAGGAATTTTTTCCACTACAATAACTTTTCCCACCTTAATTTCAATTTTTTTCCATTCGGAAAAATCAACCTTATCCATTTATTTAATGGCGGTAATTTTATAACTTTTTTTACCAGCTGGAGTTTGGACTTCAATGGTTTCGCCCGGTTTTCTATTAAAAAGAGCTTGACCAATAGGGGAAGAGACAGACAGCTTTTTATTTAAAGGATCAGCTTCATATTCACCAACAATCATAAACTCTTCTTTTTCTCCTTCAATATCAACAACTACTAGTGAACCAATATCTACTACTTGAGAGTGATTATTATTTTGAGAAACAATTTGGCTGTTTTTTATCATTGTCTCTATCTCAATAATTCTTTGATCAATAAAGTCCAAACTTTCTTTAGCGGCCGCATATTCGCTGTTTTCGGAAAGATCACCCATTCCGCGAGCTTTTTGCAATCTTTCTATTGCTTGAGGTCGTTTAATATTTTTTAATTCCTCAAACTCTTTTTGTAATTTTTCAAATCCCTGTTTTGTTAGTTGAACCTTTTTCATAAAAAAATAAATCCCTTAAACTTGATTGGGATATGGTAAAATGATAGATTAACAATCTTCAATTGTCAAGTTTTGATTAAAAAAAAGAAAAGGCGCCTTCGTCTAGCGGCCTAGGACGGTAGGTTCTCAACCTACAAATCACGGGTTCGAATCCCGTAGGCGCCACAAAGGAAAATTAAAAATAAAAAATAAAAAATAAAAAATTAAAAATTAAAAATTGGGAAATTTTTTTATTGTTTCTAGGATAGCTCTTTTTTTATTAGGGGTAGTTGTTAATATCTTTCAAAAATTTAATTTTCCCCATCTTTCTGGCGATATCTTAATTCAAAAAGAAAACTTTGTCTTTTATTTTCCAATTTTGATTTCTTTAATAATAAGTTTAATTTTGACAATAATTTTTAATTTATTTAAATAATATTTAAATGAAGAGACGAAATTTAAGTTTTCAAAAATTAGGTTATCGTACTCCTACCTGGTTTAAAGAAAAAGTAAGAAAAAGATTACTGAAAATAAAGTCTGGCAAAATTAATTACTGCCGCAGCCACCATCAGTGGTAGCTGTGTTTTCGTTTGTTTCTTCGGTTTCTGAAAAAGAAATTGCCACATCATTTTTTGAAAATTCTTGATTACAAAAAGCTAATTTTTTATCAGCGCTGCAACAGAGAATTTCTTTAATAGCATTAGGATTTCTTCCACCAAAATCAAATTCAGAAATAACCTGTTCATTATTTAAAAGAAGAGTAGGAGAACCACCGATATTAAATTTTTGAGCGAGATTAAAATCATTTTGAGCGTATTCTAAACCTCTTTTTTTATCATCAAGACAACTATTAAGTTGGATTAAATTCACCCCAGCTTCATTTAGACAGTTATCAGTTTCCCCTTTTTTCATGTAACAAGAAACATAGTTCCAGTAAAGGTTTTTTTGTTCTTCTCTAATACATATCTGTTTTAAATTTTCTTGAGCTTCTTTATCGCCATGCATTGAGGTAATTTTATTATTATCAACGCTTCCAATATATTTAACTTCTAAATAAGAGGTTAACTCTGGCATTTCTTCAATTGCTTTTTTAAAAACTCTTTGCATCTGAAGGCCATATGGACAGTTAGAAACAACAAAAGCAGTTAATTTAGGTTGTGACGATTTTTTTACTTCATTGCAGGTGATTTTTTTTGACGGTGTTTGGGTAATTGGTTTTTGATTAAAAAGAGAATTAATTTCTACTCCTGAGGTAAAAAGCATTTTTCCATCTTTAGTGATATAAGAAGGAGGATAGGTTTGATTGTTCCAGGTAAGTTGAAATTCATAAAGACCATTTTTTTCTTTAAGATCGCTTAAGGTAAATTTAGCATTTTCATCACGAAGAATTTTTTTTATTGCTTTTGGTAAAAGCTTGTTTTTGAGATTGTTTTTTTGACTTTCGCTATAGATTTTTTTTAATAAAAATAAAGCTAATAAAATACTAAGACTGATAGTCGCTATTAACATTGGGGAATTTTTAAAAAAATATAAGGGTTTTTGTTTATTTTTTTGATGAGTTGTCATAGACTTTAATTAAACAAAATTTTTAAAATAAAATCAAGCCGATTTTTTAAATAGTATTTATTTAGCGTAAAGACGATAAAGATTGCTGCCAATTTTTTCCAGTTTAATTATATTTATTTTATCAATTGTTTGAGTATTTTTTACATGGGGCCCATCGCAAAATTCCTTTGAATAAGCGTTTTCTAGATTTTGGCCAATATAATAAACTTTAACCATTTCTGGATATTTTTCTCTAAAAAAGGATTTAGCGCCAATTTTATATGCTTCCTCTTTTTTTAAAATGACAAAATTCACTGGTATTTTTTCTTCAATTTTTTTATTAATAATTTCTTCAATTTTAATTAAATCTTGATCTGTTGGTTTTTTTAATGAATAAAAATCAAAACGCAGCCTCTCTCCGGTAATATGAGATCCTTCTTGTTTTATTGAATTGCCTAAAACATCAAATAAGGCTTGATGAAGAAGGTGGGTGGCAGTATGATATTTAATGGTTTGTTCTGATTTATCAGCTAAGCCACCTTTAAACATTCCGGCTGAGGCAGTTCTTGAAAGATCGCGATGTTTTTTTAGCTCTTTTTCAAATTCTTTTTCATCAAAAGATAATCCTTTTTCTTTTAAAAGTTCTTCGGTTAATTCTTTTGGAAAACCGTAGCTTTGATATAAATCAAAGATTTGTTTACCAGTTGGTTTTTCTATTTTGGCTAAAATTTTTAAACCTTGGGATAAGGTTTTATTAAAACGATTGATTTCTTCAGAAATAATTTGATAAATATTCTCTAAATCATTATTTTTAAAATATACATCTTGATAGGTATTGATAATTTCTTCAACTATTGGTTTTAGGTTGTTTGAGGTTATATTTTGATTTTTTAATTGTAAAAATTTAACCGCTGTTCGTCTGAGGAGTCGTCTTAAAAAATAACCTCGTTCTTTATTTGAAGGATAAACGCCATCTTTTATTAGAAAAACCGCTCCTTTAAGATGATCAGCGATTACTCTCATTTTTTTCTTGTTTTTTTCATCGGTATATGATTGATTTGCTGTTTTTTCGATCGTTTTGATTATATTGAAATATATATCTGTCTGGAAAATATCGGGATTATTATTTAAGGCGGCAAGAATTCTTTCTAACCCACCGCCAAAATCAACGTTTTTGTTTGGTAGTTCCTCAAAACCTTTTTCTGTTTTTTTGTATTGCATAAAAACTGAATTGCCAATTTCTAAAAATCGGCCACAATCACAATTTGGGTGGCAAGCTTGATCTTTAAAAGGAGAGTTTTCGTGGATTTTTAAGTTTTCTCCAAAATCATAGAAAACTTCGCTGTCTGGACCACCCGGCTCATTTTCTGGCATATTATCGGGGATTCCTGCTCTTGACCACCAATTTTTTGTTGGACTATATTGGAAGATATGGTTTTCATCAACCCTTAAACTTTTCCATATTTCAATTGATTCAATATCGGCAGAAAGATGATTTTTTTCATCACCTTGAAAAACAGTGACGTAGAGTCTTTCTTTTTTAAAACCCAACTCTTTAGTTAAAAAATTCCAAAACCAAATTAATTGTTCTTTTTTAAAATAATCTCCAAGTGACCAATTTCCCATCATCTCAAAAAAAGTGGTATGACGATTATCTCCAACTTCATCAATATCTTGCGATCTAAAACAAGGTTGAATATTATATAATCTCTTTCCTAATGGATGAACTTCGCCTAAAAGGTATGGCACAAGTTGCTGCATTCCGCTTCCAGTAAAAAGAGTTGTTGAATCATTTTGGGGGATAAGAGGAATTGGTGGTATTTCTTTGTGATCTTTTTCCTGCCAAAATTTTGAAAAAATCTTTCTTAATTGAAAATGAGTTATTTGCATGAAATATATTATAAAATTCAAAATGCAAAAATCAAAATGGAAAGTAACCAGTAGCTAGTAGTTAGTAGTTAGTTAGAATTTAGGAAGAAAAGAATTTTAATTTTTAATTTGAAATTTTTAATCAATTTTTAATTATTAAATTAATTATTAAATTTTAAATATTGATTAAAAATTAATTTATAATCTATTTTAAAAATTGATTATTTTAGGTGTTAAATGTTTAATGTTAGATGTTAAATGTTAGATGTTAATTGTTTAACATTTAAGATTTAATATTTTTTAATGCTATACTATTTTTATGTTAATTAAAACAAGCGATATTGAAAATATAAAAAAGATTTTTAAAAAATTTATACTACCAAAATCCATTTCTCATAAAGGTGACAATGGTAGAATGTTAGTTATTGGCGGTTCTTCTTTGTTCCATAGTGCTTCTCTTTGGGCGGCTGAAGTTGCTTCTCATTTTGTTGATATTGTCCACTATTTTTCTACAGAAGAAAATCAAAAAATTTTTGTTAATTTAAAATCTAAATTTAAAAATGGCATTATTATTCCGAGAAGGGATTTGCTTGATTATGTTAAAGAAGACGATGTTATTTTAGTTGGTTCGGGAATGGTAAGAGATATAAACATTAAAAATCAAAAATTAAAAATCAAAAATAAAAACAATAATCAAAAAAACTTAAATAACTTATTAAAACTTCAAAATGAAGGTGAATTTACCTTTGAATTGACAAAATTTTTAATTAAAGAATTACCAGAAAAAAAATATGTTTTTGATGCCGGCAGTCTTCAAATGATGGATAAAAAATGGTTATTAGAGCTAAAAACAAGACCCATTCTAACACCTCATCAAAAAGAGTTTGCTGATTTATTTGGAATAGAGATTAATAATTTTGATTTAGAAAATAAGATAAAATTGGTTAAAGACACGGCTAAAAAATATAAGGTTATAATTCTTTTAAAAGCCATTAAAGACATTATTTCTGATGGAGAAAAAACAGCTATTATTGAAGGTGGTAATCAAGGATTAACCAAAGGAGGAACCGGCGATTTATTGGCAGGATTAACAGCCGCCTTTTATGTAAAAAATGAAGCTTTTTTAAGCGCTCTTTTTGCCTCAATCATCTTAAAGAAATCAGCCGATCTTTTGTATAAAGATGATGGATATTGGTATAATGTTAATGATATAATTGAAATAATTCCTAAAATCTTAAAACAATTAGTTTTATAAAATTTTTTATGAAAAAAGAGACAATAATTGCGATTATTTTAGGTATAGTATTAGGAATAACTAGTGGGGTAATGGTGGTTTTTGAGTCAAGAGAAAAAGATTTAAAAAAAAATAAACCAATGACCAATCAACAAAAAACAATCGTTATTCCAACGATTAAAATTTCTCCGATTTTGACGTTTTTAGAAATAGACGAATCCTTTAATGGGAAAATTACCGCAGAAGAATCAATTAAGATAAAGGGAAAAACCAACAAAAACTCCTTAATTATTATTCAATCAGCAATAAAAGAAACGCTTTTAACCAATGAAAAAGAATCTTTTGAAATAGATTTTCCTTTAGCCTTAGGAGAAAATGTTATTAGAATAACCGTTTATCCTAAAGATAAAACTGCCTCCCCATTATTTAAAGAGTTAAAAATTTATTACTTGGAAAATTTATGAGGATAAAAAAAAATCTTTTGTTAGTTTGTTTTATAGTTATAGTAACAATTTTTGTTTTATCACAGGTAAAAAAAGGTTTTTTTGCCTTAGCGGTTGATGATAAAGTTGTTACCACTACTACTGAAGAAAAAGAGGTAAACGAGATAAGAAGCTTTAAAGAAAAAATTGCCAGCAAAGTAACCGAGCTACAAAAAAAAGATCAAAAACCTATTGTTGGTAAAGTGATTGAGGTTAAAAATGATCAACTTAAGATTATTACCTCAGATAGAGAAGAGTATCAAGTAAAAAAAGATGAGGTGTTGACAAAAACCTATCAGATTAGTGGTAATCGGGAAAAAGAAATTGATTTTTCCAAGATTGAAAAAAATGACTATATTATTATTGTTGGACCAATATTGGAAAAAACAATCACCGCTAATTTTATTTACATAGATGAAAAAATTATAATTGGTAGCGGTCGGGTGATTGAGATTAATAAGAGTGACTATTCTCTTAAAGTTTTAACTTCGGAAAAAGAAGAGATTGTTTTAGATATTGAAACCTCTACTAAGCAATTGTTATTAAATATTAAATCATTAGTTTTAGAAACCAGCGGTTTTTCAAAAATCAAAGATGGAGATACGATTCACTTTGTCTTTAAAGACAATTTTAATAACAAGGAAAAGCGTTATTCAGCGCGAAAAATTCTTATTATTCCTCAAGAGTATTTTATTAAATAATTTCTTTATTTGATTTTTTTGATGTTTAATTTTCTTAAAAAACTTTTTAATTATAATGAAAAAGAGTTAAGTCGGTTAAAAAAAAAGGTTGAAGAGATTAATTTATTAGAAGATAAGGTAAGAAGATTAAAAAATGAAGACTTTCCTAAAGAAACTCTTAAGTTAAAAGAAAAAATTATTGCCGGTGAAAAAAAATTAGACGATGTTTTAACCTGGGCCTTTGCTTTGGTAAGGGAAGCTTCGCGAAGAGTTTTATCAGAACGTCATTTTGATGTTCAGTTGTTAGCAGGAATCGCTCTTCATCAAGGAAAGGTGGTTGAACAAAAAACTGGTGAAGGAAAAACTCTTTCAGCAACGACTGCTTTATATCTTAATGCCTTGGAAGGAAAAGGAGTTCATCTGGTGACTGTTAATGATTATTTAGCTCGTCGTGATTGTGGTTGGATGGGAATGGTTTTTCATTTTTTAGGACTAACAACAGCGGCAATAATTGCTGATCAGTCATACATTTTTGATATTAATTTTAAAGATAAAGAAGCTCAAGATTGGCGATTAATGCATCTGCGGCCAATCTCAAGAAAAGAGGCTTATTTAGCCGATATTACCTATGGCATAAACTCTGAGTTTGGTTTTGACTATCTTCGTGATAATATGGCCCAAAATTCTCAGGAATTAGTTCAACGAGGATTTAATTTTGCCATTATTGATGAGGCTGATTCTATTTTAATTGATGAAGCGCGAACGCCCCATATTATTTCCGCTCCTTTTGATGAAGATACTTCCAAATATTATCAGTTTGCTAAATTAGTAAAAAAACTTGATCCCAAAACCGATTTTATTATTGATGAAAAGTTAAGAACGGTTAACCTGACCGAAGAAGGAATTAAAAAAATTGAAAAAATTTTAGGTAAAGAAAACATCTATGAAAACGATTTTGATAGTTTGTTTCATATTGAAGCGGCACTAAAAGCCGAAACCCTTTTTAAAATTGACAAGGATTATATTGTCAAAAACGGCGAGGTGATTATTGTTGATGAGTTTACTGGAAGATTATTATACGGTCGTCGTTTTTCCGAAGGAATTCATCAGGCGATTGAGGCAAAGGAAAATGTTCCGATTCAACGAGAGTCAAAGACATTAGCCACCGTTTCTTTACAAAATTATTTTCGGATGTATAAAAAATTAGCCGGAATGACAGGAACTGCAGCAACTGAGGCGGAAGAGTTTCATAAAATATACGGAATGGATGTTTTAGTTACTCCTACCCATCGACCGATGATTCGAAGAGATTATCCGGATATGATTTATAAAACTGAAAAAGGAAAGTTTAAAGCGGTGGTAGAAGAGATAATTAAAAACTATAAAATTGGTCGACCAACCTTAGTAGGAACAACCTCAATTGAAAAAAATGAGTTTTTATCCAAACTTTTAAAAGAAAAAGGAATTCCTCATCAGGTTTTAAATGCTAAACAACATGAAAAAGAGGCGCAGATTATCGCTGATGCCGGTAAAAAAGAAGCAGTAACGGTGGCAACTAATATGGCGGGAAGAGGCGTAGATATTATTTTAGGTGGAACAATGCCAAATAAATATCAGATGAAAGAAAGCGAATATCAAAAAGAAATAAAAAAATGGGAAAAAATTCATCAGGAGGTTGTTCAATTAGGTGGTCTTTATGTCATTGGTACGGAACGTCATGAGTCACGAAGAATTGATAATCAATTGCGAGGTCGAGCTGGTCGGCAGGGAGATCCGGGCGAGTCAAGATTTTTTGTTTCTTTGGAAGATGATTTAATGCGGATTTTTGGGGGAGAACAGATATCAAAACTAATGACATTTTTTAACTTTCCTGAAGACCAACCTTTAAGTCATAAAATTGTTTCTTCAGCGATTGAACAGGCTCAGATTAAGGTAGAAGGATTCAATTTTGATATTAGAAAACACCTCGTTGAGTTTGATGATGTATTAAATAAACAAAGAGAGATTCTTTATTCTTGGCGGAGAAAAATTCTTATGTTACCGGAAAAGAATTTTGATGAGTTTTCACAAATGATCTTTAATACTTTTAATGAAGAAATTACTATTTTGGTTAATAATTATTTTTCTTTTAATGAACAAGATATTTTAGCAGATTTTGATAAGTTTTATCAGGAAATAAGTTTTATTTTACCAACAAATAAAGAAATTTTAAAAAAGTTATTAAAAGAAAAAAATCAACAAAAAGTAAATCAATATTTAATTAACGAAGTAAAAAAAGAATTTCAAGAAAAAGAAAAAAAGATAGGAAAAAAGTTATGGAATGAGATTGTTAAAACAATTTTTTTAATAACAATTGATAAGTATTGGACTGAGCATTTAACATCGATTGAAAATTTACGAGAAGGAATTAATCTTCGAGGTTACGCTCAACTTGATCCATTAGTAGAGTATAAGAATGAGGCCTATTCAATGTTTGAGAAACTGATGGCTGATATTAATTTTGAGATAACTAGAAGGTTGTTTAAGATAGAAATTACTGAAGCGTCAATGACAACAATAAAAAAAGAAGAATCAATGGTTTTTAAATCCGCTTCCTCAATCAATCCGTTTAATGAGAATTTAAAAAAAACAGAACAAAAATCGATTTCTTTATCAGAAGAATCCCAAGAGGAAGGATATCGAGTTATTACACCAGATTCTTCTTCTAAAAAACCCGGTCGTAATCAACCTTGTTGGTGTGGTAGTGGAAAAAAATATAAAAAATGTCATTATCCAAATTAAAACAAAATTTAATATCCCAGACTATTTAAAACAATAGAAACTTCACACATAAAATTAATTAAAAATCATAACTTAAATAATTTCATTTGATTCTCATTTTTCTTTTCTATTTTTGTTTCTTTAGTTTTTTTTTCTGAGAAAAAACGCTTAATCAAAGAGTACATCTGATATTTTTCTAAAAAATCTTTAAAAGAAAAAGGTAGTGTTTTAAACTTCATTTTATTAATATCTATTTCCATTAAAACATTGCAAATAATTTTTGCCAATTTTTTTGATAAAAAGATATTTTCTTTTTCTTTAGACAAAATTTGCTTAATTTTTTCTGAATCAATTTTTTCCAAATTTTGATAAATTCCTTCTAAATTATTAAATTTAGTTAATAACTTTATTGCTGTTTTTGGCCCAATCCCTTTGGCACCAGGATAGTTATCAGAAGGATCACCAACCAAGGCTTTATAATCAACTATTTGTTCTGGTCTAACTCCTAGTTTTTTTATCACCTCTTCGCTATCATAAATTTTTATCTGAGAAATTCCTAAAACTGGGGTTGCTACAAAAACATTTTCTTTGATTAACTGAAAAATGTCTTTATCCCCGGAAACGATTACCACTCTAAAATTATTTTTTTGAAAAAGGTCCACCAATGTACCAATAATATCATCCGCTTCATAACCGTCTTTTTCTAAACGAAAAATTCCCGCCTTATCTAAACCTTCTTTTACCAAAGGAATCTGAAGAGCAAAATTGTCCTCAATTTTTGGTCTTTGAACTTGATATTTTTCAAAAATTTTTTTGCGAAAAGTTGGCGCTGGCGTATCAAAAACAACACTTAAATAATCAGGTTTAAAATCATGAATTACTTTATAAAACATGGAAAAAAAACCGTAAATAACATTAGTTGGGGTACCGTCATTAGAAGTTAAAAGAGGAAGAGCATGATAAGCTCGATGCATTATTCCATTCCCATCAATTAAAAGAAGGGTTTGCATAAAATTATTATTAAGACTTAGCTTTAGGACCAACAATTTTTTCAAATTCTTCTTGATCTAAAGCCTCTTTTTTTATTAACTCTTCTGCCACTTTATCAAGAAGGTTTCTTTTCTCCTTAATAATCTCTACTGCTTTTTGATAACAAAGACTAATAATCTTTTTAATTTCCTGGTCAATTTTTGCCATCATCTCTTGAGAAATAGGATTTTGTTCAAAATAGGTTTTTCCCCATTCGGTTATATCTGTTGTTGGTCCAAAATTAATTGGTCCTAAATCGCTCATTCCATATTCTACTACCATTGATTTTGCCGTCTGTGTTGCTTGGTCAAAATCATTAGCTGCTCCGGTTGTTAGTTCATTAAAAACAATTTCCTCAGCTGCTCTACCACCCATCATCACGGAAATTTTTTCTAAAAGATTGGTTTTTGTCTCATGAAGTTTATCTTTAGCTGGTGGAATAAGAGTAAATCCTAAAGCTATTCCTCGAGAAACAATTGAAATACGATGAACTGGGTCGGTGTGAGGAAGAAAATGAGAAACAATTGCATGGCCAGCTTCATGATAAGCAGTTAATTTTTTATCAAAATCTGATTGTAATCGTTTTTTTTCCGGTCCTAACTTTACTTTGGTCGCTGCTTCTTCAATGTTTTCAAAATCAATTTTATTTTTTCCTTCTCTAGCAGCTAAAATAGCTGCTTCATTTAACATATTTTCTAAATCGGCGCCAGAAAAACCAACCGTTCTTTTGGCCACCTTTTCCCAATCAATATTTGAAGAAAAAGGTTTCCCCTTAGCGTGAATTTTAATAATCGCTTTTCTTCCTTCTAAATCCGGATAGTCTAAAATTATTCTTCTATCAAATCTTCCTGGTCTAAGAAGAGCCGGGTCTAAAAGATCGCCTCGATTAGTAGCCGCTATCACCACCACCTGCTCTGTTGGTGTAAAACCATCCATTTCCACCAAGATCTGATTAAGAGTTTGTTCTCTTTCATCATGAGATGGCATCAATCCTAAAGAACGAGCTCGACCAATAGCATCTATTTCATCAATAAAAATGATTGATGGAGCATTTTTTTTGGCGGTGGTAAAAAGATCTCTCACCCTAGCAGCTCCAATTCCCACTAACATCTCCATAAACTCACTACCGGCAATGGAAAAAAACGGCACATTAGCTTCACCGGCAACTGCCTTTGCTAACAGAGTTTTACCACAACCTGATGGTCCAACTAATAAAACCCCCTTAGGTGTTCTTGCTCCTAATTTTTTATATTTTTCTGGATGTTTTAAAAAATCAACTACCTCCTCTAATTCTTTTTTTGCTTCTTCCACTCCCGCCACATCATTAAAACTAATTTTAGGCATATCTTTGCTAAAACGTTTGACTTTTGCCTGACCAAAAGAAAAAACCGAGTCTTGAGCTCCTTTTGCTTGACGAAATAAGAAAATAAAAAAAGCGATCATTAAAACAGTCGGAATAATATTCATTAAAGAATTAAATAAAACATTGGTGCTTTGGGTATCCTTAACAATAATCTCAACTGTGTTTGGATCAATTTTTGCCTCTTGAATTATTTTTAAAAAACTATCGCTTTGTTCTTTATAACTAATCGCTAATTTGTCATCTTTATAAAAAACGAAAATACGATTGTCAAAAACCTCAACTTTTTTTACCTTTCCCTCTTTTATTTCTTTTACTACGGTAACAATTGATTTTTCAGGAACAGTTTTCTTTATCTCTGAGTATAATGACTTAAAAGTATAAAAAAGAAAAAAAATAATAAATCCGATTAAAAAAAGATTTTTTAAATTAAGATTCATTTTAAACTCAACAATCTTATTAACATTAACTGATTTTTTTTTGTTTTTCTTTTCTGTCATAAAATTTATTTTAACATAAAGTTTGATAAAATTGTTGATTAATATGAAGATTTTTAAATTAACTAAAAAAAATCAAAAAGAAGCAATTAAAATAACTTTAAAAATCCTAAAAAATGATGGATTGGTAGTTTTTCCATCTGACACAGTCTATGGTTTGTTAACTGAGGCGACAAATGAGAGAGCGGTTAAAAAGTTAATTAACTTTAAAAATCGGCCACCAGGAAAACCAATCTCTGTTTTTTTATCAGATTTTTCAATGATAGACGACTACGTTTTTATTAATAAAAATCAAAAAAATATTTTAAAAAAACTTTTACCCGGCCCTTTTACGATAATTTTAAAATCAAAAAATAAAGTTTGTTCTTTAATTGAATCAGAAAAAAAAACATTAGGGATAAGAATCCCTGATTTTTCTCTTATTTTAGAATTAGTAAAAAATTTTAAAAAACCAATTACTGCTACTTCAGCCAATATCTCTGGTCATTCGCCTCATTATCGAGTAGAAAGTCTTTTAAAACAATTATCTGATAAAAAAAAAGAGTTAATTGATCTTATTGTTAATGCTGGCGTTTTGCCTCGCAATAAGCCTTCAACAATAATTGATATTACTGAAGATAATTTTAAGATTTTGCGAAAAGGTGATATTGTTTTTAGCGATGAAAAAACTTTTTATTCAAAAACACCAACTCAAACAAAAAAAATTGCTTCTTATTTTTTAAAAAAATTAAATTTTTCTTTTGATAAGCCTTTAATATTTATCTTAAAAGCTGAGATGGGAGCAGGCAAGACTGTATTTGTCAAAGGAATGGCTCAGTTTTTTGGAATAAAAAAAATTATTTCTCCAAGTTTTGTGATTTTTTATGAATACAAATTAAAAAATCAAAAAATTAATAATTTTATTCATTTTGATTTTTATAATATTCAAGAAGAAGAAGAGATTAATGATTTAAAAATAAATGATTATTTAAAACCAGGAAATATTTTGGCGATTGAATGGGGAGAAAAAGCCGGATCGCTTATGTCTCTTTTTAAAAACAAAGCAAAGATTGTTTTTATTGAGATAGAATATGTAAGCGAAAAAGAAAGAAAAATAAAGATTAGTTATTGAAAAAAATAATTATGAAAATTTTGGCAATTGATACTTCTTGCGATGAAACAGCAGTGGCTGTCACTGAAAAAAGAAAAGTTATCTCAAACGTTATCTATTCTCAAGTATTAATTCATAAAAATTGGGGAGGAGTGGTGCCATCTTTGGCAAAACGGGCTCATCAAGAAAAAATTGATTTTGTTGTTGATGAGGCAATAAAAAAATTAAAAACTCAATCCGCCGGCTGGCGGACAAAATTTAAAATTGAAGATATTGATTATATTGCTGTCACTCAAGGCCCAGGGCTGGCGGTTGCTCTTGAGATTGGTATAAAAAAAGCAAAAGAATTAGCTCTAAAATACAATAAAAAACTTATTGCTGTCAATCATTTGGAGGGCCATATTTATTCTCCTTTTGTTCAAAATAGCGCCGGCAATCCAAAGATAGAATTTGAATTTCCTTATCTTGTCTTGACAGTATCAGGCGGACACACCAGTTT
>JAOAEC010000017.1 GCA_026416975.1 Patescibacteria group bacterium | reverse complement strand
GTTTAAATTACAAAACACCGGCTCAATATTTAAAAGAAACAAAAGATATTATTTTACAACGTATCGTTAGTTAACAACCCAATAAAAAAAGATATTAAAACTCACAATTTAATCATTAATGATGTTAAAAAATATATATAACAGTTAAAAAATAATTTATATAATTTGACAACTAATTTTTTATTATTTATAATTATCAATATCATTCTTAATCAAAATGTCTATGAAGGTATCACTTGAAGATTTACCGGATTTGTTAACCATCAAAGAAGTCGCTTCGCTTCTTCGGGTTTCTCCCCTAACTATCAAGCGTTGGGGCAAATCAGGTAAGCTTCCGGCAATAAGAATTAACTCCCGCGGCGATCGAAGATATCGCAAAGAGATGGTTATGCGACTTTTAGGATTAGAAAAGCACGAATAAAAAATCTTCTTTTTTTAAAAATTAAATTTTTGTTATTATGAATTAAATAATAATCCGGCTCAATCGGCTGATGATTTTTTTGCCAAAGTTAATCAACCAGCTTTTGAGGCTTTAGGTCAAAACATTTCTTATTTTAACTATCTTCAAACTCCTAATGAATTTGAAACCACTCCTGAGTGGTGGGGAAAAGAAAAAACCATCTGAAACAGCAAGTTCTGGCGACGGTTAAATGAGCTTAACAAAAACGCCGGGATTAAAACCTGTATTGGCGGAATACCTGTCGGCAATGTTGAGGCTAATGATTTAGGATATATTATTGAAGATTTAAGAGCAATAAAAAATTTAGACGGCGCTTTTTGTTATCGTAGCTACACTTTTGATTACTCAACTGATACTAACCGGGAAATTCAACTCTCGCTTCGCTACCGACAGTTTTATAATTTTTTTAAAAATCACGCTCCTGACTTAGTCAATCTACCACTAACTCTTTCCGAAGGAGAAGTGGCAGAAAACGGCGATCTAAGAGCCGGTTATCTCACCAGTCAAAGTTATGATAGATATAAAAACTGGTTAATGTTTTTTGATAAGAAAATTAAAAAAGGCCATTATGTTTTAGGAGTAACTCTTTTTCAAATCGGCAATAACACTGACTGGGCTAATTTTAATTTAGACCCAATCGCTGACTGGCTGGCAAAGTATTTGAGAGATAATTAAATAGTTGGTAAAATAGTTGGTGAAATAATTGAGATAATTTAGTACCAATTATTGACGATCGTCTTAAGTTGGTACCACTATTTTCTCACTACTTCTTACTGTTACTATAATCTATTAAAGTTTAAAAAATAAAAATAGCTTAAAGATTAAAATATCTTTTAATCACTTCTTCGTTTTCGACCTTTTTAGCTATAATAAAGCGTGTATACTCTGCTCCTTCAACAATTTTTTTAATAAACGAAACCTCTTTCTGACACTCAAAAGGAAAAACATAAACGCTTTTTTGATACGGATAAAAACCTAAATAACGAAGAAGCTTTCTTAGATAGTTCCGCTTTTTTCTTTCAATTTCTGGCACATCAAAAAAAACAAAAAACCAATTTCCATTCCATTTTTTTTCTTTCCTTTTGTAATTAATTAATTTTTTTAAAGAATAATGAATAATTTTTTCTCTACCCTTATCTTCAATATAAACAAAGACTTCTCCATCTTTTTGAACGAAATCAATAATCTTTCTTTTTTTAAACCTATTTAAAGCTCTCTTTATTTGTGTTTTTGTCAAATTTTTACGATCTTCTAAAATTTTTTTTATCAACTCTCCCAAAGCCGCATAAGGATTGGGTCGAAAGTTATTAAATCTTGTGGCAATTAATATGTCAGCAAATTTATCAATAATAAAGCTCGCTACTTCTCCCCATTTAAATCCTTTTCTTTTTTTCTTCTTTTTTTTATTATTATTTACTTTATTTTTAACCAGGTCTTTAACCATACACTTATATGGTACCAAGTTTTGACGATCGTTTCAAGTTGGTATCTAAAAAATTAGTCTCAATTTTAATGCTTTAATTTCTGATTGGTTTAAAAATTATTTTTAAAATTTTATAAAAAAATTTTATAAACGAAGATTACTTTAAATAATAAACAGATTAAGTTCCTCCACCTCTATTTCCACCATTAGCGCTTTTAAGAAATAAAATAAAAAATAAAAGACTAATACCAAGACCCGCATATTGAAGATATTCTTTTGCCTTAGCTTTTACTCTTGTTATCTCTTGTTGTCTTTTAGCTTTTTTTTGCTCGTCAGTTAATTCTTCCTCTTGTCCCTTTGCCTTTTCTGATTGTTCAAGAGTTCTTTCAATCTCATCTAATTCAGCTAAAGCTTTTTCTTTTTCTGCAGGTGTTAAATCAGTTGATTTTTGAATTTCTTTTCTTTTTGCTGCAATTTTTTGTCTTAAGGATTCTTTTGCTTGGGCCTGACCCTCCGGTGATAAGGCTTGTGTTAATTCTTGTTCAAACTGATCAATTTTTACTTTTTGTTCACCATTTAGACCATCGATTTGTTTTAATCCTTCAATTAGCGTTTGTACTTTTTCCCTATCTGCTAAATCATCATCAGAAAATTTATCAACATCAACACCGTTTGCTCTTAATTGATTAATTTGGCTATCATTTAAACCAAACTCTTTTTTCAACGATTCTCTAAAACTAAGTTGGGTTTGGGCTTGTTCTTGTGCCCTTTGAGCTTGTGTTGTTTGTTTTAGTTGTTCTGCTGGTTGTGCTGGTTCTGGTGATTGTGTTGGTTGTGCTGGTTCTGCCGATGCTTTCGTTGGTGGCTTTTGAACCGGCGTTGCAGTATCTAATTGACTTCCTGCTTGACCCGATACTGATACTTCTGGTCTTCTCTCTCCATTTTCTGACATAAAAAAATTATCATTTTTTTAAATTCGTCTATTTTATTATTTGAATACTCCTAATTTTAATAATAATATAAGCAAAATGCCAATACCACCAAGCCCAACCAACAAATCAGCGCTTTTGAAATTCGCCCTTAACTCATCAAGCCTTCCCATTAAATCTTTACCCACCCTTTTTCTCTCCTGAGCCATTTGCAAACCTTTCTCAATTAGAGTTCTTCCCCATTGTGATCTTGCTATTGAATCAACTTCCTTTTCTGAAAGTCTTCCACCAGCTCTTAGATAATCAGCTAAAACCGATGGTGCCAAATTTTCACCAACAATTTTATTAATAAATTCCGGGTCAGTTTTTTTCGATAAAATCAACTGAGCCTCTTGTTGCGTTAAACCAAAACCTATTAAAGTCTGTTCATCTTTAGCCACTTCTCCAATAAATTTTTCTAAACCTCCTGGTTGATGAAGTAAGTCTAGCCATATTTTAGCCATTTTGCGATTTGGAATATGAACTCCTTTTCTATCTTTTTTTGTTGACAGAGCATAAGCTAATTTTTCCACTGCTTGTCCTAACATTCTTGCTTCTTCTTGTTTTTTCTGCTCCTCTTGTTTAGCTTTTTCCTGTGCGTCTTTTCTTGCTTGTTCTTTATAACTTGCTGCCACATCGGCCAACGCCTCATTTAAATAAGCTTTAACCGCCTCTTTGGGAATAGCTATAATCTCTGAGGCGTATTTTATTCTTTCGGCTCTCAAAAGCGCCTCTGCATCTTGCAATTCAGCTTCTTTTGCCTTAAGTTCCTCTGTTAATCTTTTTTGTTCTTCTGAATCTATTGTACTTTTTTTTGCATGTAAAGATTGTAACTGTTTTTGATGTGTATCAATCCTTGATAGTAGCTCATTTATATTACTAAATTCCGGATCGTTCTTCAGTGATTGTTCTAAACTAGCAATTTGTTGGTGAACCTCAGCTATATTAGTAAATTTGTTTGGAAAGTAGTCCCTAAAAGAAGGTTTTTGTTGACTACCGGATACATGAGCCGCCGTAAAGCTTTCATATGCTTTTTTCAAACTCATCAATTCATTTAATTTCTGTTGATAAGAGGCAAAATTTTTGTCACTTCTTATTTCTAATTCACTTGTTCTTATTTCTGTTAAAATTTTATCAATTTGCCTATCAATTGCCACACCAAGATTAACTTGCGCCCTAAGTCTATTTACTTCTTTTCGCAAATCCTGAACTCTTTGTTCATGCGGTAATCTTTTTGTTGGATCAAGTCTATCAATAAAAAATTGATACATTTTTTGTCGTGTTTTCTGTTCTCTCAATAAAGCCCTTGCAATTGCCTCAGCTTCTGATTGATCTTTTATTGTCCCATCTGAATTATAAATCGCATCTCTTAAAGGAGTATTAGCAAGATAAGCGATTACTGAATCAACTAAAACATTAGGCGGCTCGCCTCCTTTTTCTAAATATTCTTGACAAGCTAAAGCTATTTGTTCTGTTTCTGAGCATCTATTTCCTTCTGGTGTTCCTGCCTTTGGTTCTTTTTTTTGGCCGGTTCTTGGATCTCTATCTTCGCTTGATAAATTTTCTCGAACCACTCCTATTACATCATCTGGTCCCCAAGGACAAACCTCACCCGCTATCATTTGTAAAGATTTTTCTCCTTGGCCTGCTCGCCAAGCAGCTACTGCTCTTTCTTCCAAACCGGTCCCTCCCTGGGTCGGCTTTACTAATTCTAGAGCCATTTTCGTTAAATTTTCTTGACTAATTGTAACCTCACTAGTTACTGTTGGATCTGTCATTTTGATTTAATTAACTAAATTTAATAGTTGTTGTTTTACCTTTTCAATAGTCTGTTGATCTTTAGTTTGCGCCTCTTTCTGTTTTAAATAGTTGTCAACAAAATCTCGAAAAATAAAATAATACTTTTCTTTTAGCTTATTTAAAAAACCATCAATCTGCCCAGCTGAGGAAATTTTTCTTTTTTCTTCTAAGATAAACTGGGCAATTTCCTGAGCTTCTTCTCTATCTATATCATCATTTAACCGACTATCCAAAACTATTTTTGCTAAATTATTCATTAACTCATTAAGAAGTGATTGTAAATCATTCATAAATATATGAGAACATAATTTTTAACAAAAGTCAATACCTTTTTTTCTATTTTATTTTATAATATATTCTATTATACTTAAGTATACTAATATACCTATGCTCTGCCCAAATTGTAATCAACCAATGAACCTGCTGACCGCTGACGGCCAAACCTTTCTTCATTGCTCAAACTGCGGCAGCTCTTTTTTTGAAAAAAACAGTATTAACAAAATCTCTCTTGAGACTGCCAAAAAAATCGCAGAAGACAGACTGACTGATGAGGTTTTTGGCCAGGAAAAACACTGTCCAAAAGACGGAGAAATTTTAAAACCAATCACTGACCAACCCCAGGTTGTCTCATCTGAAATCACTCTTCTTCGTTGCCAAAAATGCGCTGGTATTTTTGCCTTTTCTGAAGATTTAGTTAACTTTAAAGAACAGCAACAAGCAAAACTTTCCTATTTTAAAGCTTTTAAAAAAGCCATTTCTTTCCGGACGATCTTTGTCTTAAGCGTTTTGGGAATTATCTCTGCTACTTTGGTTACTCAAGGAAATAACTTTTTAAACTATCTTTCCTCCCGCAGTCAAGCTTCCTCAATTGTTAAAAAAGCTGATTTTTATCGTTCAGGAAGACTGCTTTTAATTTTTTTTAGAACCGAAACGCCCTTTTTTTCAAAAATTATTTTTTCTGACAAAACAACCGGTCAAAAGTTAATTAAAATGGTCTCGGAAACTCCAAAAACTTTCCATCAGCTAACCACCAGCGATCTGAATTTAGATAATGAGATTTGGTATCAGATTGTTTTGACTGATAATAGCGGCAAAGAAGTAAAGACAGAGGTAAAAAAAATAATAATTAATAATGAATAAATAATAGTCAATAAAACAATAGTTAATAATTGTTTAAATTTTTTTCAGTTTAGTTAATTTTGCCAAAACCTTCTCCATTCTCTCTTCCTCTCCTTTAAGATCCAAAGCTGCCTGGTAAGGATCAACGATATTGACCGAAAGACCAGTACCAAGCTCAAAACCAGCTCGATAAACAAAGCGGGGAATGACCCGAATATACCAGTTTTCTTTAGGATAAATATAAAAGTTATAGGCAAAAGGAATGTCAGACAACTCGTGTTTTTTAAAAACAGTTTTTAATCTCATCAGCATATATTTAAAAACCGCTGCTAAATCTTTTATCTCCTCATCATTAATATCGCCAAAAAAGGTATTTTCTTTTTTTGGGGTAATCCAGTACTCATAAGGCCATTGGGAAAAATCTGGGCAGTAGATCAAAAAATGGTCGTTTTTTAAAACTAAGTTATTAATTGGCTCGCGAATCAAGGTGTCTAAATTTATCTGAAATGGTAAAAGAACCAACTGAGAGTGAGAATGATTTAAAGAAGCGCCAGCATGGCGCCGGCTGTTGGCAAAGATCATCACCTGGCCTTTTTTTCGATAAAAATTATAACGGGCGCGATAAGCGATAAAAATGCTCTCCAAATGCGGTAAAGAAAGATCTTCTAACTCCTCACCGCAACGAGGACTATGAATAATCACCTCATGAAAATCAGTGATTGGAAACTTATTAGGAATGACTCTAACAACCCAACCTTTTGAGTCTGGCGCTCCGCCGCCTAATCGAAAAACCTCCGGCGGAGTCAGTTTTTCGTTTCCTTCACAAAACGGACAAACAAACTTTTTTTTCTTTTTGTTTTTTTCTGTTTTTTGATGCGGTCGGGTTGACCTCTGAGAAGAGATAATCACCCACCTTTTAGTCAAAATGTCCGGAACAAACTTCGCCATATAATTTTCAGTATAAAAAAAGGTTTCTCAACAATCAAGCCAAATCCGTCAACCGCTTCGGTTGGTCAAAGAGTTATGGCAACAATTTTTCTTCTCTTTTTTAAGATAAACTTAATAATATTTCCTAATGCTGTATAAATATTACCTCTACCCATTGCCATATCTCCAACACCGAGACAAAAATCAGCTATTGCATCAAAAATAAGATTGGTTAATTCACCATATTTTAGATTTCTCATATAATCCGATATACATTTTTACCACGGCCGTTGTTTAGATATCTTTAAATTAGAGATACTTCAAAAAAAATAAGTTTCAATGGACTATATTCCACAAAATAAGTAAGTTAGATTGTTTTATAAATCTAATTTAATTTAAAGAGTTTTTTTAGCTTTACACCAACTCTCTACCGACACAATTTAATAGTAGAATATAAATCATTTGACTTGAAAGATTATTTAAAAATTAAAGATTTTTTAATAACTCGCCTACTCGTGTTTTTAAACCGCGGGCAATTTTATGAAGAAACTTTACTGAAGGATTAGCTTTGCCTTTCTCTACTTCGGCCAAATAACTTCTATCAACATCGGCAATGATAGCAAGTTTTTGTTGGGAAAGTTTTCTTTTTTTACGAGCGTTTACGATTGTTTCTCCCAATCTTTTATAATAATGATTTCCCTGCATATGAAAGCTATCATATTGAAATATTACTCAAAAAGCAGTCGGTTAAAACCAACAAAGTATTCACTTTAGCGCAATAAAAAAAGAAAATTTTTATGAAAGCAGAAAATGTAAGAAGAGGTTAATGTTGTTTTAAAAAAACAAAGCCAAATCCATCAACCGCTTCGGTTGGTCAAGAAAGTATTATACAAATTTTTGACATATTTAATTTTATTGTTTAAAATAGTAAAATAGTATGACAAAAAAATTAAATAGAATAATTATTCTTAATCCTCAAGGATATGTTGAATTCCCTCCTCCTTTAGGAAAAACTGATACCGGAGGACAAATAGTTTATATATTAGAACTTGGAAAAGCTTTAGCAAAAAAAGGTGTTAAAGTTGATATCTTTACTCGAGCTTTCGAAAATTTTCAACAAGAAGAAAAACAAGTTGTTGATAATCTAAAAATTGTTAGAATTAAGTGCGGTAGTAACAAATTTATTCTTAAAGAAAAACTTTATGAAGTAATGCCTGAATTTTGCGAAAATATAATGAAATATATTGAAAAAAAAAGAAAAAACTATGATATTATTCATTCTCATTATTGGGATGGCGGATATGCTGGTATTCTTTTATCAAAAATGCTTGATATTCCCCATGTTCATACTCCCCATACTTTAGGAAAAGCTAAAAAATTAGAAATGGAGATAGAAGAGGCCCCAACCGAAAAATTAAAACCTTATTATCGTTTTCATGTTCGAATTGCTATAGAACAGAAAATTTACAATAAAGCCAATGCTATTTTGGTTATTTGTGAAACCTCAAGAATTCAACTTCTTCATTATTATATGGTTGATTTTGAAAAAATCCATGTTGTTTATCCAGGCATTGACACTCAAATTTTTACTCCAAAAAAGAATAATTTTGATAAAAAAATTAATTTAAAGAAAAATTCTGTCTTAACAATGAGTAGATTGGTGCCTGCTAAAGGAATTGATCGATTAATCGACGCTTTAAGCTTTATTAAAAACAAAGTTGATTTTCATCTTTATATCGGTGGAGATATTAATTTAGAAAACAACTCTAAAGAAGAGATAGATTATAAAAAATTAATTAAAAAAATCATCACCGATAATAAAATACAAAACAAAGTCAGTTTTGTTGGTCAATTGAATCATCAACTTGTTGCTGCTTATTATCGAAATGCTGATATTTTTGTTAATCCTGCTAGATATGAACCATTTGGTTTAACAACAATGGAAGCAATGGCTTGTGGCACTGCTCCTTTAATCTCTCATGTCGCCGGAAGCAAGGAAATAATTATTGACGGCCTTAATGGTTTTATTATTAATAGTCATGATCGAAAACTTTTAGGTAATCAAATTTTAAAACTTTTATCTAACAAAAAACTTTTAAAAAAAATCTCTGAAAACGCTGCTTTTACGATTAAAGAACATTATTCATGGGAAAAAATAGTTGAAAAAATATTAAATCTATATAATCAGTTAGTCAAAAAATGAAAATTGCTCTTGTTTCACCAATTGAAGAAACTGTGCCTCCAATATTATATGGAGGAATTGAATGGATCATTTATTATTTAGCCAGCGGTCTTGGGAAAAAAAAACATAATGTTTATCTTTTAACTACTGCTAATTCAGAAAAAAAAGGAAATTACAATATTATTCCAATATACCATCAAAGTATTAGAAAAATCGAACCTTATAAATCTAATATAAAAATAAGAGAAAACGCCAAGTTTATTGCCATAAGTAAAACTTTAAATTTTTTAATCAAAGAAAAATTCGATATAATTCATAATCACGCAAGTTGGAGATTTTTATTATTTGAAGAACTTTTTTCTCCTCAAAAATTTCTTACCACCCTTCATGGTCCAATGAATTTTGACTATCAAAATTTTGTCTTTCTCAATCATCAAAATAGTTATTATATCTCAATTTCTAACAATCAAAGAAGGGATCTTCCTCAATTAAACTACATTAAGACAATTTATAATGCTACTGATGTAAATTATTTGCAATTTAAAGAAAAAAATGATGAAAATTATTTGCTTTTCTTTGCTCGTTTTTCAAAAGAAAAAGGCCCAGATAAAGCAATTGAAACAATAAAAAAAACTAAAAAAAGACTTCTTTTAGCAACAAAAGTTGATAAAAATGATCAAGAATTTTTTAATCTGTTTGAAAATGAATTAAAAAATAATCCTCTGATTGATTTTAAAGGAGAGGTTGGATTAAATGAAAAATTAAAATATTATCAAAACGCTAAAGCACTGCTTCTTCCAATTATGTGGGAAGAACCCTTTGGTTTAATGTTTATTGAATCAATGGCCTGTGGTACGCCGGTTGTTGCTTTTGCTCGTGGATCAGTGCCTGAAGTCATCAAAGATGGAGAAACTGGCTTTATTGTCAATCCCTCAGATGATGACATTCGCGGAGACTGGATTATCAAAAAAACTGGCATTGAGGGGCTTTGTGAAGCGGTAGAGCGAATTTATTCAATGTCGGAAAAACAGTATTTAGAAATGCGTCGCGCCTGCCGGGCTCATGTTGAAAAACACTTCACGGTCGAACGGATGGTGGATGAGTATGAGAAAGTGTATAATGAAATAATAAATAACACAAAATAACACTAATATGAAACAATCTTAAATGACAATCTTAACTCAAAACTCAAAATTCAAAAGTCAAAACGAAAACTCAAAAATCAAAACTGACTTAAAATATCGCTGTTATTATTTTTCAATAGAAATTATCAATTTTATTAACAATCTTCCCAATAAAAGAATTTTTTGGATAATATCTGATCAATTGTTAAGATCCGCTACTTCAATTGAGGCAAATATAGTTGAAGCTAAATCTTCTTCATCAAGAAAGGATTTTATTCATTTTTATCAAATAGCCTTAAAATCAGCTAATGAAACAAAATACTGGCTTTGTTTATTAAGAGATACCACCAATGTTAATAAATCAAAAACAAAAAAATTAATTAATGAAGCAGATGAGATCTCAAAAATGTTAGCATCAAGTATTATTACTCTAAAAAATAAAAAGTTTTAAGTTTTAAGCTATAGTTTTGAGTTTTGACTTTTAAGTTTTAAGTTAATATCATGCAACCCATCAAAGACATCTTAAAAAAATTCAATCCTTTGGAAGATAAATATCTTTCCCGTGACTTTCAGGCTTTTGGGATATATTTAGCGGAAAAATTAGGCGAAACAAGAAAAAAAAGCCTTTATATTAAGCTTGCCAAAACCATTCCCCGGCCGGTTTTGGAAGAAGCACTTCGTTATGTAATTGACTCGCGCGCCCGAAACAAACCCGCTCTTTTTATGTGGAAATTAAAACAGTTAGGCGCTTTCGCGCGAAATCAGTTAAAACCGGTTAAAGTCAGTTAAAATCAGCCAAAAGTTTTTGAGAAAGAATTTATTTGTTTTCCTAAAATTGTATATTCTTCTTGTAAAGATAAGGTATTAATATCATAAACAAGATAATAATTCTTAAAATACTTACTACTTCATTAGTTGATCCTGAAGCTATTTCTAAATAATTTTGGGATTGTTTTTTACTTCTAAAATAACCTTCTGCAATATTGGTAACAACAGAAACAGCGGCTCTTTTTATCTGATCACATAAGGAAAAATCTTTTGCAAGTCTCTGATTATTTTTTATTAATTGATAAATCTTCTTTACTAACTCAAGAGCTTTTTTATAGATTCTTAAATTCTCAACATTACCCATATTAAACCGATTATAACTGATTCTAACCGATTTAAACTGATTATAACTAAAAATAATTGTACGCCCAATAGGCAATACTACCAATTCCCTTTTCTTTCAAATAATTAGTTTTTATCTTCACTGACTCTTCATCCTCAAACCAAACAATGTAATAATCCAACCAATAAAAACCTTTTTCATCCGGAGTTTTTGAGGAGATAACATAGTTTATCTCAAACTCTTTTGCTTTTTCATTTCGTTTTATTAAACAGTTTTCTAATTTACAAGAAATAATATCCTGACCGCTGTTGTCTTCAAGATAAAATTTCTCCTTTATCTGATTTAATGTTAAAGCTTTAGCCTGAGAAATAGGTCTTTTTTTCTCATCTGCTCGCCACTGATAACCAAACATCCCAAAAATCACTGTTAATTTTTGCGACGGAACAAATTTTAAAAAATCACCAATCATCGTCTTAAAGTCATAACCAAATTTTTGCCTTCCTTCAAAAGGAAAATTGGGCCCTGGCTCTCCATAAGATTTAGAAAAATCATAAGCCATAATCATTACCTCATCGCTATTCTCACCAATAAAACGAAGATCGTACGGCCGCCGTCGATAAAAAACATCGCCAAAAACGGCTACAGAAAACTTAATCTCTGCTTTTTTTGTTTCTGAATAAAAAAACTTAACGAAATCATTAATCTGGTTTATTAAATTACTGAAATTTAAAGCGGCTATTTCTAAATCTAAAACCAAACCCTGAAAATTATTATCTTTTAATATCTTAATTTTTTCCTCGGCAATTTTTTCCCAACTGTCTTTCTCCGGCACTTCGTCAATCTTATAGGTTAACCACAAAGAATGTTTTTTATTGCTGTTTTTTATTAAATCAATAAATTTTGTTAGACTTCTCTCACTGCCAAAATATATCAATCTATCATACTGATTTAACTGGCTCAACTGATTATCCTCCGATTCCGATTCAACCGATTTAACCGCCTTTGACTGATCTAACTGCCACTCCGGAACAAAAATCGCTTTTTTTTCCAAAACCTGCTTATTTTTATGATTTTTAGATTGTTGCCCCAATCCCTTTATGACCTCGTAGGTCATATCTGGCTTGGTGGAGGGAGCCGAATTTTGATTTTTTTGGGGTTGGGGATTTTTTCTTAAAAAAATCTGATGTAAAAAAATAAAAGAAAATATGAAAATTAATGTAAAGAAGATAAAAAAAACTCTCTTCATCTTTTTATTTTAACAGCTCTTTAAAAATTGTTCCAACCGATCCACTCCTTTTTTAATCGAAGCAATATCAGTAGCAAAACTAAGACGAATAAATCGATCATCACCAAAAGCAATACCCGGAATGGTAGCAACATATTTTTTTTCTAAAAACTCTTGGCAAAAATTAACTGAGTTTTTTATTTTATGACCGTAAAAATAAGAGACGTCAACAAAAAGATAAAAAGCGCCATCTGGTTTCTCTGCTTTTAAACCTTTGACTTTCTCTATCCGTTGATAAAGATAATCACGCCTTTTTTGATACTCTTTTCTCATCTTTTCTAACTCATCAGAAGATTCAGTTAAAGCCGCTAAGGCTGCTTTTTGAGCGATACTGCACGGATTTGAAGTAGTATGATCTTGAATTGAAGACGCAGCTTTAATAATCTCTTCATCAGCAACTGCATAACCAATCCGCCAACCAGTCATCGCATAGGTTTTGGAAACACCATTAATAATAATCGTCTTTTTTTTCACTAACTCGTTCACCTGAGCGATAGAATAATGTTTTTTTCCATAAATCAACTTTTCATATATCTCATCGCTTAAAATATAAATATCTTTTTCTAAACAAATCTTAGCCATCTCCTCTAAGTGTTTTTTTTTAAAAATCATTCCGGTTGGATTACTAGGAGAGTTAAGAATTAAAAGTTTTGTTTTTTTGTTAATCGCTTTTTTTAAAATTGCTGGCTTTTCTTTTAATTTTTTAGCGTCGATAAAAACTGCTTTTCCTTCAGCTAAATTTACCATCTCCAAATAACTTACCCAGTAAGGAGAAGGAATAATAACCTCATCACCGGGATTAACTAGGGCTAAAATAATATTTGCCAAAGCTTGTTTTCCACCATTAGCCACTAAAACATTTTTTGGTTCAAAAACCAATCCTTGATCTTTTTTAAATTTTTGGCAGATTGCCTGTTTTAGTTCTAGAATACCACTAGTCGGTGTATATTTAGTAAAACCTTCTTCAATCGCCTTAATAGCTGCTTTTTTAATATGAAGTGGTGTGTCAAAATCCGGCTCGCCAGCTGCCAAGGAAACCACATCAAATCCTTGTTTTTTTAACTCTTTGGCTTTAGCAGTAATTGATAAGGTCGGTGAAGGAGCAATTTTTTTTGCTCGCTGAGAAATTTTTTCCATAAAAATTTAAACTTTTAATCTACTATATTTTTGGTCCGCTCTCCAAAATCTCTTTTTCTACGCCAGAAAATCTCTTCATATTTTCTAAAAATAAATTAGCTAATTTCTTTGCTGCTATTAAATAATCACCTTTATCTTGCCAAAGAATGGTTGGATCTAAAATCCTAGCGTCTACACCAGGAACTTTATAAGGAACAAAAAGATTAAAAATCGGGTCATAGCGACAAGCAACTTTGTCTAAATTTCCTGATAAAATTGCTGAAACAATCTTTCTTGTCTCTTTTATGGAAATTCTCTCGCCTACTCCATAACCGCCACCAATCCAACCAGTATTTACCAAATAAGTCTTGGTATTATATTTTTTAAGATAATGTCGTAATAAATTAAGATAAACCATTGGTTTATGAGGCATAAAAGGAGCACCAAAATAAGCGGAAAAGGTCGGTTTGGGTTCTTTTATCCCCCTTTCCGTTCCCGCTAATTTTGAGGTATAACCAGATAAAAAATGGTAAGCGGCTTGATTTAAATTTAGCTGAGCCAATGGTGGTAAAACGCCAGTAGCATCAGCCGTTAAAAATAAAACATATTTCGGATGACTACCCTTTCCGTGGATAATGGCATTGTCAACAAACTCTAAAGGATAAACAGCCCGGGTATTTTCAGTAATTGAGTCATCAAAAAAATCAAACTCGCCATTATCTTTAACAATCACATTCTCCACTAAAGTTCCTCGGCGATGAATTGCCTGCCAGATCTGCGGTTCAGACTCTTTTTTAATCCGGATACACTTAGCATAACAACCACCTTCAAAATTAAAAACTCCTTCATTGCTCCAACCATGTTCATCATCACCAATTAAAAATCTTTCCGGATCTGAAGAAAGAGTGGTTTTTCCTGTGCCTGATAAACCAAAAAACAAAGCCGTAGTTTTGGTTTTAGGATCAAAATTAGCACCACAATGCATTGGTAAAACTCCTTTTTTTGGAAGAAGATAGTTCATATAGGTAAAGACTGATTTTTTCACCTCACCAGCATAACGAGTGGCGCCAATTAAAATAGTTTTTTCTTTAAAATTTAAAATAATAAATGCTTCTGAATTAGTACCGTCAACTTGAGGTTCAGCTAAAACAGAAGGAGCAGAATATATAATTAACTCTGGTCTGAAGTTTCTTAAATCTGCTTTTTTAGGTCGTCGAAACTGATGAAGAGCAAATAAAGCGATTGAAGCAGTCTCTGAATATAATCTTAAACTTACCTGATATTTTTTATCAGCACCAACAAAAGCATCAACCACAAAATACTCATCTGCTTTTTGAAAAAATTTTTGTACCTTATCTTTTAATTTTTTAAAAGATGCTTCTGAAAGAGGTAAATTATTTTTTCCCCAATCAATTTCCTGATGAACATCAAAAGAATCAACAATATATTTATCATTAGGAGAACGACCAGTGTATTTACCAGTATAAGTCACGAGTGTGCCATACTTTGTCTCCCTTGCCTCTTTTCTCTCGATTGCTTTCTTAATCAAAAAATCAACACTAGAATTATGATAAATTACCGCCATGATAAAAAAAATTATACACCTATTTAACTAAATTGGCAAACTCCTCTAATTTTAATCTCATAGATTATAACTATTTTTTCGCCTGATTTTTTATCGCTTCAATTACCGTCTTAACCTCATCATCTGACGCTAAATAATAATGTTTTTTTATTACTCCTTCCTCCCATTCATAAACCAATGGAATACAATAAGGAACATTTACACCAACAATTTCCTCATCGGATAAATTGTCCAAATATTTAATAATCGATCGCAAAGAATTACTATGTCCAGATAAAATCACATTTTTCCCTTTTTTTAACAATGATTCAATCTTTTCTTTAAAATAAGGAACAGTCCTAGCATAAGTATCTTTTAATGACTCGCTTGAAGGTAGTTTTTCTGGAGGAATATCTTTATATAAAGGATCAAACCGCGGATGACGAGGATCAGAAAGCTCTAATTTTGGCGGCGGAACATCATAACTTCTTCGCCAAATCGCTACTTGTTCTTCTCCATATTTCGCCGCTGTTTCTGGTTTGCCTAATCCCTGTAAAGCGCCATAATGTCTTTCATTTAAATGCCAATCGCGAATAACCGGAATCTCTTTTTGTCCTAAAACTTCCAAAACAATCTCTAATGTTCGATAACCCCTTTTTAAAACTGAGGTAAAACCAAAATCAAACTTTATATTCTCTTCTCTTAATCGAGCAGCATATTTTTTTGTCATCTCTACTCCTTCCGGTGCTAAATCAATGTCTGTCCAACCGGTAAATTTTTTTGTCCATTCAGTTAATCCATGACGGATAATAACTAAGTAGTTCATAGGATAAAATTTTTAATTTTTAATAAATCAATTTTTAATTTTCTAATTTTTGATAATTTTGAATTTTACATTGTCATTCTACATTTTGATTTTTGATTTTTGATTTTTTTTAAAGACTATTCTCAATCTCAATCAACCGATTATATTTTGCTAATCTCTCTGAGCGACACATTGAACCGGTCTTGATAAAATCAGCAGCCACCCCATAAGCAAAATCGGCAATAAAAGCATCTTCTGTTTCACCAGAACGATGAGAGATAACTACTTGCCAGTTGTTTTTTTTGGCTAACTTTACCGCTTCGACAGTCTCTAAAACCGTTCCAATCTGATTCAGTTTTATCAAAACCGCATTAGTAGTTTTTTCCTCAATTCCTTTTTTAATTAGTTTCGGATCAGTAGTATAGTTATCATCACCAACAACCAAAGTGGGAGAAATGCTCTTGGTAAATTTAGCAAAACTTTCCCAATCACTCTCAGAAAAAGGATCTTCAAAAGAAAAAATCTCATATTTTTCTTTTAATCTCCAGTAATAATCAATCAACTCATCACCGGTTAAAAAACGATTTTCTTTTTTGAAAACATATCTTTCTTTTTGAAAAAATTCAGAAGCAGCCGCGTCAATGGCTAAATTAAAATCAGTTCCGTTTTGATAACCTAATTTTTCTGCTGCTTCCAAAATCAAATCAAAAACCGCCTCATTAGAAGACAAATTAGGTGAAAAACCGCCCTCATCGCCTACCAAAACCGACAACTTTTTTTCTTTTAACAACTTTCCTATCTGATGAAAGATCTCTGATGCGATTCTTACCGCTTCTGATGGTTTATTAGTTTTTGGCGAGATCATAAACTCTTGAATATCAAAATTCCAGTTAGCGTGTTTACCGCCATTAATCACATTGACCATCAACCGAGGAAAAGAAAAACTTTCAAAAGAATAATAATCGTTGATAAACCGCCAAAGAGGAATTTTTTTTGCCAAAGCCAAAGCTCGCACCAAAGATTGGGAGACTGATAAAATAGCATTGGCGCCGAAAACCGATTTATCTGTAGTTCCATCTTCTTTGATTAAAAGCTTATCAATCTCTTCTGGCTCCGCTTTTTTGCCAACAATTAATTTTTTGATTCTTTCATTAACATTAGCAATCGCCTTTAACACACCCTTACCAAAATATCTTTTTTCATCATTGTCTCTTAACTCCAAAGCTTCATGAGAACCAGTGGAAGCGCCGGAAGGAATGGAAGAAGAAGTAATCACTCCATTATCAAGAAAAATAAAGGTTCGCAAAGTTGGTATTCCCCGGGAGTCTAAAATCTCAATGGCTCTGATATCTTTGATTTTCATAATTGTTTAAAATTAAAATCACCTGAAAAAAATTTTTTAGGTGAAAAAACTTTTAATAAAATTAAAAAAAGAATTATTTTAAAAATATATCCTAAAACAAAATCAATTGCAACCATTTTTAAAAGGGTAATCCTAACGAGTTGGTACAATGTATAATGAGTTTTCCAAGTAATGACGCGGTGAACCATACATTTCTGGATG
>JAOAEC010000016.1:20255-20509 GCA_026416975.1 Patescibacteria group bacterium | reverse complement strand
TTTTTATTCATAAAAAAAACCATAACATAAATGCTTTTATTTGTCAGTCGACTATAGTCTACATTCTAATGTTAACCAAAGGTGTCAATCGCTTCGGTTGGTCAATTTAAACTTTTTAAACTAATTTTTAATAAATTAATAAAAAGATAAATAAAAAAAGTTTTAATCTTTGATTTTTAAAATTTTTTTAATATTTGCTATTTGTTATTTTAAGATTTTTTTTAAGTCTTTACTCTCCTCCTTTTGCTTTATAA
>JAOAEC010000016.1:19713-20245 GCA_026416975.1 Patescibacteria group bacterium | reverse complement strand
TGCCAGTAATAAGAAGCTTTTTCCTGATCATTTTTTGCCAAATAATATAACGCCAAATTTTTATAGGCTGATAAATAATTAGGATTAACTAATAAGGTTTTTTTCCAATAATCTTCAGCTTTTTTTTCTTCTTTCAGCTGATAATAAATCAAGCCTAAATTATACAAAGCGTTGTCATAATAAGGATTAATTTTTAACTCTTTTTCAAACTCATTAATTGCTTTTTGCCATTGTTTTTTACTCATATAAATCACTCCCAAATTATTATGAACCATTGGCTCTTTGTGATTAAGTCTTAAAGACTGCTGGTAATGTTTTTCTGCTTCTTTCACTCTTTTTTCAAAATAAAGCATTGCTCCATAGTTTCGATGAGCTAATGGCGAATGAGGCGAGGAGTTAACTGCGTTTTCCCAAAAAACCAGCCGATTTTTAAACTTAAACTGATGAAAAAAAGCCATTAGTCCAAAAAAAACAATCAAAAAATAAATAAATTTTTGCTTTTCTAAAATTAAAAACTTTATCTTTTCAAAAG
>JAOAEC010000016.1:0-19703 GCA_026416975.1 Patescibacteria group bacterium | reverse complement strand
CGGTAGATATATCCGATGCTCTAAAAAATCAGCGGCAATTGAAGGATTTGGCCTGACAAAATTGGGAATCAGAAACAAAACAAACCAAAAAAGACCAAAGACAAATAACTTCCAGTTTATTTTTTTAACAAAAACAGCCAACAAGATAAAAATTATCAAAGCCAAAATCCCCCAAGTTAAGTTTGAGTCTTTTAAGATCGGCAAAACTGAAAGATTAAAAGGGAAAAAAATTTTTCCAAAATAAAGCAAAATCGCCGGCGAGTTAAAAAATAAGGCAGAAACAATTTCCTGAAAACTCAAATATAAAAAATTATTTAAGGCTCTTTGTCTTAAGATCAACCAAAAAAAAACAATAAACCACCAACCAAAAAAAATCTCCAAAAGATAGTTCTTTTTTTGTTGATAAAAAAAACTGATTAACAAAATGGTAAAAAACGGCAACAAAATGGCTGATTCTTTCGTAAATAATCCTAAAGCAAAAAACAGAAAATAAAAAACCAGATCAAAAAATCTTCTTTTTTCTAAATAATTAACTAAAAAAATAAAAGAAGATAGGGCAAAAACCGCCAAAAGCGAGTCATTTCGGCCCGGGATCCAAGAAACCGCCTGAACCAAAACCGGATGAACCGCAAAAATTAAACTTAAAAAAAACGACACTTTTTCCTCGATCTTTATTTTTTTCAAAAAAACAAAAACTAAAACCGAGGCAATTAAATGATAAATAATATTTGACAGATGATAAAAAAAAGCTGATTGTCCGGAGAACTGGGCATCAACCATAAATGATAAAGTAAGCATCGGGCGATAATAAGAAGCAGAAAAACCCTGAGTGTGAAAAACCTCAGTCTCAAACGCCTTCCAAAAATTACTTAAATTTTTTAAAAAATTTAGATTCTCCAAAATCAAAACCTGATCATCAAAATAAGAAAAATCAAAAAATAAGGAAGGAAGATAAAGAATAAAACCAGTTAAAATTATCAAAAATATCTTTTTATTTTTCATTTTTTTTCATATAAACTAACAGGCTGGTTTTCTCTATTAATTGCTTACTTAAATTTTCTTGATAACTTCCACTATTATAATCCCAGACAAATCCACCAATTAGCTGATATTTGTTTTTTATTAGTTTATCAATATATTCTTTAACTTCTTTAGAATTAACCTCAATAAAAGGACCACTCAAAACCATCTTTGAATAAATCATAATTTTAGGGCTATCTATTGTTAAATCTCTTATCAACTCTTTTTGGTATTTTTTTTGATAAGGTGAATTTATTTGAAGATAGTAACTAGTAATAAACTTTGTTGGTGCTTTCTTTTGAGTATAAAAATAAATTTGAGGCTCAGAACCAACAACAAAAATTTTGTCGTTTTCTTTTAATTCTTTTTTAATTCTCCTGGAAACTATTAAGGCATCATAAAAAGGATTGACCCTACCATAAACCCAGATAATTAATTCTTCCGGCGTTAGATAAAATTGTTGTCTTATTGGATAAAGGATAAAAAACAAAATTAAAATTGTTAAAAAAATTACCAAAATCGTTTTTATTTTTTTAAAAAAAATCTCAACAAAATTAATTAAAGAACCGGTAATTATTAAAATTAAAAAAGGCATCGCTTGAAGATAATAATGACCAATCGGAGAAGAAAAAACTGTTGTTAACGAAAAAAATAATAAACCAAAATAAAACCAGAATTTTTTAAAGTTAAATAAAGCAAAAACTAAAAAAGGAACTAAAATCCACCAATAATAAAAAAATTTCTGAAGATAAAAATAAAAATTTAAAGGATGATTAAGATTTTTAAGATAATAAAAATTAAAAAGAAAAACCGACTCAAAAAAATAATTAATTGTTTTCGTTAATACAAAAGGAGACAAAATCAAAAAAGAAAAAAGAAAAAAACCAAAAAATAAAAATAAAAACTTTTTAAAAATTTTTCCAAAACTTTCTTTTATTTTTTTTAATCTAAAAAACCACAAAAAATAAATAAAACCTAAAATCGGAAAACAAATTGGTTTATAAAAAAAAGCCATTGACGAAAAAACACCAGTTAAGAAAAAAATTAAAAGACTATCTTTTTCAAAAAAATAAATATATAAATAAACCACTATTAAAAGAGGCAAAATCATAAACTTTTCTGTGTTGGCAGCAAAAGGGGTTAAAACCGGAAACATCAATATTGGCACTGATAAAAACATTGCCAACCACCTTCCCAACTCACCCCAGTTTTTTTTAGCAATTAGACCAACTAAAATTATTGATAAAAAAGTAAAAACTGTTGCTATTACTCTTGGCGGCCAAACTGCTTGTTTATTAATTAATGAGGCTAAAAAATAAGTGTAAATAATCAATGGCGGTTTTTGAGTATAAAGATCTTTATAGGGAATCTTTCCATCTCTAATTAACATTGCCGCATAAGCATACTCTCCCTCATCACGCTCAAATGGGGCATTAATTGAGTTAAAATGAAAAAAAACAAAAAAAAGCAAGAAGTAGAAAAAAAGAAATACTTGATATGGTTTGATTTTCATTGTCTTAAAATTCTTTTTTTTATAAAAAAATTTAATCCTACTAACAAAGTTTCTATTCCATATTTTAATCCTCGCCAAAAATTAATGCTCGAAGAATCAGACAGATAACGAACCGGCACGGAAATCTCGCCAATTTTAAAACCTTTTTCAATTACTTGAAAAAGAATCTGGCTGTCAAAAACAAAATCATCAGAGTTTTTTTCAAATGAAATTGACTCTAAAACCTCTCTTTTAAAAGCCCGCATACCAGTATGCCATTCAGAAAGATTTTGCCCGCTTAAAAAATTTTCAATTAAGGTTAAAATCCTATTACTCAGATATTTATAGACCGGCATTCCAGATTTAATTGTCTCTTCTCTTGATCTAATTCTTGAACCAAGCATAACATCAAAATAACCATCTTTCATTAAACCAACAAAATATTTAACAAGTTTTGGATCATATTGATAATCCGGATGAAGCATAATAATAATATCAGCTTTGTCTTTTAAAGCTAAACGATAGCAGGTCTTTTGATTAGCGCCATACCCTAAATTTTTTTTATGACGATAGATTTTAAAATTTTTAAAACTGGTTTTTTTTGCCACCGCCACTGTTTTGTCAGTGCTGGCATCATCAACTAAAATAATCTCGTCAACATACCTTTTGGGAATCTGAGAAATAGTTTTTACCAAAGTTTTTTCAGCGTTATAAGCTGGTAAAACAACAACCGTCTTTATTTTTTTCATATTGCGAAGCTTTTGAGTTCAGGAAAAATCAGATATTAGTTTTAATTTCTTGGCGGTTTTTTCCATTATCTCCTTTGAAAAATTCTTTATTTCCGGAACAAAGACTGTTTCTTTTTCATCTCGTGGCATTATGTGAATATGAGCGTGAGGCACCTCTAATCCATGAGTAACATAAGTGATAAAATAAGGCTTTAAAACTTTTTTCATCGCTTGAGTTATCTTGTAAACTACTCCCCAATATTTTTCAAAATTTTTTACCTCATAAACCCAGCGATAATGAGTTTTTGGAATCACCAAAGTATGGCCCAAAACCCGCGGATAAATATCTAAAAACGCTAAAAACTCATCATTTTCATAAACCTTATAACAAGGCAATTCTCCTTTAATAATTTTGCAAAAAATACAACCAGCCATTTTTAACTTATTAATTTTAAATTTTTAATTGTAATTTTTAACTTTTGACTTTTAACTTTTAATTTACCCTCTAGCTTCAGATACTTTTTTGCATCTTTCAATAAAAACTTTTTGAGCTTGAGCAATGTTTTCTGATTTTCCACTCCAGACTTTAAGAGCTTCCTGTTGCAAAGCTCTTCCATAAGAATAACTCAACTGCCAAGGTAAATCACTTTTATACATCTCATTCATTTTTTTCAAATATTCTGTTGCTTCATCAGGAGAAAGTCCACCAGACAAAAAAACAATTCCTGGTACTTCTTTTGGAACAGTTTTTTTCAAAACCTTAACTGTTCTTTCAGCTATCTCCTCAGCTTTAGGCTGATTCAAACATTCTTTTCCCGCCAAAACCATATTTGGTTTTAAAAGCATTCCGGAAAAATCAATATTAAATCTCTCAAGCCATTTAAAAACATCTTCCAATACCTCCTCTGTTTCCTCTTCGCTTTTTTCAATATCATGGTCTCCTTCTAAAACTAAAACTTCAGGCTCAACAATCGGTACTAACCCAGCTTTTTGAGTGATTAAAGCATATTGAGCTAATCCAATAGCATTGGCAACTCTTGAAGCTTTAGAGGGCATATCTTCGCCTATTTTATAAACTGCTCTCCATTTGGCAAAAACTGCTCCCATTTGTTTATACTCTTCATATCTTTTTTCAAGTTTATCTAATCCTAAAGTAAAAGTTTCTTCATGATTATTAAATTTATAAGTCCCTTCATCGGTTTTTATTCCAATAAATACTCCTTTTTCTTTTAAAATATCAGCAATCATTTTCCCATTTGGTAAAGGATTGCGCAAAGTTTCATCATACAAAATAATTCCGGAAATATAATTTTCTACTCCTTCTGCTTCAACCATAATCTGGCGCCATATAGAGCGATTTTCAAGTGTTGATTCCACTCCAATTGTCTCCAGTCTTTTTGTCATTGTTTTTAAACTTTCATCAGCTGCCAAAATTCCTTTTTTTGGAGCAACCATTTTTTTTGCAATTTCAAAAAGATTTTTTTTATCCATATTTTTTAAAATATAAAATTTTTAATAATAAAAGTTTAATAACTTGACATTTAATTGTCAAATAAGTAAATTATAAAATAATGGATAGAAATCTTGCTTTAGAGTTCGTCAGAGTTACTGAGGCAGCAGCAATTGAAGCAGCTAAATGGGTTGGTCGCGGAGAAAAGAAAAAAGCTGATGGAGCTGCAGTTGAAGCAATGAGAAAAAGATTTAATCAAGTTGATTTTAAAGGAAAAGTAGTTATTGGCGAGGGCGAAAAAGATGAAGCACCAATGCTTTATAATGGTGAAATTGTTGGTACAGGACTTGGCGCGGAAATGGATCTGGCAATTGATCCATTAGAATGTACAGATAGTGTTGCCTGGGGAAGATACAACGCTATTTCAGTTATTGCCTCCGGCAAAAAAGGCTCTTTACTTTGTGCTCCTGATACTTATATGGAAAAATTAGCAGTTGGAAAAGAAGCTTCAAATGTAATTGATCTAGAAGCCCCAATCAAAGATAATTTAAAAAAAATTGCTAAAGCTCTAGGTAAAAATATTAAAGAATTAACAGTAATGGTTTTAGACAGAGACAGACATCAAGAAATAATTAAACAAATAAGAGAAGTTGGCTCAAGAGTAAGACTTATTACTGATGGCGATGTTTCAGCTTGTATTGCTACTTGTTTTCCAGATTCAGGAGTTGATGTTTATATGGGTATTGGCGGATCAACTGAAGCTGTTTTATCAGCTGTTGCTATGAAAGTTATGGGAGGAGAAATTTTATGTCGTTTTAAGCCAAAAAAAGAAGAGGATGTTCCAAAAATTAAAGCTTACGGTATAAAAAAACTTGATAAAATTTTCTCTGCTGATGATTTAGCAAAAGGAAAAGAACTTTCTTTTACAGCAACAGGAGTGATTGAAGGACCGCTTCTTGATGGTGTAAAATTTGAAAAAAACAGAATTATTACCCATTCAATAGTAATAAGAGGAGTTTCTGGAACAATAAGATATATAAAAACCTATCATCATTACTATAAGTAAAATAATTATTATAAATTTTAATTAATTTTAAATATGTTAAAAATAGGCTTAAATGGCTTTGGTAGAATTGGTCGAGCTTTTACTCGAATTGCTTTGAAAAGGGGTTTGGATATTGGTTTAATTAACACGAGAAAAACTCCTAACTCAATGCTCGCCTATCTTTTAAAATATGACTCAGTTTATCGAAGACTTGATATGGAAGTAAAAGAAGATAATGATAGCATAATTGTCAATGATAAAAAAATATTTACTTTTCAATCAGCAGAGCCGGAAACCATTCCCTGGGAAAAATATGGTGTTAATATTGTGATTGACGCTACCGGCGCTTTTACCAAAAAACCCGATTTAGAAAAACATCTAAAAAGAACAGTCAAAAAAGTGGTTTTAACAGCACCCGCTAAAGATGAAGAAACACCAACCGTAGTTTTAGGTGTTAATGATAAAGATTTTGATTTTAAAAACAATAATGTTATTTCAATGGCTTCTTGCACCACTAACTGTTCTGCTCCAATGTTTAAGGTTTTAAATGATAATTTAAAAATCCTCACCGGTTTTCTTACCACCACTCATGCGGTAACAATCAGTCAAAGTATGCTTGACGACGCTTCAAAAAAACCAGATCGTTCGCGAGCGGCAATGATTAATATTGTTCCGTCAACCACCGGCGCCGCCAAAGCCGTGGCTCGGGTTATTCCTGAATTAAAAGGAAAAATTGACGGTATGTCATTAAGAGTCCCTGTACCAACCGGTTCTATTACTGACATTTCTGCTGTTGTTGAAAAATCAATTACTGCTGAGGAAGTTAATAAATTATTTCAAGAAGCTTCTGAAAAATCAATGAAAGGAATTTTAGCTTATGAAAAAGACGTAATTGTCTCAAGCGATATTATTGGTTCACCATATTCATGTATCTTTGATGCTAATTACACCAAAGTTGTTAGTGGCAACTTGGTGAAAATTTTTGGTTGGTATGATAATGAATGGGGTTATTCAACCAGATTGGTTGACCTAGTTGAAAAATTAAGTAGTGTTATTTAATTTAAAATGGGAAAAATTACCTATATTGATGAGGTAGAAATAAAAAATAAAACTATCCTTTTGCGAGTTGATTTTAATGTTTCCCTAAATCCTGATCACACGATTGCCAATGATGAAAGAATCAAACAATCATTGCCAACAATCAACTATTTAATTAAAAATAATAATCGATTAATCCTTATTTCTCATTTAGGCCGACCAAAAGGATATGATGAAAATTTTTCCTTAAAAATTGTCGTTAATCAGTTAAAAAAATATCTTCCTCAAATATCTATTTCTTTAGCTAAAAATTTAGAAGAGGTTAAAGAAAAAAAAGAAAAGATAATTGTTTTAGAAAACATCCGCTTTTTTCCTGAAGAAAAAAAATACTCTACTCTTTTTGCTGAAAAATTGTCAAGGTTAGCAGAAGTTTATGTTAATGATGCCTTTGCTGTTTGTCATCGTTCTGATACCTCAGTAATTGGTCCTCCTCAATTTTTATCTTCTTATGGCGGTTTGCTTTTAAAAAAAGAGATTATTATGCTGGATAAGGTTTTAAAAAATCCATTAAAACCAGTGGTAGCAATAATTGGCGGCGCCAAAATTTCTACCAAAATTGGTCTTTTGGAAAAACTATCTCAGATTGTTGATTATTTAATTATCGGTGGCGCAATGGCTAATACTTTTCTCTCTTCCCAAGGATATAATATTGGTCAAAGCTTATGCGAATATGAATTAATTGAAATAGCGCGCCGATTTTTAGCAAAAAAAATTACTAAAAAACCTTACGTGGTTTTACCAAAAGATGTTGTAATAGCTGAGACTAAAGAAAGCAAAGAAACCGAAGTAGTAAAAATAATAAACGACATCCCTCAAAATAAATCAATTTTTGATTTAGGTCCAGAAACTTTGGCAGAGATTGGAAAAATTATTGCCCAAGCAAAAACAATTATTTGGAATGGGCCGGTTGGTTATTTTGAAAATCCAGTTTTTAAAAACGGCACTGATTTTATCTATTACTCAATTACCCAAAATAATCAAGCTATCTCAATTGTTGGCGGTGGTGATACCTTAGCCGCTATCTCCAAAAAAGAATATTTAAACAAAATCACTTATATCTCAACCGGTGGCGGTGCCATGCTTGAATATATTGAAAAAGGAACCCTGCCAGGAATTGAAGCATTAAAAAAATAAATTTTCATTAAGTTTGCCGCTATCTACCAAGCCAAATTTGACCTACGAGGTCATAAATGGATTGTGGCAACAAAATAAAATCAATATAAAAATCCTAATTTGTTAATAATAATTAATTAACAACAATCTCAATCGCTTTATTAACCTTGTTTGGAGAAGTAACAATAATAATCGATTGACTTTTGTTAATTGACGGCAAGAAATCTTTGCCAACGATCCTATCATCATCAAGCCAATAAACATCAAGATCTAAAAAAGTATTTTTATTCCAAAAACTACGAATGTCTTTATCAGGAAAAATAAAAATCATTCCCTCAGCCCCTTTTAACTCTTTTTTGCTTTTATAAAACATTAATCCTTTTTGCCACTGACTTGGGTTTTTAGCTATTAAAAGCTTATAGGTTTTTCCGTTAAGATTATATTTTAAAAAAGAATCATTATTTTTGTTTTTTAAAAAAGATGAAGAAAAAAAAATTAAAACTCCAAAAATAAAAATTAATATTAGTTTTTTTCTCATTAAATAAGATCGTTGTCTAAGTGGTCCGCTTGAGGCGGACGACCACACTCCGGGAAACTGTCGGAGCGGTGGGACTTGAACCCACGACCTCAGCGTCCCAAACGCTGCGTTCTAGCCATCTGAACTACGCTCCGAAGATTTATTTTTTAAAAAACTATACTAAACTTATTTTAGCATATTAATTCTCATTTAAACTGATATAATAAAAAATATGTTTCCTTTTGATAATAACTACGGAGTTGTCTATTTAGGTTTTTTTCTAATAATTTTTGAGATTTTGCTTGGTGCCACTACTGGTTTTGATCTTTTTTTAATCGGTCTTATCTTAATTATTTCCGGCTTTATTGGTATTTTTACCAAAAATTTTTCTTATAATCTACTGTCTATCACTGTTCTTTCCTTTTTATACATTTTCTTGTTAAGAAAACTTATTAAAGAAAAACTTACTGTGGAAACCAAAAACACCAATATTGATGATCTAATTAATAAAAAAGGGTTGGTGATAAAAAAGATTACTCCTCATCGAGCCGGCCAGGTAAAGGTTAGTGGTGAAATTTGGCGAGCAATTAGCGAAAAAGAGGTTGAGATTGGTAAAGAAGTGGTTGTTAAATCGATTAGTGGCGTTACTTTAACCGTAGAGAGTTTATAACTTTTATTAGTTTATTTTTTAAAAAAATATGGAATTTCTTTTTATCTTAGCCATTTTAGGCATAATTACTCTTATTGCTTCAGTTAAAATTATTAATCAATATGAAAAAGGGGTAGTTTTAAGATTGGGAAAATTTAAATCTATTGCTCAACCTGGATTAAATCTGATCATTCCTTATTTAGACAGTCTAATCAAAGTTGATGTTCGAGAAAGAGTAATTAATGTTGAACCGCAAAAAGTAATCACTAAAGATAATGTTACCGTCACTGTTGATGCGGTTATTTATTACAAAGTGGTTGATCCAGTAAAGGCAGAGTTTGAGGTGGAAGATTTTGATACTGCCGCCACTACTTTAGCTCAAACCAACCTAAGAAACGTTATTGGTGATAAAACTTTAGATGAAACTTTGGTTGCTCGCGATGTTATTAATACTAGTTTACGAGATGTTTTAGATGAAGCTACTCATAACTGGGGGGTGAAAATCACCCGAGTTGAGGTACAAAAAATTGATCCACCACCGGAAATCACCGAAGCAATGAGTTTACAAATGAAAGCGGAACGAGAAAAAAGAGCTGCTATTTTAGAGGCTGAAGGAGTCAAGCAAAGTCAGATACTCGAGGCTGAAGGAAAAAGAAATGCTGAGATTTTAAGAGCTGAGGGTGAAGCAAAAGCAAAAGTTTTAAAAGCTGAGGCAGAGGCAACCGCCATTGAAAAAGTAGCTCAAGCCGCTAACCGTTTTTTTGATGAAAAAGCCCAGACTTGGCGAAGATTAGAGGTCAGTAGTCAGGTTTTGGAAAAAAATACCAAGTTTGTTGTTCCTTCTAATAGTGAATTAATCAATGTTTTAAACCTTGATAATCAAAGCCCTGTTATTCCGCTAAAAAGAAGTGATTCCAAAGATATAAAATAATAAAAATGATTACTCAAAAAATCACTCGCCTGCCAGCGGTAGCCAGCAGTTTTTATCCGGCTGAAAAAGAGGTTTTAAAAAATGAGTTGTTTTTTTATTTAGAAAAAGCTAAATTAATTGAAAAAAAAGATCTTTTAAAAATTCTTATTGTCCCTCATGCTGGTATTGTCTTTTCCGGCCAAACCGCTGCCTGGGGATTCAAACAATTAGAAAAAAATCAATATCAAAGAGTTATTTTGTTGGGTGTTAGTCATTATTTTTGGTTTGATTATGCGGCTGTTTTTCCTTCAAGTTTTTGGCAAACACCTCTAGCAAAAACCGAGGTTGATGAAAACTTGGCAAAAAAAATTATCAATCAAAAAGAAAAAATTATCTTTGATGAAAAACCTCATCTGCCGGAACACTGTTTAGAAGTGGCACTAATCTTCCTCCAACTAGTCTTAAAAAACTTTAAAATTGTTCCTATTTTAATCAGTAATCCAACTGAGATTTTAATAAATTATTTGGCGCAAAAAGTCGCTGACTCTCTTGATGAAAAAACTCTTTTAGTCGTCTCCTCTGATCTTTCTCATTATCCATCTTATAATGACGCTATTAAAATTGACCAAGAAACTATTAAAGGAATTTTGTCAGGCAAAAAAGAGCTCTTTGAAAAAGCGATTAAAGCGGTTAAAGAAAAAAACTATCCTGGTTTAGAAACAGCCGCTTGTGGTGAAAAAGCGATTAGTACTGCTTTAAAAGTCGGAGAGATTTTAAATATCAATTCTTGGGAAAAACTTCATTATCAAAACTCCGGTGATAATCAAAACTATCAAAATAAAAATCAAGTGGTTGGTTATGTGGCTGTCGCCGGTTATCAAAAAATAGGCAAAAAAAACAATCAAAATCAAATAATTTTTCTTGATGAAAAAGCAAAAAAAGAGGCTTTAAAAATCAGCCGGTTAACCTTAAATGAGTTTGTTAAAAACAAAAAAATTCCTCCTCTACTTTGTCATAATCCCCTTCTTTATCAACCTTTCGGTTGTTTTGTCACCTTAAAAAAAGGAGAAGAATTAAGAGGTTGTTTGGGTGAGTTTGAACCAAAAATTCCCTTATGGCAGGTAATTCAAAAAATGACCATTGCCTCAGCCAGCCAAGATCCACGTTTTTCTCCAGTTGCTCCTCAAGAATTAAAAGATATAAAAATTGAGATCTCGGTCATATCGCCAAAAAAACTGATTAATGATTGGCGAAAAATAAAGTTAGAAAAACAAGGAGTAGTAATAGAAAAGGGTTTTAATGTCGGCACTTTTCTTCCTCAAGTAGCTCAAGAAACTGGTTGGGGTTTGGAAGAGTTTTTGTCAGTTTTATGTCAAGAAAAAGCTGGTCTACCTCCTAATTGTTATAAAGATCCGGAGACTAAAATTTATGTCTTTGAGGTTGAAGCATTTGCCGAAGAATAAAATCTATATTTTTAAGTTGTTTGTTTTCTAAAAAATTGTTGCTCTTTGGCGAAAAAACAACTACTCTATGTCTGAAAAAAGATTCTTGTTAATAAGTTTTGAATTAAAAAATTCTTCAGTTTTTCCGCCTGATGTTAATTATGATAAAATTTTTTAAATGACAAAAAACTCAATTAGAAAAAAACTTATGACAAAAGTGCTAAAAATAATAGATTTTAGTTATAATTTCAAAATCATATTGCGTCATACTTTTTTATGAAAAATGAAAAAAAAGAAAAAGTTCCTAAAGCGGTTTTAGCTCTAGGTTTAGTCTCTTTTTTTAATGATGTTGGTTCAGAGATGGTTTATCCGATTGTCCCAATTTTTTTAAGCACGGTTTTAAAAGCCTCAACTGCTTCAATTGGTTTTATTGAAGGAATGGCTGAAGCGACCGCCTCTTTTACAAAATTTCTTTTTGGCAGTCTTTCTGACAAACTTGGCAAAAGAAAGCCATTTGTTGTTTTTGGCTATTTTTTAAGTAGTTTATCAAGAGGAGTGATTGGAGGAGCTTTTTTTTGGCCGATGGTGCTTTTAGCAAGATTTTCAGACCGTTTGGGTAAAGGATTAAGAACCGGCGCCCGCGATGCTTTACTTTTGCAAAATACCAATGAAAAAAACAAAGGATATATTTTTGGTTTTCACCGAGCATTTGATTCAGCCGGAGCTATGCTTGGACCAATTTTATCTTTATTTCTAATTTATTTTTTTGCCAACAACTTAAGGTTAATTTTTTATCTGGCAATGATACCAGGGTTAATCGGAGTTATTCTTCTTTTGTTTTTGGTAAAAGAGAAAAACAATTCTAAAAACGAGGAGACAAAAAAAATTAATTTTTCCTGGCGCGATTTAGATAATAAGATAAAATTTTTTATCTTAATTTCTGTGGTTTTTGCTTTAGGCAATAGTTCTGATGCTTTCTTGATTTTAAGAGCAAAAAATTTAGGAATGACAACGCAAATGACGGTTTTAGTTTATGTTTTATATAATCTTATTCAAACATTTTTAGCCACTCATTTAGGAAAAATTTCAGATAAAATTGGTCATCTAAAAATGTATAGTTTTGGTCTTCTAATTTTTTCTTTAATTTATTTTCTTTTTGGGGTAGTTAAAAAATCAATTTTTTTATGGCTTTTGTTTCCAATTTATGGAGTTTATATTGCCGCAACTGATGGAGTATCCAAAGCTTATTTAGGTGAGTTTATCAAAAAAGAAAAAGCAGGAGGAGTTTATGGTTTTTATCAAATGGTTTTGGCTTTAACAACTTTTTTTGCTTCATGGTGGGGAGGATTTTTATGGCAGAGATTTTCTCCTCAGATGACATTTTATTTTGGCTCAATGATGAGTCTTTTGGCCTTTTTGTTTTTATTTTTTGGGAAAAAGATCTATAAAATTTAAAAATTTAAAGAATCTCAAAAATTTTTTCTTTTCTTGGTTTTGGTTTTGCATCAATCTCAGCAATTTCTTTTTCAGTTTTTTCATAATCGCCAATTTTTCCCAAGGCAATGATTCCCCAAGGATTTTGGTTTTTTCCTTAATTATTTCTTTGGCTTTTTGATGGTCAAAATCTGCCATTTGATGACAATAATAACCCAAATCCTGGGCTTGGTAAACTAGAGTGGCAACTGTTTGGCCAAGATCGTATTGAGCATAATAGTTTTTACCATAGTCGCTTTCGTCAATATAGCAAGCCAAAATTAAAACTGGGACATTCTTTGCCCAATTATTTCCTTCCATTAATGTTTTTGATAACTTTTTAAAAAATTCTCCTCCTTTTTTTCCAACATAAAAATACCAAGGTTGAAGATTGTAAGAGGAGGGAGTAAAACGAACAGCTTCAAAGATTATTTCTAAATCTTTTTGATTAACTGATTCAGAGGAAAACAATCGCGGGCTAAAGCGATTTTTAAATATTGGATTAATTGAATGGGATGTTTGATTTTGCCTTCTTTTAATTATCTCTTACGTTTTCATAAGATAAAACTTATACTAAATTAGTAACAGTTATAAATTTTAAAAAATATTTTATATGAAAGCAACTGATTTTTCATTACCTGATCAAAATGGCAAAATTCATAAATTATCAGATTATTTAGGCAAATGGATAATTTTGTATTTTTATTCAAAAGATGACACCCCGGGCTGCACCAAAGAGACCTGCGGTTTTCGCGATTTTTATCAAGAGATAAAAAAACTTAATGGAGTGGTGATTGGTATTTCTGCTGAATCAGTTACCTCTCATGAAAAATTTGCTAAAAAACATAATCTTAATTTTATTCTTTTATCAGATGAGGAAAAAAAGGTGATCAAAGAGTATGACGCTTGGGGAAAGAAAAAATTTTTAGGAAGAGAGTTTGAAGGAATTTTAAGAACCACTTTTTTAATTGATCCAAAGAAAGAGATTTTCAAAAAATATGAAAAAGTTAGGGTTGATGTTCATGCAAAGCAAATTATTGAAGACATCAAAAAATTATCTAAAAACTAATAAAATAAGCAATCAATATTTAGTTTACGGTTTGCCTTTGACATCTTGTCTAGTTTGCGGTAAGAATTTTAGCGCCGTCCAGGAATCAGAAACGCTATCTGCAAAAACTGTGGTTATAAAGAACCATGCTCCGATTAATTTATCAAATACTTTTTTAATTTTTTTGTATAATAATATATGGGTATTAATTATTTTGCTGATTTACATCTTCATTTAGGCGCATCAACAAGTAGTCATCTTTTATGGGAATTGGCTCATGAACAAGGAATCAAACTTCAGGAAAAAAACTATTGGGATTTTATAAAAAAATTAGAGATAAAAGAAACAAACAATAATAATTATTTGCGAAGATTGGATAAAAATAATCATTCTCCATTTTTTATTACTCAATTAATTCAATCATCACCTTACGCTATTGAAAAATCGGTTCATCAGACAATAAGTTATTTTTATAGAATGGCTGATGTTAGATTAATTGAAATAAGATTTAATCCGTTACTTCGCAATCGCAATGGTGAATTTGATGTTGATAAAATTATTCTTTCTGCTCTTATTGGTATGCAAAAAGCAATGATTGATTACCCAATTAAAGCAGGATTAATTTTAGAAACTGATAGACAGTTTGATTATAAAAAAAGCAAAATTATATTTGAAAAAGCGGTTAAGTATAAAAAGTTAGGTATCGTTGGCATTGATGTTTCAGGACCTAATCCTTCTTCTAAATTTGAGATTTTATCTTTAGTTGATTTATATAATTTTGCTAAAAAAAACGACTTAAAAACAACTATTCATACCGGTGAGTTCACTGATATTGATGAAGTTTGGCAGGTAGTCGAAAAAATTTCTCCTAACCGTATTGGTCATGGAATTGTTTCATATAAAGATAAAAAACTTCTTGAGGCAATAAAGAAAAAAAATATTGTTCTTGAAATCTGTCCTACCTCAAATATTAAAACTAAAGTTGTTAAAGATTGGGATGAATTTAGAAAAATTATCAAATTTTTTTTAAAAAACGATATTTTATTTACGATTAATTCTGATGGGCCTGAATTTTTTAATACTAATGTAAAAAAAGAGTTTCAGATGCTTTTAAAAAACAAAATTTTAAATAAAAACCAAACAAAAAAAATTATTAGTTATGGTTTTAAATATAGTTTTATATGAAAAAACAAATTCTTGATAAAAAAATCAATCAAATGGTTGATGGTTTAACTTTTGATGACATTTTACTTTTACCCAATTACACTGATTTTAAAAGAGAAAATGTTAATTTAACTACTATTTTGCATCCAAAAATTATTCTTAAAATTCCAATACTTTCTTCGCCAATGGATACGGTGACAGAAGAAAAAATGGCTATTGAAATGGCTAAAAATGGTGGTTTGGGAATTATTCATCGAAACCTCTCAATAAACAAACAGGTGGAAATTGTTAAAAGAATAAAAAAAGAAAAAATAATTGATAAGAAAACCGCTAGTTTAGATAATAAAAAAAGACTTTTAGTTGGCGCTGCTGTTGGAGTTGGTGATGATTTTAAAGAAAGGGTTGATCAGCTGATAAAAGCAGAAGTTGATCTTTTAGTGATCGATTCAGGTCATGGTTTTTCTTCTTTTATAATTGATGGATTAAAATATATTAAAAAAAATTATCCTCAAAATCCAGTAATGGTTGGCAATATTGCTACCTCAGAAGCAGCTAAAGCTTTAGTAAAAGAAGGAGCTGATATTTTAAGAGTTGGAATGGGGCCAGGAAGTATCTGTACCACAAGAATTGTAACTGGTGTTGGTGTTCCTCAATTAACGGCTATTGCTAATGTTATTTCTGCCATTAATAATAAAAAAACTACAATTGTTGCTGATGGTGGAATAAAACAATTTGGTGACATTGCTAAAGCTTTAGCTTTTGGTGCTGATGCGGTAATGCTTGGATCTCTTTTAGCTGGCTGCGAAGAATCACCTGGTAAAAAAATAACAATTAATGGAAAAGTTTATAAACATTATCGAGGAATGGGATCGGTTGGTGCAATGAAAAAAGGAGGAGCAGAGCGTTATGGACAAAAAAAAGAAACTGATGAAAAAAAACTTATTGCTGAAGGAGTTGAAGGAATGGTTAAATATAAAGGAAAATTATCAGATTATATTTATCAAATTGTTGGTTCATTAAAATCAAGTTTTTATTATGTTGGAGCTAAAAATATAAAAGATTTTTTTGAAAAATCAAGATTTGTTAAAATTAGTCAAGCAAGTTTGATTGAAAGTCATCCTCATAGTTTAAAAATTATTGATCCAGGAAAAAATTATCATCTATGATTTTAATTGTTGATTTTGGTTCTCAAACAACTCATTTGATTGGTCGACGGTTAAATTATTTAGGTTTTGAAAATGAAATAATTAATCCAAATGATGCTAATAAAAAACTGAAATCAATATCAAAATCAATTAAAGGAATAATTTTTTCCGGTGGCCCAGCAAGCGTTTATGAAAAAAATGCTCCATCAATCAATAAAGAGATTTTTAAATTAAATATTCCTATATTAGGCATTTGTTATGGTTTACAATCAATTGCTTACCTTTTAGGGGGAAAAGTTATTTCTAAAAATAGAGAGTATGGTCCAGAAAAACTTTTAATTAAAAGTAAATCTTTTTTATTCGAATCATTTCCTCAACAATCTATCGTTTGGATGTCTCATGGTGATCAAGTAGTTAAATTGCCTTTTGGGTTTAAAATTCTTGCCTCAACTAAAAAAGTTAAAGAAACGGCTATTGGTGATGAAAAAAGAAAAATCTATGGAGTTCAGTTTCATCCAGAAATTCATCATACTGAGATGGGCAATCTTCTTTTAGAAAATTTTGCTAAAAAAATTTGTGGTTTATTACCAGAAAAAAAACCTTTTTTAGTAAAAGAAATTGTTGATCAGATAAAAAATCAGTGGTTAAGTCAAAATCAAGGTAAAGCTATTTCAGCAGTCTCTGGTGGCGTTGACTCAACGGTGGCAACTTTATTAGTTCAAAAAGCAATTGGCAAAAACGTTGTTCCTATTTATATTGATACTGGCTTAATGAGAGATGAAAATGAGAAGGCGGTAAAAAAATTTTTTAAAGACAATCTGAAAATTATCAGGGCAAAAAGGATTTTTTTAAAAAAACTAAAAAACATTACTAATCCAGAAAAGAAAAGAAAAATTATTGGAAAAACCTATATTGAGATCTTTGAAAAAGAGGCAAAAAAAATCAAGGACGCCAAATTTTTAGTTCAAGGAACAATTTATTCAGATATTGTTGAAAGCGGTCAATCAAAAGGAAACTCAGCTAAAATAAAATCTCATCATAATGTTGGTGGTTTGCCTAAAAAAATGAATTTAAAATTAATTGAGCCTTTAAAAAATTATTACAAAGATGAAGTGAGATTGATTGGAAAAATGTTAGGTTTGCCAAAAGAAGTAATTAATATTCAACCATTCCCTGGACCAGGCTATGCCATAAGAATTATTGGTAAAGTGACAGAAAAAAGAGTAGAAAAAATCAAAAAAATTGATAAGATTTTAAACAACATTTTAAAAAAACATGATATTTTTCAAAAAATTTTTCAAAGCTTTCCTGTCTTAACTGGTATAAAAAGCACCGCTGTTAAAGGTGATGAGAGAGTTTATGGAGAGGTGGTGGCAATAAGAATATATGAAAGTGTTGATATTATGAGCGCCTCTTGGGCCAAAATCCCCTATCATGTTTTAGATGAGATTGTCAAAGAAATAACTGAAAAAATCCCCGATATTTCTCGGGTGGTTTATGATATTTCAACCAAACCACCTTCAACTATGGAATGGGAATAAAATTAAAAAAAATTAATGATGATGGGCTTTTTCGTATTCTTCAGCTTCTTGTTTGTTTTTGTGAATGGTTCCATCTGGATGATTGGGTGGTGAATAAATCGTGTAAAGCTTTAACTCCTTTTCTCCGGTATTAACCACATTGTGCCAAGTACCAGCTGGAATAATAAAAACCTCGTCTTCTTTTACCTCAAACTCTTCCTCACCATTGTTGACAATCACTTTTGCTTTACCTTGCTCAACCCGAAAAAATTGATCAACATTATTATGAATCTCATTACCAATTTCTTCACCTGGCAAAAGCGACATCACTACCAATTGACTGTATTTTCCGGTAAATAAAACTTTGCGAAAATAGCTGTTTGATAAAGTTTCCTTTTCAATATTGCTGTGATAGGCTTTCATAGGTTTAAAAATTAAACTTTTAATAAATTAAGTATAACATAAAATCTATAACATAGAACTTAGAACGTATAACATGAAACATGAAGCAAAAAATCTCCTTTAATACTTAATAATAATTTTAAAACTCTAAATAAAATAAATTCGAAATTCAAATTTCGAAATCAGAAACAATATTTAAATTCTAAATCCTAAATGCTAACTACTAACTACTATCTACTAAATAAATTTCTAATTTTTAATTTTTATAACAATTCAAAAGCTATCTTTATACGACCGCTGTGTAGATGGTCATATATTAGCTGACTATTGATTTAATTGATTTACTAACTTTTAACTCTCTAAACTCTCTAAACTTATCAACCTCCTTACCACCTAACTACTAGCTACTTTTTATAATTTCTTCTAATCTGGCTTTATCAAAACCAATAATATATTCTTCCTCATCATTGTCATAAACAATCTCAGTTACTGAAACGCCCATTTGACCAGTTTTTCTTACCATTTCTTCTCCTGCTATAGGATTTAAATCAACATAAACATGATCATATTTTACTTTTTTACTATCAAGCCAAGAAGCTTCCATTTTGCAATAAGGACAACTCATTGTTGCATAAAGTTTAATTCTTTTTACTTTTAAGGGCCCAACTCCACAAGAATCATTAATAATTGATTTTAATATGTTTTCTGCCTTTTGAGAAAGATCAATTAAAGCTGGATTGTTAGTTAGTTTTCCAATTAAATTAGGATTGCCAACACCAACCATTATTTCATCATTTCGACTAAGAATAACTATTGAACAAGGCATTAAACCAAAAAAATTTTTATCAGAGGCAATAAGATTACTTATCCAATCTTGATTGCAAATATTTAAAACAACTCCTTGATTATTATTTAATTCAACTCCTGATAAAATTTTTAAATTATTTTTTTTAATTTGATTTTTTAAATTATTAACTGTATCAGAAAAAGAAAAGTTTGATTTTCGAAAATAAGCTAAGTTCATATGTTTTTTAATAAAACTAATAATTTTTGGGAAATTTTACCTAATGATTTTTTTGACAACTGATAATAAATTTTCCGGCCTTTTTTTTGATTTATAACTAAATTAAACTTTTTTAATTTTATTAAATGTTGGGAAACAGCTGATTGTGATAAACCACAAGTTTTAATTAACTGACTGACAGTTTTTGGTTTTTCCTTAAGACAAGATAAAAGTTTTAATCTAATACTGGAGCCAAAAACGATTGCTTTATCAGTTTTCATAAAAAAATATGAGCATATACTAATATATTTGTCAATGTTAAAATTGTTTATTTTATTTTTTGTATATAATTAATCTTTTATATGAAAAATAATAAAGCTTTAATAACAATTTTTTTTATTGTTTTTGTCGATCTTTTTGGTTTTGGCTTAATCCTTCCTCTTCTTCCTTTTATTGCTCAAAAATATCAAGCCTCATCTCTTGC
>JAOAEC010000015.1 GCA_026416975.1 Patescibacteria group bacterium | reverse complement strand
TCCGTATTTAGCTCGAAGATAATAAAAAGGCAAAGAAAAAATTAATAACGAAAGAAAATAATAAAGATTAAATTTTAAAGCAATAAAAAAAGATAACAATAAAGCTGAAATATTATAAATAATAAAACTAATCATTTTTAAATTCTCAAAAAGACGCCAAATAAAAGTATCTTCTACTTTAGCAATTAAATTTCTTACTTGTCCATCCTCTAAATTAGCAAAATCTAAATCAGCTAATTTTCTAGAAAATTCTTGAGTAAGAATATTTTGAAATTTAGATCTTAAAATATATTCTAATAAGTATGAATTAACCGTATAATAAACAAATCGAGAGATATATTCGCTAAAAAGATAGGTCATCAAAATAATAAAAATTATTGATTTTGGCCCAATAATTACACCATAAAAAACCTGATCAATCATTAAAAGATAAAAATAATAAACCAAAAATAAAAAAATTACTCCTAAAAAAGAAGTTAGATAATAAAGCAAAAGCAAAATTCTTTCTTTTTCCCAAGCAATTTTTAAAAGAGAATAATTTAATTTTAGGTGTTTAATAATTTCTTTCATACGTTATAATTTTATCATTATGATCGCTATAATTCAGCGGGTAAAAAAAGCTAGCGTTTCAGTTGAAAATAAATTAATTTCAAAAATTAAAAAAGGTTATGCGATTTTAGTTGGCTTTTGTCAAGACGATAATGAAAAAATTGTTGAAAAAATGGCGGAAAAAATTGCTAATCTTCGAATTATGGCTGATAATCAAGGAAAAATGAATTTAAATATTTCCCAAGTAAATGGTGAGATTCTTTTAGTTTCTCAATTTACCTTATGCGCTGATACTTCTCAACGCCGTCCCTCGTTTATCAAAGCTTTAAATGAAACTGAAGCAAAAAAACTTTATGAATTATTGATTAAAAAATTAAAAGAAAAAAATCTAATAGTTAAGACAGGAAAGTTTGGAGAATATATGGAAGTAGAGATTATCAATGACGGACCAGTGACAATTGTTTTTAACAATTAAAAATTTAAAAAAATATAAATATGAAACAATTTAAAATTGAGGAATATATGGATAATTTTTCTGTTGCTGAAGAAGTAAAAAAGTTGAAATTGACAACAATTTATAAATTAAAAATTCGAAAAGCGCCAGAAAAACTAGGAAGAGCGCTAACAGTTCTTTTTGATAAAAGAAACCCTTTCCAAGAAAAATTTAAGGTTAATTTTTGTTACGTTGTTACAATTGAAAAAGAAAGGTTTGCCGGCGGACATTATCATAAAAAAAGCGGGAATTTTTTTATCCGGTAAACGGTAATTTCAAAATCTGTTTAAAAGATATTAAAACAAAAATGGAAGAGATAATTTATCTAAAACAACCTTATTTAATCTACATTCCTCCATTTATTGCTCATAAAGTCTATTGTCAAAAAGGAGGAACACTTTTGGTTTTAGCATCATATCATGAAACAGAAAAAGATGAATTTAAAATTGAAATGTAATCTTTTTAAATTCTAAATGATAAAATTCATCAATATTAATAGTTTTATTTTGTATCTTTTAGTTGTCTTCTTTTATTTGTTTATTTCCTTCTTCCTTAAAAAGGAAAAATTTTATTATTTTGATCCTCTATGGAGAATGATGGTCATTTTTTTAAGCGTTTTTTTAGGAAAAATAAAAATCTCTTTTTTTTCTATCTCACTATCTAACTTTTATATTAATTTTTATCTCTGAAATTATTTTTGTTTATTTTTTTACTCAAAATTTTTTAAGACAAAAAAGAATACTATTAAAACAACTCTTGGCATATCAGTTATCGGTCCAATTATGGAAGAATTATTTTTTCGAGGTTATATTTTAAACTCAATAATTGGTGGGAATGAATTAAAAATCGTTTTCAGCTCTTTTCTTTTTGGAATTTATCATCTAAAAATTTCTTTTTGCTTCGTTTCTCATCGCTTTTATATCAAATTCTTTACGCTGCTTTAATTATCGGTCCGATTTTATCTTTAACAAAATTATCAACAAACTCTTTTTTTTTATGCATTATTCTTCACAGTCTCAATAACACCATTGCTATTACCCTATCAAAAAAATTTCTTCCTTTTCTTATTAAGACAAAGTTTAATTGAAGAAAATTAAAAATCTGAACTTTATTAATGAAGTTTGATAAACTTAGAATATAAAAATATAATCCACGAGTTTACGTTTGAATTTTTTTGTTTATATTTATGATTTAAGAAAAAAGTCAGAAAGAAAAAAGGGGGGCATTAACCTTCGAACAAAACCCTAGGTGTGTCTCCTCATTGTAATACAAAAATCATAACAAATATTTTATAATTGTTAATATATGAAAAAACGAGTTTTATCTGGCTGTCGAGCTTCAGGAAAATTACATTTAGGCAATTATCTAGGTGGAATTAAAGGAATGATTGAATTACAAAACAATCCGCAATACGAAACCTTTTATATGGTTGCCAACGCTCACGCCATTACCACTCCTTATTCTCCAAAAGAATTAAAAGAAGATACCATTGATGTAATTATTGACTATTTATCAGCCGGTCTTGATCCGGAAAAATCAACCCTCTTTATCCAGTCTCAAGTCAGCGAACATTTTGAACTGGCTTATTATTTTTCTTCAATTGTCTCAATTGCCCGGATGCAACATCTACCAACTTATAAAGAAAAAGTCAAACAATATCCGCAAAACAACACAATGGCTCTTTTAAACTACCCAGTTTTGATGGCCGCTGATATTTTGGTTTATAAAGCCAATCTTGTTCCTGTTGGTATTGATCAAGAACCACACCTTGAGGTAGCTAGAGAAATTGCCAGAAAAATGAATCAGCTTTATGGAACTAATTTTCCAGAACCAGTTCGTTTTTCAACACCAGGCGAATATATTCCATCTTTAAAAGGCGAAGGAAAAATGAGTAAATCAGTTGAAGACAGTTATATTAATCTCACTGATTCTTTAGATGAGATAAGAAAAAAAATCAGAAGCATTCCAACCGCTACCATCTCCGGCGGTCCCATTAAAGGTGGAATTAAAACTTTATTCTTACTGGCAGAATTATTTTTAAGGCAAACTGATTATCAAAAATTTAAAGATCAATATCATAATGGTAGCTTAAAATTTGTTACCATAAAAGATGTTCTTGCTGAAACCATTTATCAAGAATTAAAACCTTTTCAAGAAAAAAGAAATCAAATTGCTCAAAACAAAGATTATCTTGAAAAAGTTATTAAACAAGGCGCAGAAAAAGCCCGCGCTATTGCCTCAGAAACTTTAAAAGAAATAAAGGAAAAAATGGGATTAATGTAATTCTATATTTAATATTTTTGTTAAATTATTTTTTCAGATAATAATGATATATCACTTCCTTATACCCCATCTTTATTTTTCTTCCTTTCATTAGTTTATAAATTAATTCATTTAGTTTTTCTCTATAATCTATTGTTTCTGCTTCTTTAAACTTTTCAATCAATTCCGGTGATTTTGTTTTTAGATAATCAAATAATCTTCCTTTAATTTTTTTTATTCAAATTAAGATGCTCAAACCAGACTTTTTTCACCCCGATTGACTCTAATTTATCCAAAATATTCTTAATCTCTTTTTCTTTATTTACTAAATAGGGTAAAATCGGGCCAACAAAAGCATAAGTTGACAATCCTTCTTTTGATAATTTTTCAAGCGCTTGAAAACGAAGACTAACTGCCGGCGCTTTAACTTCTAAAAACCTTGAAACTTGATCATTTAAACTAGTAATTGTCATTCCTATTTCAGTTTTTTTAATTTTTTTAAAAAAATCAACATCACGCAACACTAATGGCGATTTGGTTAAAATTGAAACTTCTCCTTGATAATTAAAATCGACTAAAACCCCTAAACATTTTCTAGTTAACTGATATTTTGATTCTAAACCTAAATATGGATCAGTGACTGAAGAAAAAAATATTGAACCAAAGTTTCTTGTTTTTAATCTCTTATAAAGTTTTTTAAGCTCATTCTTTAATAATTCAGCCGCGTTTATTTTAACATCTAAATAACTTCCCCATTCTTCATCCGGATGTTTCCATCTGCCAATCTGAGCCGCATAACAATACATGCACCCAAAAAGACAACCATTATAAGGATTAATCACCCGATCTGAAGCCGGCAGTTTTGACTTAACAAGAATTGTTTTTGCTTTAATGAAGTTTATTTTCATTTTATTTTTTTATTTTACTTTGCCATTTTTCTTTTTCCTTTTTACCAAAATTTTCAATCGCATATCTTAACATTACTCTTGGCATTTTTTGACAATGTTCATCTAAAAAAATTTTTAATAATTTTTTATCTCTTTTTCCAACTTCTCTAAGCATCCAACCAACTGCTTTGTGAATTAAATCATGTTTATCATTTAATAAAACTTCAGCAATTTTTAAAGTATCTTTAAATTGATGATTGCGAATAAATTCAAATGTCGAAACAATAGCAATTCTTCTTTCCCATAAATTTTTTGATTTGGCTAAATTATATAAAATCTTTCGTGTTTTATTTAATAACCAATTCCCCAAAATATACTGACAAGATAAATCAACCAAATCCCAGTTGTTAATAAAAGAAGTATTTTTAAGATAAAAATTAACAATTTTCTCTTTTGTTTTTTCAACCGCCTTTTCATATTGAAAACGAAGAATTAATAAAGCAGACAAACGATATTCATGAATTTTGTTTTCAATCAGCTTTTTTAAATCGCTTAAAGTTAACTCATTGGCGTATTTTTTACTAACTATTCTTACCTGGGGAACGGTTAACCCTAAAAACTTATCTCCTTCTCCATACTCTCCTTTTCCGGTTTTAAAAAATCTTTGATAAACATTGGCTTTTTCTTTGTCTGCTAATTTTTCTAAATCTTTAGTTAATTTTTTTACCATTTTTCAAATGGTGCTAGCAGAGGGATTCGAACCCCCGACCCGTCGCTTATGAAACGACTGCTCTACCACTGAGCTATGCTAGCAAACTCTAATTTTTGTTATAATTATATAATGAATTCTTGCCAACTTTCAATTATTATCGTCTCCTATAATACACAAAAAATTACTTTTGATTGTATCCAATCAATCATCCGTTCTTTAATTAACTCTACTATCTCTTATGAGATAATTGTTATTGATAATGCTTCCAGTGATAACACTATCAATGCTTTAAAAAAAATCAACGTAAAACAACTTCGTATTATTAAAAACAAAAAAAATTTAGGTTTCGGAAAAGCTAACAATCAAGGAGTAAAAATTGCTCAAGGAGAATATCTTCTTTTTTTAAATTCAGATATTATTGTTTTAAACAACTCTATTGAAAAAATGTTTAAATTTTATAAACAAAATGAAAAAAAGTTCAATTTTTTAGGTGGAAAACTATTGAACAAAAATCTAACTTATCAACCATCTTGTGGATCAATGTACACTTTACCAATAATCTTCGCACACCTATTTCTGAAGGGTGATTATTGGGGATTAACTCGTTATTCACCTAAAAGAATTAAAAAAGTTGACTGGATTTCAGGAGCATGTATCCTAACAAAAAAAGAATATTTTGAAAAACTTAAGGGTTTTGATGAAAAAATCTTCATGTATATGGAAGAGATTGATTTATTTTATCGAGCAAAAAAATTAGGAATGAAAATATTCTTCTATCCAGATGCTCAGTTTATTCATTTAGGAAGTGCCTCGAGTAATCAAAGAACCTATCCTATTCTTCAAGTCTATCAAGGTCTTTTATATTTTTATCAAAAACATTACGATTTTTTTAGTAATTTCCTTCTTAAACTTATGTTAAAATTAAAAGCATTAATAGGAATTTTAATTGGAAAAATTAGTAAAAATAATTATCTTATTAATACTTATGAAAAAGCCTGGTCATTGGTTAAGTTGGTTTGATAAAAATCTAATAAAAATTTTGCTTTCGATTTTTATTTTTTTAATCCCTCTTTACCCAAAACTTCCTTTTAAAATGGTTAATTTTACTTATATTGCTATAAGATTAGAAGACTTTTTTGTCTTTTTTTTAACTTTTATTTTTTTCCTTCAAATTTTAAGAAAAAAAACCGATCTTAACTGGCATTATTTCCTTCTTTTTTTAATCTATTGGTTCTTTGTTTTTTTATCAACATTTTGGGGAATATATATAATTAAAACAATTGATGTTAAACACTTAGGGATTCTTCATTCTTTAAGAAGAGTTGAGTATATGATCGTATTTTTTATTGCTTTAAGCGAAACAAAAACTCAAAAAGACTTTTTTTATTTTTTTTCCTTAGTATTTTCTGCTTTATCGTTGGTTATTATATATGGTATTGGTCAAAAATTTTTTGGTTGGCCAGCAGTCCAAACAATGAATCCGGAATATGCGAAAGGTTATTTGTTGTTTTTAACTCCTGAGGCTCGCGTTTCTTCTACCTTTGCCGGTCATTATGATTTAGCCGCCTATCTAGTCTTTCTTATTCCCATTACCTTAGGATTTTTTTTCTCTCAAAAAAAAATTGGCTATTTTTTTATTTTTGTCCTATCTCTTTTTGTTTTGGTTTTAACCGCTTCTCGTGTCTCTTTTTTAGCCTATCTCGTCTCTGTCTTTATTTTTTTAACTCTTTTTCGCAAATGGAGGTATTTTTTAATTATCTTCTTTCTTACTGTCATATTCACCTTTTCCTCTAAAAATCTTACTAGTAGACTTTCTCGCACCTTTCAGGTCAAACAGCTTTTTGTTAATGAAAAAACTGGCCAGGTAATTGTTCCTCAAAAAATTACCAGCAAAGAATTACCGGCCGGGAGTTTTTATCTAACTTTAAAAGATAATCAAACTCTTGTTGATCAAAAAGAAGAAGAAATTGTCAAAGAAAAAATTCTTAATGAAATTCGTGAAAAAAATATCAAAAAGGGTAAAAAACTTTCTCCTCATGAAGAAAAAAAGCTTGTTAATAAACAGTTAAACTCACTCAAACCTGTAAAAACCGTTGTTTCTGATATCTCTTTTGCCACTCGTTTACAAATTGAGTGGCCGAGAGCCATTCAAGCGTTTTTAAAAAATCCTCTTTTAGGAACAGGGCCCTCATCAATTACCGAGGCCACTGATAATGATTATCTTCGTTGGTTGGGTGAATTTGGACTCTTAGGAACAATCTCTTTTTTAATAATTTTGTTCACTTTGATAAAAAACATTTATCAAAAAACATCTAAATTAAAAAACGATAAAAAAATTCTCTTTTTTGGATATCTTTTTGGCATTTTTGGTCTTTTAATCAATGCTAGTTATATTGATGTTTTTGAAGCGTCAAAACTCGCTTATAATTTTTGGTTAATTTCTGGGTTATTTATTAGCGGTATTAATTATGGAAAAAACAAAATTTAAAAAAATAGATTTCTTAATTCTTTTTTTTATTTTATTGATAGCAATAATTTGTCGTTTTTATAAAATAACTTCTCCTTTAGCCGATCTTCATTCTTGGCGACAAGCAGACACTGCTGCTGTTGCTCGCAATTTTATTAAATATGGATTTGATCTTCTTCACCCTCGTTTTGACGATCTTTCTCCTAATCAATCAGCAAAAGGTTTAGAAAATCCCAATGGTTATCGAATGGTTGAGTTTCCAATTTACAATGCTATCGTTGCCGTTCTTAATAAAAATTTTCCCCTATTACCAATTGAGGTTTGGGGTAGATTAACAACCATCTTTTTTTCTTTAATAATAATCGCGATTATTTACTATCTTTCATTAATTTTTGGCAGCCGAATTACCGCTTTTTTTTCTTCATTAGTTTATGCCATTTTTCCTTTTTTTGTCTTTTTTTCTAGAGTAATCCTCCCTGAAACAACAGCCGTATCATTTATTTTTTTGGCCATATTTTTTTTAACCATTACTTTTAAAGAAGAAAAAAACCAAAAAAAACATCTGAAAATTAGAACTAATTATTTTTATTACTTTCTTTCAATTATTTTTTTAGCTGTTTCACTTCTAATTAAACCAACAGTAATCTTTTACGGCATAACTTTGTTTTTTATTTTTGTTTTTTACTTTAAATTAAAAACATTTCAAAATCCTTTTTTTTATTTATATTTTTTATCAGCGATTATTCCTTTTTTTATCTGGCGAACTTATATTCAAAATTATCCCGAAGGTATTCCTCCGTATGATTGGTTAATTACTAGTGTTAATACCAGCGAGGGCTTAAAAAATATTTTTTTTAAACCAGCTTTTTTCCGTTGGATATTTTTTGAAAGAATAAATAACTTAATCTTAGGCGGCTATCTCATCTTTTTTCTGATTTTAGGCCTTTTAACTCGACCAAAAAATTTTTTTCTTCATTCAATAATTTTTAGTGGTTTTTTATATCTTTTAGTCTTTCAAGGTGGTAATGTTCAACATGAATATTATCAAACCATTATCTTACCTTCTTTAGCTTTTGCTGTTGGTTTAGGAGTCAATAACCTATTATCTAATCAAAAAGTTTTTTTACCGCTTTGGCTATCAATACCCTCTGTCTTACTTCTCTTTGGTTTAAGTTTCTTCTTTTCCTTTTATAAAGTTAAAGATTTTTATAATTATCCCCCTGAGCTTCCTCAAATTGCCAAAGTTATTAATAATTTAACAAAACCAAATGATAAAATCATAACCGATCGCATGGGGGATACAACGTTATTATATTTATCAGATCGCAAAGGCGCTCCCTCAGTTTATAAACCGATTGATGATTTGAAAAAAATCGGCTATACCTATTTGGCTGTCTTTAATAAAGAAACTGCTGAAAAAATCAAATCTGAAAACAAATACCAAATAGTTTTTGAAAATGAATATTTTATCTTCTTTAAACTATGAAAATTTTAATGATGACACCATACGTTCCCTATCCTCCCTCTTCCGGTGGTCAAATCCGTACTTTTAATCTTTTAAAATACTTATGTCAAAAAAACGAAATCACTCTTATCTGTCTTTATAAGTCAGAACAAGAAAAAAACTATCAAAAATATCTTGCTCCCTATTGTCAAGAAATTTATTTTTGTCAACGACCGGAAAAACCCTGGCAATTAACCACTATTTTAAAATCAATTTTGTCGCGAAAACCATTCTTAGTTATCAGAAATTTCTCCTCTCAAGCTAAAAAAACTTTAGAAGAACTTTTTAAAAAGAAAAAATTTGATGTTATTCACTTAGAAACATTTTATGTAATGCCCCACTTACCAACAACAAAAAAACCGGTTTTATTAGTTGAACAAACGATTGAGTATAAAGTCTATCAACATTTTATCAATAATCTTTTCTTTCCTATCAAGATATTTTTTATGATTGATATTTTAAAACTTAAGTATTGGGAAAAATATTATTGGAAAAAAGCTTCTTTAGTTGCAACTGTCTCTGAAACCGATCAAAAAGAAGTAATTAAATTAGAACCACAAATTGAACCAGTAATTATCCCCAACGGCGCTGGTGATAAGATGATTGTTAAAAAACTAAAAACAAGAAATTTAAAAAAACCAATCTTTCTTTTTTTGGGTAACTTTCTTTGGTTACAAAACACCGAAGCTGCTTATTTCTTAATAAAAAAAATTTATCCGTTGTTAAAAAAAGAGTTAACCAATTTTAAAATTATCATTGCCGGCCAAAACGCTTCAGAAAAATTAAAAAATATCGCTTTAGATAACCAAATTGAAATTATAGATATTACAACTGGTAATGATTATTTAGTTAAAACCTTATATCAAAAAGCGACTCTCTTTATCGCACCAATCTTTGGCCCTGGCGGCACCCGATTAAAAATTTTAGCCGCCATGGGAAATGGTTTACCGGTTATCTCAACTAAAACTGGAGTTGAAGGATTAAAACTTTCAAATTATCAAAGTGTTCTTTTGGCTAACACCGCTATTAAGTTTGTTAAGCAAATAAAAAAAATAATAAAAAACAAAACCCTTTATCAACAAATACAAAAAAATGCCCATCAACTAATTTTAAAAGAATATAACTGGAAAAAAATCGCTAATAATTTAGAATCTGTTTATAAAAAATTAATTAAATTGTAAAAAGTTGTGTTAAAATTGAAATTATAAAAATATGGTTATTGGAATTGATGGAAATGAAGGAAATACTTCACAAAAAGTTGGCGTTTCCGTATATACGACTAATCTCCTTTATTATTTTAATAAATGGGCTAATCAAAACACACAATTTAAAGTTTACCTTAAAGAAAAACCTTCTTTTAATCTTCCTAAAGAAAATCGGTATTTTAAATACAAAATTGTTCCGGGAAAATTTTTATGGTCACAAGTTTTTTTACCTTTAAACTTATATCAAGAAAGATCTATTGATGTTTTTTTTTCACCAGCCCATTATCTCCCTCGTTTTTGTCCTGTTCCACAAATAGTAACTATTCATGATCTTTCTTATCTTTATTATCCGGAAAACTTTTTAAAAAAAGACTTATATCAATTAAAAAATTGGACTAAATATTCAATTTTAAAAGCAAAAAAAATTATCGCTGTCTCTAACTCAACAAAAAATGATATTTTAAAAAACTATCATTTACCCGAAAAAAAAATTATCGTTATTTATAATGGCTATGAAAAAATCAAAGGAAAAAAAAGTACTTTAAAAATAAGAAAAAATAATAAACCTTATCTTTTATATGTTGGAACTATCCAACCAAGAAAAAATATTTCCTTTCTTCTTTCTGCTTTTGCCAAAATTAAAACCAAATACCCCCAATTAGAACTAATTCTTGCTGGTAAAAAAGGTTGGCTATATGAGGAAATTTTTAAAAAAGTAATTGATTTAGGCTTGGAAAAAGAGGTTTTTTTCACCGATTATATTACCGACTATCAATTAATCTTTCTTTATCAAAATGCCCTATGTTTAATAATGCCATCTCTTTATGAAGGTTTTGGTATTCCTATTTTAGAAGCAATGAGTTTAGGTTGTCCGGTCATCTCTTCTTTTGTTTCAAGTTTGCCTGAAATTGGTGGTGATGCTTGTTTATATTTTGATCCAAAAGACGAAAATGACCTTTTAGATAAATTAAAAATATTAATGGAAAATAAAACATTAAGAAAAGAACTTATTGAAAAAGGGAAAAAACGAGTTAGACTCTTCTCTTGGGAAAAATCTGCCCAAGAAACTTTAACGGTAATAAAAAATATCGCTCTAAAAACAAATGATAATAAAAATAATCAATAAAGACTTTACAGAAAACCAATTTAATCAAAAATCATTTCATCCACTTCAATCATGGCAATGGGGAGAAGCAAGAAAAGAAATGAATGTAAAAATATTAAGAGTAGCAGAATTTGAAGAAAAAAATCTTAAAAATGTTTTTACTATCTCTTTTCATAAAATTCCTTTTTTTTCATTTAAAATCGGTTATTTACCGAGAAGCGTTTTTCCTTCCAAACAACTTTTAGACTTTTTTTATCAATACGCTAAAAAAAATAGGGTGGTTTTTATAAAAATAGAACCTTATCAAGAAATATCAAATCTTATCCACCAATTCGGAAAAATTTCAAATCAACAACTCAAATTTAAAAATTTAATAAAATCTCCTCATCCTTTATTTCCTAAATGGACCCAAATTTTAAACTTAAATAAATCTGAAAAAGAGTTGATAAAAAGTTTTCATCCAAAAACGCGTTATAATATCCGGTTAGCTCAAAAAAAAGGTGTTATTGTTAAAGAAATGACTAATGAAAAAGGATTTAAAATTTTTTCTAAACTCTATTTTACCACTTGCCAACGACAACGATATTTTGGCCATAGTTTAAAATATCACCAAATTGTTTTCAAAAATCTAAAAGAAAAAATTGCCCATATTTTAATCTCTTTTTATAAAAATGAACCTTTAGCCGCTTATCAAATATGGATTTATAAAGATGTTGCTTACTATGTTTATGGCGGTTCCTCAGAAAAATATCGCAATCTAATGGGAGCAAACTTATTAATGTGGGAAGCAATAAAATTTGCCAAAAATAAAGGCGCAAAAAAGTTTGATATGTGGGGGTCACTTCCTCCTAACTATTCCTTAAATCATCCTTGGGCTGGTTTTACTCGTTTTAAGCAAGGGTATGGAGGAAAATTTGTAGAAATGGTGGGTAGTTTTGACTTAATTATTAATCCAAACTTATATTTTTTTTATAATTTAGCTTATTTTATAAGAAGTTTTTTTCTAAAACTTATCAAAAAATTATCTTAAAGAAATAGGTTTATTTAAAGCTTTTTCTAACACATCATCCATATGGGAAACAAAAACAAAATGAAGATCATCTAAAACATATTTAGGAATATCTTCTAAATCTTTTTTATTATCTTTTGGCATAATTACTGTTTTAATACCAGCTCGATGAGCAGCAATCACTTTTTCTTTTACTCCGCCAATCTCTAAAACTCGTCCTCGTAAAGTAATCTCTCCTGTCATTCCCACTTCTCTTTTTACTGGAATTTTGGTTAAGGCTGAAACCATTGCTGTGGTAATAGCAATACCAGCTGATGGTCCATCTTTAGGAACCGCTCCTTCTGGAACATGAACGTGAATATCTAAACTTTGAAAAAAATTAGGTTTTAAACCAAATTTTTGCCAACGAAAACGAACATAAGATAAAGCTGCTTGACAAGACTCTTTCATTACTTCACCTAAATGACCAGTTAAAGTAAGGTTTCCCTTTCCTGGCATTTTGGCTACCTCAATAAAAAGAATATCTCCACCTGCTTGAGTCCAAGCCAAACCCGTAGCAATACCAACTGTATTTTTCTCTTCAATCATCTGAGAAGAATACTTGTATGGACCCAAATATCTTGATAAATCTTTCACATCAACAGTTTTTTTTTCAACTTTTTTTTCTACCACTTCTCGAGCAATCTTTCTAAAAATAGTTGCTATCTGTCTTTCTAACTCTCTTACACCCGCCTCTCGAGTATAACGCCGAATAATCGTCTTTAAACCATTATCAGTGATATTAATTTGTTTATTATCTAAACTATGAGCCGCTAATTGTTTATTAATTAAGTGAATTTTGGCAATATTAAATTTCTCATCTTCTGTGTATCCGGGAAAATGAATTACCTCTAATCGATCAAGGAGAGCGTCGGGAATCGTGTCTAAGATATTAGCGGTGGTAATAAAAAACACCTGGGAAAGATCAAAATCTACCTCTAAATAATGATCAGAAAAAGAATGATTTTGTTCGGGATCCAGAGCTTCAAGCAAAGCGGCTGAAGGATCTCCTCGATAGTCTTTTCCTACTTTATCCAACTCGTCCAACATAAAAACCGGGTTTTTTGTTCCTGATTGTTTTATTCCTTGAATAATTCTTCCCGGCAAAGCACCAACATAAGTCCGTCTGTGTCCTCTAATCTCTGCCTCATCTCTAATTCCGCCTAAAGACATCTTAACAAATTTTCTTCCTAAAGCCCGAGCGATTGACCGACCCAAAGAAGTTTTACCAACGCCAGGAGGACCAACAAAACAAAGAATCGTCGGTTGATGTTCTTTTTTCTTTTTAGAAAAATCTTTTTTTTCTTCTGTTTTTTCTTCTTTTTTTCTCAATTCCATTACTGATAAAAACTCTAATATTCTTTCTTTAATTTTTTTTAAACCATAATGATCTTGATCTAAGATTTTTTCCGCCTCTTTAAAGTCAACATTATTATCAGAAGCAATTGACCAAGGAAGCTCTACCAACCAATCTAAATAAGTTCTAATATAAGACGCCTCAGGATTAAACTGCGACATTTGAGCTAATCTTTTTAATTCTTTTAACGCTTTTTCTTCAACTGTTTTTGGCATTTTGGCTTTTTTAATCTTTTCTTCATATTCATTAATCTCTTTGTCTTCTCCCTTAACTCCTAATTCTTCTTCAATGGTTTTCATTTTTTCTCTTAATAAAGTTTCTTTCATTCCTTTTTCAAACCGCTGTTGAGTTTTAGAAGAAATATTATGTTCAATTTCTAAAACTTTTATTTCACGATTAATATACTCAATCTCTTTCTCTAATTTTTTTTTCAAATCATTTTCTTCTAAAAGTTTCTGTCTCTCTTCTGGTTTAATTTCCAATACCACAGCTACCTGATTGGAGAAATCTCGCGGATTACTAATATTTAAAATATTAACCAAAAAGGCAAAATCAATGGTTTTACCTAAATTAATCGCTTTCTTTATTTGTGAAGAAATGTGTTTTACCATCGCTAAAATTTCTTCATTTTCTACTACCTTTTCTTCAACTATTTCTACTTTCGTTTCAAAAAAGGGGCTTTCTTTGACAAACTCTTTTATTCTCACTTTGTTTAAACCTCTTACTAAAGCATTAATTTCTCCTTTTTCTCCAATAATAGTTTTTTCAATAATTACTAAGACGCCTACTTGATATAATTCTTCTTTTTTTGGATCATCAATCTCAGGATTTTTTTGACAAATTAAAACAATTTTTTTGTCTCTTTTTAATGACTCATTAATAGCGTTAACACTTTTAAATCTACCAAAAACTAAAACGTTTTCTGTACCCGGAAAAACAATTCCATCTCTTACAGCAGAAACTGGATAAATAGATTGTTCTGATGATCCAATTGAAAATTTCATATTATTTAGCATTCTAACATATAATTTGCTAATTGTCAAATTAAATTTCTATAGGATATTTAATCAAATTGTTTAAATTGTTGTATTAATTAAAATTTACAAATTAGTATAACTATTTTAAACAACTTTAAATAAAATCTTTAAATAATAAATCATAATCTTTAAATCTTTCTTTTTCAACAAGAGTTTTTTCTTTTAATTGACTTAAATTATCAGTATATGTCAAATCTTTTTTTTGATATATGACACCTATTGGAAACTTTTCTCTATCCCTCTCCAAAGCTTTTTCAATTGCTAAATCATAATTTGATCTCTCATAGTCGCTTGTTAGCTTATAAGTATTTTTTAAATAGTATTGATAAGTATTTACTTTATTAAATGTCACGCATGGTTGAAGAATATTAACTAATGAAAATCCCCGGTGATTAATTGCCTCTTTGATAATCTCAATTGTTTTTAAAGCATCGCCGGCAAAAGCTTGAGCAACAAAACTCGCTCCCTGAGTTAACGCTAAAAATAGGGGATTAATTGGTCTTTCAATTATTCCTTGAGGGGTTGATTTTGATTTATAGCCTTTTTGACCAGTTGGTGCCACTTGGCCTGTTGTTAAGCCATAAACGCCATTATCATGAACAATCACAGTAATATCATGATTCCCACGACAAGCATGAATCAAATGATTACCTCCCTCCCCATAACAATCGCCATCACCAACAACAGCAATCACTGGCAAACGGTGATTGGCAAGCTTAATCCCAATAGCATTAGTTATTGCTCGGCCATGCAAAGCATGAAAACTATAAGCATTTAAAAAATCATTCATATTACCAGAGCAGCCAATTCCAAAAACAACAACTACCTGTGAGGGATCAAAACCAAGCTGAACAAGCGCCTGTTTTATAGACATACCAATCCCCCAATTGCCGCATCCTGGACACCAGGTTGGATCATAACCGTTAAAATCTTGAAGATTAGCCATAATTTTCAATTTTCAGTTTTCAATTTTTAATAAATTTTAATTGTTTTTTAATTTAAGAAAATTTCCAATTTAAAATTTTAAATTTTCTAATATATATTCAGCCGATATTGGCCTACCATCATATCTTAATATTTTATTTTCAATCTCTACTCCCATCTCCATTGCTAATAACTTTCCAAATTGACCCCAAGAATTATTTTCCACCAAAACATATTTTTTTCTTTTCAAAAATAAATTTTTTATTTTTTCTCTGTTTAATGGATAAAGATGATTAAAGTGCCAAAAACCTGTTTTAACTCCTTTTGCTAAAAGTTGTCTTTGCGCCTCAATAACAACGCCTTTATTTGACCCCCAAGAAACAAAAATAACTTCTCCTTTTTTCTCTCCGTAAAATTTTGGTGTTTGAAAATCTTTGTTTAAATATGTTTGCCATTTTTTTCCTCTTTTTTTGACTTGATCAATTCTAGGTTTGGCGTCTTCAGTTGTGTGACCATTTTCTAAATGTTCATATGAATTAGCTTGATAATAAAATCCCGGAACTCCCGGCATTAATCTTTTTGATATTCCATCATCATCAATCTTATATCTTAAAAAATTTTTTAGTTTAGTATTTTGATTGGAAATTTGACTAATAAATTTTCCGCGAGTAACTTTATAGTTTTTTATATAATCATCAATAATTTTCTTATTTATACTTTTATGACCTTCTGAAAGATACATATCGCTTAAAATAATAACCGGCAGTTGATAAATATCAGCTAAATTAAATGCTTTTAAAGTCAGCTCAAACATCTCTTCCTGATCTCCAGGAGCTAAAACAATTTTAGGAAACTCACCATGGCCAGCAAAACAAGCAAAAAGAAGATCACCTTGTTCTGTCCACGTCGGCATACCAGTAGCTGGACCTGGTCTTTGAGCCACAAAAACAACGATTGGAGTTTCAGTAATGCCTGCTAAAGAAATAGATTCCGTCATTAAAGCAAAACCACCACCTGAGGTGCCAACTGCCGATCTCACTCCAGCAAATGAAGCACCAAGAGCCGTATTGATAACAGAGATTTCATCTTCAGCATGACGGACAATCATTCCGGTCTTCTCCTGCCAAGAAGCCAAAGTTGCCAAAATTGATGAGGAAGGAGTCATTGGATAAGCGCAATAAAAACGACAATCTGAAACAACCGTCGCCAATGAAAAAGCATCATTTCCCGAGACAACCATTTTTTCCTCTTTTTCTTCTTTTTCGCTTAAATAGTTTTGAATTAATGATGAATAATTATTTTTAATTTCATCATACCCTCTTTTAGCAAAACTTTGATTAAAAGAAACAACCGTCTCTCCTTTTTTTATAAACTGCTCATATATCAACTGATTTAAGATGTTAATTTTTGCTCCTAAAATAGCTAGTAACCCTCCTAAAGCAATGATGTTTTTCATTATTGCTTGACCATTTAGCTCTCTAATAATTTTTTTAAATGGAAGATTAACTTTTATAAAATCATCTTCAAAATCAAAATCATTTTTGTCATAGATAACTATGCTTTGTTTATGAAGCAGGTGTTTTTGTTTTAAAAAGTTATCTTGATTAAGACAAACTAAAAAATCAACATCTGTTTTTAAAGCAGTATTTCTTTCATCAGAAATAGTCACCAAGTAGGCATTATAACCTCCCCGTACTAAAGACGGATATTCTACATAATCAATAACTTCATATCCTAAACGCGAAGCAATTTTAGATAACATCAAACCAGTTGTCATTATGCCAAACCCTGCCTCTCCGCCAATTTTAATGCTTATTTTCATAAAAATTATTTAGGAAAAATTCTATTGCCTTTTTCATTCTCAATAATTATTGCGCTCACCGGACAAGCTTTAGCTGCCTCAATGATATTTTCAATTTCTTCCTCATCAATTGTTTTTAAAATCACTGCTTTTGCCTCACTATCTAAATTAAAGCTTTTTTCAGAAACAGCAATGCAGGTGGCTGCACCAATACAAAGACTTCTATCAACCCAAACTTTATAACCACGAGTAACAACAGGGCCTGAAGGATTTTTTTCATCATATAATTTTTTATCATCAACCATAATTAAAAAAATTTAAACTAATAATTTTTTTATAGCCTCCAAAATCAGTAAAGCACACTTTAATCTATTAACTCCTAAGTCAATATTTAATAGTTTAATGATAAAATTTTTATCGATTTTTTTCAAATATAAAAGATCTTTATTTTTCAGCGTCTCAGTGACAAGCGATGCTGAGGCTATAGAAATTGCGCATCCAACACCTTGAAATTTAATATCTTTAATTTTTTGCTCTTCAACAACTATATCTAACTCCAACCTATCGCCGCAAAGAGGATTGCTTGCTTGAGAATGAAAACTTGGATTAGGTATTCTTCCAAAATTGCGTGGATTTTGATAATGATCTAAAATTATCTCAGTATAAATCGACATATTATTTGTAATTATCAATAATAACAACTAGTTTAGAATAAAATAATTTTCAATTTTCGATTTGAAATTTTTAATCAATTTTTAATTTAAAATTTGAAATGAATTTTGATTTTGTTTAAAAACTAAAAACTGATTAAATAAAACTAATTAAAAACTAAGAACTAAAAAATAAAAATTTTAATAAGTTTGCAAATTGTAATTTAAGTCAACGTTTTTTCTACTTTTTTTAAGCCTAAAACTAATTTTTCTACATCACTTTCATTGTTGTAAATATAAAAGCTTGCTCTAACTGTGGCATTTACCTTTAATCGATTATGCAATGGCATAGCGCAATGATGTCCAGCGCGAACAGCAATACTTTGATCATCAAGAATAGAGGCGATATCATGGGGATGAAAATTATCAAAAGTAAAAGCAATAATTCCAGCACGTGCTTCAATATTTTTTGGGCCAAAAATTTTTATTTTTTCTCCAAATTCATCTTTCAAAATTTTAAGACAATAAAGCGTTAGTTCTTTTTCATGTTGACGAATTTTATCAATGCCGGTAGATTTTAAATATTTTATTGCTTCTTTAAAGGCAATTACTTCGCCAATTGATGGCGTGCCCGCTTCAAATTTATGCGGTGGATTTTTAAAAATAGTTTTTTCAAGATAAACTTCACTAATCATCTCGCCACCATATAAAAAAGGGTACATTTCTTCAAGCAATTCTTTTCTTCCCCAAAGAACGCCGACACCTGTTGGACCAAGCATTTTATGAGAAGAAAAAGCAACAAAATCTCCTCTTAAATCTTTAACATCAATTTTAAGATGAGGAGCAGATTGGGCAGCGTCAACAACAATAATAATTTTCGGGTTAATTTTTTTAGCTTTTTCAATTATCTCTTTTAACGGATTAATCGTACCTAAGACATTTGATGTATACGTTAATGCTAAAATTTTGGTTTTTTTTGTGATTACCTCATCTAGATCTAAATTGCCTGACTGAAAATTTAGATTTAAACTTCCATCATCCTTAATATCAATAATTTTAAAAATTGCTCCCGTTTCCAATGCTAAAATCTGCCAGGGAACAAAATTAGAATGATGCTCCATAACTGTTGTTACAATTTCATCGCCTTCATCAATAATTTTTCTTCCTAAACTGTAAGCAACTAAATTTATTGATTCAGTAGTATTTCTCGTGAAGACAACTTCGTTTTTTTCTGCGTTGATAAAATCAGCAACTACTTGACGTGTTTTCTCATATTCCTCAGTAGCTTTTTCTGAAATTTTGTAAACTCCCCGATAAATATTGGCTGAATAGCGACTATAATACTCAACTAACTTTTCAAGAACAACTTTTGGTTTTAAAGACATTGCTGTTGAATCAAGATAGACTAAATCTGGATAATTTTTAAATATTGGAAAGTCATTTTTAAGATTGTTTAACATAAGTATATTTTAATTCAAATTTTCTTAAATATATCTTTTATTTGCTTAACTTCTTTTATAAAACCATTAACTAGAAGTTTTTCAGCATTTTTCTTGTCAATGCCACGTGAATAAAGATAAAACAGTTCCTCACTATTTAAATGACCAGTAGTTGAACCATGAGTACAAAATACATCATTAGCTAAAATTTCCAAATTCGGTTCACTTTGAACAAAAGTTTTATCTGATAAAAGTAAATTTTGATTTTTTTGATAAGCATGAGATTTTTGAGCATTTTTTTCAATTCTAATAAGCCCATCATAAACAAAATAAGATTTATCATAAAAAACTCCTTTTATCAAAAGATTTGATTTTGAATTTGGAGCTTTATGATGCTGAATTGTTTTTATTTTAAATTTATCGTTATTTTTTCCAATATAAAGACCATAAATATTAACGTTTACCTCCTGTTGAGAAAGTTCAATTTTTAGTTCTCCAGAATAATTTTCAAAATAAACTAAATAATCGCCTTTTTTATCAAAAACTAAATGATAATTTTGATTGTTTTTTAATTTGATAATTTTTTCTTTTATATTATTAATTTTCATTTAAGTTTTAAATTTTAAATTTTAAAATTAACCAACTGATCCTGACATTTCAAGATTGATAAGCCGATTAAGCTCAACTGTATATTCAAGCGGTATTTCTTTGACTACCGGTTCAATAAATCCATTTACCAAAAGTCCCTCAGCATCAGATTTTTTAATACCGCGCGACTGAAGATAAAAAAGTTTTTCTTCGCCGATTTTTTCAACTGTTGCCTCATGCTGAATATGAGTTTTTTTGTTTTCAATTTTCATTGTTGGATAAGTATCAGAGCGCGAATTTTCATCCAAAATCAAAGTATCACAACTAACATATGAAGAAGATTCACTAGCATTAGGTGAAACATGAACTAATCCTCGATAAGAAGTTCTGCCTCCTTTGCCAGCTATTGATTTTGAAACAATTCTTGATGAAGTTTCAGAAGCCAAATGAATCATTTTAGCACCAGCATCCTGAAACTGGTTTTCTGAAGCATAAGCAATTGATAATACCTCACCTTTAGCTTTTTTTCCTGCCAAAATACACGACGGGTATTTCATGGTAACTTTGCTACCAAGATTGCAGTCTATCCATTCCATTGTTGCTTCCTCTTCTACTTTTACTCTTTTTGTCACTAAGTTATAGACATTTTTGCTCCAGTTTTGAACTGTTGTGTAT
>JAOAEC010000014.1 GCA_026416975.1 Patescibacteria group bacterium | reverse complement strand
GGATGAAGGGGATAGGAGAAAGGTTGGGTTTGTGAGGTTTTTAAATTTATAAATTTATTTTGTTATTTATTTTGTTGTTGCTATATTTTAACGCGATCGCGTTAAAATATAGCAAGGATATAACAAGGATATAGTAAGAAGGATATAATTAAGATTGTTTATCAATTATTGATTAGAGAGATTAGTAAAAGTTTGTTAAATTTGTTAAAAGGGGAGTTGTTTTAAATCTTTTAATAATTTTTTCTTAGGGCCTAAATTTTAAATATGGTTGCCCAGCCAGGATTCGAACCTGGACTATCTCGTTCAGAGCGAGATGGCCTACCGTTAGCCGACCGGGCATTAAGAAAAATTTCTATAGCAATAATTATACTAAAAAACGATAATTTGATTGAGAGTTATGATTTTTTTAGAGGAAAATTTTATGTTAATTGATGATTATAAGCAATTAAAAGATTTTCCATTAATGAGGCGACAGTCATTGGACCGATACCACCAGGAACTGGACTAATCGCCAAGCACTTATCTTTTACATTTTCAAAATCGACATCGCCGACGACTTTGCCATTTGGAAGTCTATTTATTCCTACATCAACAACAACACTGCCCCTTTTTACCATCTCTTTTTTAACAAATAAAGGTTTACCAACAGCAACTATTAAGATATCAGCCTCTCTGGTGATTTTTTCTAAATTTTTAGTTTGAGAATGAGCAATGGTAACAGTTGCTTCTTCGTTACAAAGCATTAAAGCCACTGGTTTGCCAACGATATTGCTTCGTCCGATAACAACTGCTTTTTTGCCGGCAATTTCTATATCATATTCTTTTAAAATTCTAATGATTCCTTTTGGTGTGCAGGGAGCAAGAATGTCATCGTGATTTTTTTTCTCTAAAAAAAACCTGCCCATATTTTCCGGATGAAAACAGTCAACATCTTTTTTTGGGTCAATCAGATTATTAATTTCTTTTTCATAAGGTTTTAAGTGAGAGGGGAGAGGAAGTTGAATAAGAATGCCATGGATTTGGGAATCTTTGTTTAATTTTTTTATTGCTTCAACAAGTTTTTCTTTGCTGGTATTTTCTGACAGAATTATTTTTTTTGATAAATAACCAATTTTTTCCGCAGTTAAAACTTTGTTTTTAACATAAATTTGAGAAGCTGGATTATCACCAACAAGAATAACTGCTAATCCAGGTTTTATTTTTTTTTGTTCAATTTTCATTTTTAAATTTTTAATTATTTTTTCTTTTAAAGTTTTTCCATCAAGAATGATCATATATTTTAAACATTTTTAATTTGTAATATTTTTACATTTTTACATACCAACAATTTCGTTTTTGTCATCTAAATCAATTCCTTCAGCAGCTGGAATTTTTGGTAAACCAGGCATGGTCATAATATCGCCAGTTAAAGCAACAAAAAAACCAGCTCCCGCTGAAAGCCTAACTTCCCTTACAGTAATTTTAAAATTCGTTGGTCTTCCTAAAAGATTTTGATTATCAGACAATGAATATTGGGTTTTTGCTATACAAACTGGTAAGTTTATATGACCCCAATCTTCATATTTTTTTATTTGTTTTATTGCTTTTTCAGTAAAAACAACATCATTAGCTCCATAAATCTCTTTAGCAATAGTTTTTATCTTTTCTGTTAAATTAATATTTAGAGGATAAAGTTGTTTAAATTTACCTTGATCTTTTTTTACTGCCTCAAGAACATATTCAGCCAATTCTAAGCCACCATCTGATCCTTTAGAAAAAACTTCAGTTATGGCGGCTTTAGTATTAAGTTTTTCGCAGTAGTTTTTAATCGTTGTTAATTCATCTTTTTTGTCATCAGGAAAGACATTAATAGCAACAACAGGGTTGAGATTAAATTTTTTAATATTTTCAATATGTTTACCTAAATTTTCTAAACCTTTTTCAAGATTATTTTCACCGTGATATTTTAAAGCACGAACTGTTGTGACAATGACAACTGCTTTTGGTTTAAGATTGCCAATTCTTGAGGTAATGTTAAAATATTTTTCCGCTCCCAAATCGGCGCCAAAACCAGCTTCAGTTACTACATAATTAGCAATTTTTAAAGCTAATTTTGTTGCCATAAGAGAATTTGTGCCGTGAGCGATATTGGCAAAAGGACCACCATGAATAAAGGCAGGTGTTTTTTCTGTTGTCTGGACAATATTTGGTTTTAAGGCATCTTTTAACAAAGCAACAACAGAACCAGTGATTTTTAAATCAGCAACAGTTACGGGTTTGCCGTCGTAAGTTGTGGCAACAATGATTTTCGCTACTCTTTCTTTTAAATCTTTTATATCTTTAGATAAACATAAAATCGCCATGATTTCTGAGGCAACTGAGATATCAAAATGATCTTCTCTTGGTACGCCTTCAGTTTTACCGCCTAAACCAATAACGATGTTTCTTAAAGCTCGATCATTCATATCTAAAACTCTTTTCCACGAGATTTGGCGAGGATCAATATTAAGTTTGTTTCCAAAGTGAAGATGATTATCAATAACAGCAGATATTAAATTATTAGCGGTTGTTACCGCGTGAATATCACCAGTAAAATGAAGATTAATTTCATCAACTGGCAAAACCTGAGAAGCGCCTCCTCCTGTTGCTCCGCCTTTTATACCAAAAACTGGTCCTAATGATGGTTCGCGTAGACAAATCATTGTTTTTTTCTTCATTTTTGATAAAGCCAATCCTAAACCAATTGTTACGGTTGTTTTTCCTTCGCCAAATTTAGTTGGGTTAGTAGCGGTAACCAAAATTAAATTGCCTTCTTTGTTTTTTTCTCTTTTTTTTATTGCTTCAAATTTAATTTTTGCCTTATAATCTCCATAAAGTTCAATTTCATTTTCATCAAAACCGGCTTTTTTAGCGATTTTTTTAATAGGTTCTAATTTGAATTTTCTTGAGATTTCAAGATTAGAAAATTTTTTCATAAGTTAAAAAAATAAAAATTTATAATTTCTTAATAATAAGTATGGCAATATTTATGAATTTTTTCTTTATCAGTTAAAAATTCTTGATAGATTTTTTTTGCAAATTCATTTTCATGAGCAAATTTTACAATATTTTTTTTATCAAGTTTTAAAAGTACTTCTTTTCTTTTTTTTCTAATTTCATTATTTATCGGTTTTGGCTGGCCACCACCACTCAAACAACCACCAGGGCAAGCCATAACTTCAATGTATTGAAACTCGTTTAATCTATCAATTATTTGAGAAAAATTACCCAAACCATTAACAATGGCAATTTTTAATTTTATATCATTGATTTTTATTTCAAAAACTTTTATTCCTTCAAAACTGGTAATTTTTTCATCAAAATAAAGATTTTTTGGATTTTTGCCAGTTAAATAAAAATAAGCAGTTCGAAGAGCTGAGGTCATTACGCCACCAGTTGTGCCATAGATTACTCCAGCTCCAGAAGCATCGCCTAATGGGTGATCAAAATTTACTGGCGTTAAATTTTTAAGATCAATTTTTTCTTCTTTTAATATTTGAGCTATTTCAACCGTAGTTAAGCTGTCATCAACTGGATAATAGTTATCAACTTTTAATTCTTTTCTTTTAATCTCCCATTTTTTGGCAGTACAGGGCATTATTGAAATAACATAAACATCATCTAAGTTAAAATTCATCTTTTTAGCAAAATAATGTTTAATAAAATTACCCATTTTTATTTCTGGAGGAAGAACTGTTGTTAAATTTTTTCTTAATTCAGGATGATAAGATAAGATATAATTTACCCAACCAGGACAACAAGAAGTAAACATTGGTAAATCTTTTTTGTTTTTTAGTCTTTCAATAAGCTCTTTTGCTTCCTCGATGGTAGTGATATCAGCGGCCATTGCTGTATCAAAGACATAATCAAAACCAAGTTTTTTTAAACCGGCAACAACTAGTTCTGCTGATATTTTATTATGAGGAATATCAAAAAGTTCGCCAATTGAAGTGCGAACCGAGGGAGCAATTTGAGCAATTTTAATTTTTTTTGATTTTAAATTATTTTTAATTCTTAAGAGCTTTGTTTGATTTGTGGAAATAGCGTTGGCTGGGCAGTGAATAAGACATTGACCGCAGGCAATACAAGGATTTTCCGTTGGCGTTATATGTTGTTTTATACCGTAATCATCAAATTTAATAGCCTTGATTTTTTGATTTTCACAGGCTTTTATGCACAATCCACAGTCAATACATTTTTGCCAGTCAAACTCAATAATATTTTGAAGAAGAAAATTTGTTTGTGATTTTTTTCTTTTTTTAGCAGTATTTAAAAGATAAGCATTGATAGCTCGTAGCTTGTTTATTTTTTCATTTTTTGTATTAATATTTAAACCATCCTTAATATTAACATTACAGGAAGTAGTAATTTTACCATCAATCTCAACTAAACAAAGACGGCAGGTTTCATTGGGAGAAAAATCAGGATGTTTGCAAAGATGGGGGATGGGAAAGTTGTTTTTTAATAAAAACTCTAAAAGGTTCTCTCCTTCTTCTGCTTGATATGATTTTCCATTAATGATAATATTTACGACCGCCATATTTTTTCTTTTTTTTGCCATAAACTTTTAAAAGAGACTCCAGCACCTTCACCTAAACCACAAAAGGAGGTATTTTCTAAAGCATTAATTACGTCAGTTATTTTTTTATCATTAAGATTGTTATTTTTTAACTGTTGAAAAAGATAATACAATCCTTCACGACAAGGAGTGCATTTGCCGCAGTTTTCTTTCATTAAAAAATTTAATTTTTCCTCAATCAGTTTTTCCAAAGAGATCTGTTTTTGATGATAAATGATAATGGCGCCGGTGCCTAAATTAGCATTTTGATTTTTAATTTCATCAGGAGTGAAATATTGACCAGCAGCCCCACCGCCAATTTGAACAAAAAAATCATTATTTTTTGGTAGAAAACCAGCCTGATTTAAAACTTCGTAAATTGATAAATTTAAAGGTAAATCAATTACAATTTGTTTTTTTGTTTGGGTGTCGGTGATAGAGTAAAAGCGAGTTTGTTGATATTTATCATTAACAATTTGATAAACCCTAAAAAAAGTTTCAATGTTATTAACTAATGTTGGTTTTCCCCAAAGACCAATTTCAGATATAAAAGGTGGTTTTTGTCGAGGAGTAAATCTTTTTCCTTCAATTGAGTTAACCAAAACTGTGTTTTCGCCGCATAGATAACCACCCGGTTCTTTAAAAACAATTAAAGGAAGAGAGCCTTTTAAAGCCTCAATTTTTTCTTTATACATTTTAAAGTAATCTTTTCTCAGATAAAGATAGATTTCTTTGGTTTGAGGAAAGATTTGATAGGCGATTTTTATTCCTTCAAGAAGTTCTTTTAAATAATTTTTTAAAATATAACCGTCTTTTAAAGTTCCTGGTTCACCTTCTGAGCCATTAACAACGATATAAATTAATTGATGATTTTTTTGATACATTCGCTCCCATTTAACACCGGTTGGATAACCAGCGCCACCACGACCAGTTAAGCCTGATTTTTTTATCTTCTCAATTATCTCATTTGGTTTCATTTGTGTTAACAAAGAGGTTTATTAAATTGTATAATCCAGCTCCAAGAAGAGCAGTGATCAGTTGAAAAACACCCATTGCCTGCAAAAACATTTTGGGGACAATTTTAAAATGGACGTAAAAATTAGCAATTAAAAATAAAAAGGAAGCTTTGATGATGGGGGCGATAATAAAGTTTAAAATTTTATAGTCAACTAATTTTTGGGGAATAATCATCAAAAGATAATTTCCCATCCAGATAAAAGGTAAAAAATAAAGCAAAAAAATTGTTAATTTTCCAAATAAAAGTCCTTGAAAAACGGCTACAATTGATGGAAAAACGGCAACAATGAGATGGTATTTTTTATCAATGTTTAAAGCGGTAAAAAAAAGGAGCGAGTTGACAATTGTGCCAACAATTATTTGTTGATGGTTTAAAAAAAGAGTAATGAAGATAGTTGTAATAATATATAAAGAAAATATAAATGATTTTGGTAATGATATTGTTGTTGATATTGTTTGATTATTTTTTTCCATTTTTATTTAGTTGAAAAATTTGTAAAATTATATTATATTTAAAAAATTTAAAAATTAAAAGTTTAATTTTTTATTATATATGAAAGATAAAAAAATTGAAAAACTAATAAAATTAGAGGAAAAACGACAAAAAGAGGGTTTGGAGCTTATTCCTTCAGAAAATTATGCTTCAAGTGAGGTGAGAAAGGTTTTGTCTTCATATTTTGTTAATAAGTATTCTGAAGGTTATCCAGGTAGGCGTTATTATGGCGGCAATGAATGGGTGGATGAAGTTGAGAGATTGTGTCAAGAGAGAGCAAAAAAACTTTTTGGCGTACTTTTTGTTAATGTTCAGCCATATTCAGGTTCACCAGCTAATTTAGCGGTTTATTTGGCAGTTTGTCAACCAGGCGATGTAGTGATGGGGCAAGCTTTAACAGCTGGTGGTCATTTAACTCACGGTCATAAAGTTTCAGCCACGGGAATTTATTATAAAACAGTGCAATACGGTTTAAAAATTCAAGATTCAAAATTCAAATCTCAAAACGATTTGTTTGATTATGATGAGATTAGGAGATTGGCAAAAGAGCATAAACCAAAATTAATCTGGGTTGGAGCGACTGCTTATCCGTTAAAATTTAACTATAAAAAATTTGCGGAAATTGCTGATGAGGTTGGTGCTTATTTAGCTGCTGATATTTCTCATGTTGCTGGATTAATTGCTGGAGGCGTTCATCCTTCGCCAGTGCCTTATGTTCATATTGTCACAACAACAACCCACAAAACTTTGCGTGGTCCAAGAGGAGCAATGATTATGGTGACGGAAAAGGGTTTAAAAAAAGATCCAGAACTGTCTGATAAGATCAATAAAGCAGTTTTTCCAGGTTTACAGGGAGGTCCTCATGATAATCAAACAGCCGCAATTGCTGTTGCATTATACGAGGCAAGTCAATCGTCATTTAAAAAATATGCTTTTCAAATAGTCAAAAATTCACAAGTTTTAGCAAAGGTTTTAATTGAGGGAGGATTAGATTTAGTGGGTGGAGGAAGTGAAAATCATTTGATTTTGGCTGATTTAACAAATTATTTTGGTCCAGGTTGTGGTGTTTTTGCTCAAAAGGCCTTAGATTTGGCGGGAATAACTTTAAATAAAAATACTGTTCCAGGAGAGCAAGCCAGTCCATTTTATCCCTCAGGTATTCGCTTAGGAACGCCGGCTTTAACTACCCGCGGAATGAAGGAAAAAGAGATGAAATTTGTTGGCAAAAAAATCTTGGAAGTTTTGGCAATTATAAAAAAATATTTTGAAAAACAAGGTAAAGATTTTCGTTTTTGGGATTTGGAAAAAGAGAAGAGAGGAGAATTTATTAAAAAGTTTGAGGTGGAGATGAAAAAGAATAAAGATTTAACTAGAATAAAATTAGAGATTAAAAAAGTAGCTAAAAAATTTATAATTCCATAGTTTTTGATGAGAGTTACTTCGATTGAGACACCCCATTTTGGTTTTAATGATAATTTATATGATTTTATATCAAAAAATATCAGCTCTTTAAAGGAAAATAGTGTTGTTTTTATCTCATCAAAAATTGTCGCAATTTCTCAAAGGAGATATTTTTTTTACAAAAGAGATTTTTATCAGGAGAGAGAAAGATTAAAAAAAAATTTAATAAAAAAAGAGGCGGAAAAAATTTATAAAAAAATCTCTTCTAATAAAGAATATTTTATTACCAAAAAAAACGCTGCTTTAATTCTTAATGCTGGTATTGACCCTTATAATAATGAATGCTTTATTATTTATCCAAAAAGACCTTTTTTAGTAGCAAAAAATATTTATTTTTATTTAAAAAAAAAATTTAAAATAAATAGATTGGGAGTGGTTATTGTTGATAGTAAAACCGAACCGTTTCGTCGAGGAAAAAGAGGATTTAGTTTAGGATTTTATGGAATATCCCCTTATCTAAAAGAAACAGCCAATTTAAATTTTTCTTATAATGTGGTAGATAGTTTAGCGGCTTTAGTTGATTGTTTTATGAGTATACCAAAGAAAAGAATACCTTTAGTTTTAATTGAAAAAATTGATAAATTGGTTGAATTTAAAGAAAAAAATTTCCAAAATGATTTTTTCTTAAGTAAAGAAAGAGATATTTTTGGTAAGTTTATTTATTAGGTTGCCCAGCAGGGATTCGAACTCGACTAACTGGTTCAGAGCCAATTGTCATACCATTAGACAACCGAGCAAATAAGATTGTTAACCTTTTTTATTATACAATATTTACGTTAAACTTCTAACGGATAACATTTAACGTAGAACGTAGAACGTCTAACATGTAACATGAAACATAAAACATGAAACTTAAACATAAGACATAAAAGATGTAAATAAATTCCAAATTTCAAATCCCAAATTCCAAAAAAATTTTAAATTCTAAACTCTAAATCCTGAATCCTAAAAAATCTTAAATATTAAATATTAAATCCTAAACAATTTTTAAATATTAAACTATTAAACATTAAAAACAATGATTTAACTAATTATTAACTTTTAACTCTCTCGACAATCTAAACTTGTTAACTCGTAACTCTTAATAACCAAATAACTAATGACCAATAACGAATAACGTATTTATTTGATTTTTGAATTTTGAATTTTATTTTAAGACTTTAATAATTTTTGGCATTAATTTTTTTACTGCTTTTAGGCGGTGGTTGATTTGGTGGTGTTTTTGTTTTGTTAATTCATCATAATACTCGTTAAATTTTTCCACGATAAATAAGGCACGAAAAGGGTAGCCGGGAATTCTTTTTTCGCTTGGTTTTTCTATCAGATAGCCTTTTATTTTTTCTTGTTGACAAACCATGTTTTAATTCTTCAAGTTTGCCGGGATTACTGGTGGCAATTAAGATTTTTTCCACAAGAAAATTTTACCATATTAATCCTCCGCGACCTACGAGGTCAGATATGGCGGTTAATAGCAATCTACAACAACCCAAAAATTTAATTTTGTTGTTTATATGCTATAGACTTTGAAAAAAAATAATAGAAAATTAAATTATGAATAAAAGAAATTTTTTTCAGCCAGGAGAAATCTACCATGTTTTTAATAAAAGCATTGCTAATTTCAATATTTTTAGAAAAAGAGAAAACTACGAAAGATTTATTCAAGCACTGGCTTATTATAACAATGTTAATACAAAAACAAATTTAGGAAAATTTTTAGAATCAAACAAAAACTATCAGCCGAGTTTACTTTTTTCTTCAAAAGAAGCTTATATTAAATTTATTGGTTTTTGTTTGATGCCTGATCATTATCATCTTTTGATAAAAATTTTAAAGAATAATATTTTTTCTAAATATATTAGCGATGTTGAAAACAGTTATACTCGTTATTTCAACTTAAGATTTAATAGAAAAGGACCATTGTGGCAAAGTAGAGTTAAGGCGGTTAAGATTAGAAGCAACGAACAGTTACTTCACGTTAGTCGCTATATTCACCTTAACCCGACAACTAATAATTTAGTTAAAAGACCTGAAGATTGGGAGTTTTCTTCTTACCGAACAATTATTAAAAATGAGGTTTTTCTTAAAGATATTTTTGCTGAAATTTCAATTTCTAATATTAATAAATATCAGAAGTTTGTTGAAAACCAGATTGATTATCAAAAAAAACTGAAAAGAATTAAAAAGCTGATTTTTGATTAATTTTGGCTTGCTGGAAAAAGCCAACCGCGATCTCGCAGGTCGCTGAGGTATCGCGGAGGCAAAAAGGGAGAGAATTTGGTAAAATATTTAAATGGAAATAAAACAATATCAACTTAAAAATGGTCTTTCAGTAATTTTAATTGACACAGAGGCTTTTCCTACTTTAACGACTCTTCTTTTGGTCGGTGCCGGCAGCCGTTATGAAAACGAAAAAAATAATGGCATTGCTCATTTTTTTGAGCATATGGCTTTTAAGGGGAGTAAAAAATATCCTGATACTTTGGTGATTTCCTCAATTATTGAGGGATTAGGAGGTATTTTTAATGCTTTCACTAGCAAAGATCATACTGGTTATTGGATAAAATCTACTATTTATCATTTTGAGACAGTGATTGATGTTTTGGCTGATATGATTCAAAATCCTCTTTTGAAAGAAGAAGAGATTGAAAGAGAAAAAGGAGTGGTTGTTGAGGAGATTAATTTATATGAAGATACGCCTTATCGAAAAATAGGCGATTATTTTGAAGGACTTTTGTATCAAGACAATCCTTTGGGTTTTGATATTGCCGGCAAAAAAGAAACAGTCAGGTCTTTTAAGAGAAAAACCTTTATTGAGTATATTCAACAACTTTATCAGCCAGAGAACGCGGTGTTGGTGCTTGCCGGTGGGTTAAATCAAGTTAAAAGTCAAAAGTCAAAAGTCAAAAGTTATTTGGAAATTATTGAAGAAAAATTTGGCCGGTGGAAAAAAACCGAAAAAAAAACAAATTTTATCGAGATTAAAGAAAAACAAGACAAACCTCAGATTTTTGTCAAGACAAAAAAAACCGAGCAGGCGCATTTTTGCTTAGGCTATCGAACATTTTCTTTTTTTGATAAAAAAAAGTATCCTCTAACTTTGCTTTCAACAATTTTAGGCGGTGGAATGTCTTCCCGGCTTTTTATTGAGGTAAGAGAGCGTCAGGGTCTTTGTTATTATATCTCAACCTCCAAGGAGCTTTATCATGACTGTGGTAATTTAGTGACTCAGGCAGGAGTACCTAATGATTTAGAAAAGATAAAATTAGCTGTCAAGACGATTTTAAAAGAGCAGGAAAAAATTGCTAATGGCGATTTAAAAAAAGAGGAACTGAAAAAAGCTAAAGAACTAGTAAAAGGAAGACTGCTTTTGAGTTTGGAAGACTCTTATAACATTGCCTCATTTTTTGGGATAAAAAAACTTCTTCAAAAAGAGATAAAAACACCTCAGGAAGAGATTGAGAAGTTAGAAGAAGTAACAATAGAGGAAATAATCTCTTTAGCTAAGGAGATTTTTGTTCCCCAAAAACTTAATTTTGCTTTAATTGGGCCTTTTGATAAAAACTCGATTTTTTTCTAAAATTTGTCATCCTTTTTTTTGAGCCTTATTACTGCACTTTTTTTATTATTTTTTATCTCAATAAAAAAGAATTAAGATAGTTTTTTATTTTTTCCCAAAGAACAACCTCTGTTTTTTCTCCTAACACTTTTTTATTGTCTTCAATACTAAAAGACTGTGAGGGAAACTTAGCTAAAATATTTGAACCTTTGCCGTCATTGGCAAGAATTTTTGATGACGGTAGAAAATTAATTTGGCCAGCTTCTGTTTTTATAGGTTTAAAATTAATTCTTGCAAAAATGCCTTGTTCACCAATAAATCCAGGATTAGGGACTCCGCCGACAACTCTTATCCAGCCTTCATTGTTTGAAAAATCTTTTTGAGTAAAAATTGTGGCAAAACTACCCTCAGTATCAATTGATGAGACCTGTATTAAATCTTTATCAAACTGTATATCTGCCTGAACAACATTAATTGGTTTTTCAGGATTATATTTTAGGCTTTGTCAAGCCTTATTTATTTTTTTATCTTATAGTAATTAAATTAGCAAAAATAAAAACATTAGGTATAATTAAATAAATGATTTATTTTCTTAGTTTCACCATCTTTATTTTAGGCTTATCTGTTGGTTCTTTTCTAAATGTTTTGATTGATAGATTACCAAAAGGAGAACCGATTACTGGTAGAAGTCACTGTGATTATTGTAAGAAAAAATTAACCGGGATTGATCTTATTCCCATCGTCTCCTTTTTTATTTTAAAAGGAAAGAGTCGGTGTTGTCATAAAAAATTATCTTTTCAGTATCCGTTAGTTGAGATAATTACAGGCATATCATATTTATTAATTTTCAATTTTCAATTTAAAATTGACAATCAATTTTCAATTTTCAGTTTTCAATTTTTAAGTCTTATTAGTCTTTGGGGAGTGGTTTCTTGTTTAATAGTTATTTTCTTTTCCGACTTAAAGTATCGATTAATTTCTGATTATATTTTATGGTCCTTTTTTGGCTTTTCCTTAATTTATAAAATAAACGAATTGTTTTTAAAACAGTCGTTTACTTTTGATGAAATTTTAAAACAGATTGAGAATGATATTATTAGTACTTCTTTGATTGGTTTGCCGATATTTTTGCTTTATTATTTTTCTAAAGAAAAGGCAATGGGTTTAGGCGATGTTTATTTAGCGGCAATTATTGGTTATTTTTTAGGCTGGAAAAAAGGTTTTTTGGCTTTGTATCTTGCTTTTTTAACTGGTGGAATAATAAGTTTATTTTTAATTTTGCTTGGACGAAAAAAAATAAAAAGTAAGATTGCCTTTGGTCCTTTTTTAATTTGGGGAATGATGTTGGCGTGGTATTGGGAAGAGAAGATTTTTCAGTGGTTAAGTAGATTTTATGGGGTTTAATAAAGCTTATTATAATATAATTACTATATTATTATAGCCGCTGTAGCTTAATGGACAGAGCAAGCCCGTCCTAAGGGCGAGATGAAAGTTCGATTCTTTCCAGCGGCGCCAATAAAAAATCAAAAAATAAAAATTTAAAACCTAAATTTTAAAATTGATTTTTTAAAACAAACGTGAAAAATTATACAAAACTATCTAAAAAACATCTATTAAAACACAAACTTCACAAAATTTCTTCAAGTGAATATTTGAGAGTTTTAATTTTGCGCACCTTAGGAAATTTTTTAATTTTTTCCTCGCTTTTTATAATCGGAAAAACCTTTTCTTTGCCAATAAAAGAAGAGATACGTTATCTGATTGAAAGAAAAATGGAAAAACGATATTTAGTAGAGGATAAAGAGACTTTTTTCAAGATCCAGCATTTGAGTGATAATCAACCAAAAGGTCTGTTGGCCAAGGCTTTAAATTTAAAAAAAATTGAGGTTTTAATCCCGCCAGATCCTTATTTTAGTATTGTAATTCCTAAAATCGGCGCCAAATCTAAGGTTTTAGCTAATATTGATCCGGCTGATGAAAAAATTTATTTAGATGCCTTAAACAAAGGAGTGGCTCACGCTTTGGGAACCGCTTTTCCCGGCGAAGGCAGTCATATTTTTTTATTTGCTCATTCAACCGATTATTTTTGGAATGTTGGTACCTATAACGCGATTTTTTATCTTTTGGGAAAACTGGAAAAAGGTGATGAGATAAATATTTTTTACAAAAATCAACGTTATGTTTACAAAGTAATAGGAAAAAAAGTGGTTGATCCATCTGAGGTTTATTATCTTACCCGAAAGAGCAATCGAGAGTTTTTAACTTTGCAAACCTGTTGGCCTCCAGGAACAACTTTAAAACGCCTTCTTGTCTTTGCTGTAAGAGTGAGCGAATAACGTTTAACATCTAACAACTAACTTTTAACATCTAACGTCTAATTGTAACTTTTAACTTTTAACTTTTAATTTTTAATTTTTTTGTCATCCTGAACTTGTTTTAGGATCTTTTTTATTAAATTAGTTTATTAAGTTTATCAAGTTTAGAGAGTTTAAAAGTTTAGCGAGTTTTGCGGGTTTGTTATTTGGTTTATGAGTTTAGAAAGTTTGTTTTTTTGTCAAGAAAATCGTTTTTACTTTTTTGCTATTGACAGATAAAAAAGTATATACTAAAATGACATTATGTATTATCGGCATTTAGAAAAAAAACTTAAAAACCATTTTCAAAAAAGAAAAGAGGTTTTGATTTTGCTTGGTGCTCGACAAGTTGGCAAAACAACGATTTTAAACAAAGTTTTTCCTCAAGCTTATTATCTGACAGTTGATAATGAGCCAATCAGACAAAATCTAAACCGCTTTGATCCGGTGGTTTATAGACAGATTATTCCCAAAGACAAAAAATATATTGTTGTTGATGAAGCGCACTTACTTAATGATCCAGGAAGAGTGGCTAAGATATTTTATGATCAGATTGCTGATAAAAAAATTATCTTAACCGGCTCTTCCTCTTTTCGGATAAAAAACAAAACTTCAGAAAGTCTGGCAGGAAGAAAAGTAGAGTATTATCTTTATCCTTTGACCTTTAGTGAGTATTTAGTTCAAAAAGAGATTGTCAAAGAAAAAAAATTAAAGATTATTACTAATTTAATATCAAAAAATCATCAAAAAGAAAAGTTTTACAGCTTTGATTTTGAAGCAGTTTTAGAAAACATCTTTCTTTATGGTTTATATCCAGTGTTAGTTGACAAGCCTCAAGATGAGCTATACCTTAAAAATCTTGTTGACAGTGTTGTCTTTAAAGATATGCTTGATTTATCTTTAATTGAAAAAAAAGAGTTAGCAAAAAATTTACTGATATTATTAGCCTATCAGATTGGCAATTTAATTAACTATAGCGAGTTAGCTTCAAAATTAGGTGTTGATCAGCGGACCATTAAAAGATATATCCAGATTTTTGAAGAAAGTTTTATTATTTTTACCTTACCGCCATATGTAGGCAGAAAAAGAGATGAGATCAGCAAAATGAGAAAAGTTTATTTTTATGATTTAGGGTTGCGCAATGCTTTAATTTCTGATTTTAAACCACTTAAGGTTAGGACTGATGAAGGAGTGCTTTTTGAAAACTTTATCATAAGCGAGATTTTAAAAGAAAATTATTACGGAGATTTTGGCTATAAACTTTATTTTTGGCGGACCAAACAAGGACAAGGGGTTGATTTAGTTTTAGAAAAAGATAATAAAGAGCTAATTGGAATAGAAATAAAACTTAAGCCAGAAAATCGTTTTTCTTTAGGGTTTAAAAACAGATTTAAAAAAGCAAGATTTTTGACAGTTAACAAGATTAATTTTTATTAAATTTATATAATAACTTTTCTTTTTTATTGCTATTTTACTACTACTACTTTTCAATAACAACTAACATCTAACATTTAACGTATAACTTATAATATTATTCATTATTAATTATTAATTTATTAATTATTGAATAAAAATTAATTTATTAATCTATTAAAAATTAATTAGTTTAAAAGGTTAGCGAATTAAGAAGGTTTTGCGAGTTTGAAGGGTTTATAAGGTTTGCGGGTTTAGCGAGTTTGAGGGTTTTAAAAATCTGGCCAGTTATTTAACTAATTTTACATTTTTCATTGTCATTTTGTATTTTGCATTTTGAATTTTGAATTTTTTATTTTATCCCAACCAAATATAAATCTGGATATTCGTTGGCTTCCGGATTAAGATTGGTTAAAATAATTAAATTGCCGTCACTGGTAACCGTGAAAAATTTATCATTAAAAGGACCTGAATAAACTGTTTGTTTATTTTCTCCACTGTCATCAATAAGAATAATTTTTTTTTCATCAAGAAAAATTAGCCGTTGTGAATCAAAATACCACTTAACTGTATCAGCATCTAAAATTATTTCTTTTAATAAAGCGTCAAGACGGTAGTTTTTATCTTCTTTTTTATCGTAGATATAAAAATTATCTTTTTTTAAAACCCTTTCTTCAGTCGTTTGGTTAACTGATGGTAAAGGTGGTTTAATGATTAAAGGAAGTTCTTTATCTTCTTTTGCTTGGTAAAGGACTTTTGTTTTTTTGGGCGAGTAGCTGATTAGCCGAAAAGAGTCGCTGGCAACTTTAACAAACTCTTTGGGAAAGGTTTCTAAAATTTTTATCATCTCTTTTTCTTTTTCTTTTTCCCAAGCGGATAAAAGAACTTCTTTTGAGGAGGTAATATCAAAAAGAGTTTTGTTTTCTTCCTCAAGCGATAAGAGATAAGAACCAAAAGGAGAGTTATCGTTGGTGTAAAACTCAAAAATTGCTTGTTTAAGATCAGGTGAAAACAAAACATTGGTTTTTTTCCAATCAACTAAATCTTTTTCCGGCAAAAGCGTTTTGCTTAATAAAAGTTTTACCGGCGGAAAAAGAATCGCTGGTTTTTTACCAGCATCAAAAAGGTAAACTCCTTCTTTTGTTTCGTCATCATTTTTAACAAAGATAATTATCTTATCATTTTCGCCTAAAGGAATGGCTTTAAATACGCCTAAATTAGTCAGAGGCAGAAGCGATGGATTTAAAGGAACAAGAAAAGCGTTGATATTATAAACAAGCTCGCCTTTTATTTTTAAGGTTTTTTTCCAAGAGTTAAAGCCATCTTTTTTTATTTCCACAAAATACTCGCCCGGCGTTAAACTAAGATTAATATCAGTCACTCCTTTTAAGCGGCCGTTTAAATAGACCTTGGCGGTTGAAGGAAAAGATGTGATTGAGAGGATGCCGGTGGAAACAAGGGATTTTTTTTCTAAGTTAAGTCGATAGCCGCGACTATAGATGATGATTAGAGCAAGAACAGAAACAAAAACCAAGATAAAAATTAATCTTTCTAATATTTTCATAAATTGAATTATACTATATATATATGATTTTTGGTCAAAGGGTGGGAATTGATTTAGGAACAGTTAACACCTTAGTTTATGTCGTTGGTCAGGGAATTGTTCTTCATGAGCCAACGGTAGTTGCTTATTCTTTGGAAGATAAAAGAATTTTGGCAGTGGGTAATGACGCGAGAGAGATGTTGGGGAGAACACCTGGTTCAATCATTGCTTCCCGGCCAATGAAAGAGGGCGTGATTGCCGACTACACCACTACGGCGGCAATGATAACTTATTTTTTAAAGAAAGCCTTGAAAGGTAGGGTTTTTTGGCCGACATTGATGATCTCTATTCCCGGTGGCGCTTCTCAAGTGGAAAAACGAGCAGTGGTTTCTGCTTGTAAACAGGCTGGTGCCGCTGATGTATATTTAATTGACGAGCCCTTGGCGGCGGCGATTGGTGCTAAAATTCCCATTTCCCAGGCTTCCGGCCACATGATCGTTAATATTGGTGGCGGCACAGCCGAGGTGGCAGTGATCTCTTTGGGTCAATTGGTGGTTAACAAAACCATTCGGGTGGCAGGAACAAAATTAGACGAGGCAATCTTAACCCATATACGAAAAAAACATAATCTGATAATCGGTGAGCGGACAGCTGAAGAGATTAAGATGAAGATCGGTAATGCTTTTATTGATCTGGAAGAAGAAAAAAAAGAAAGAACCATGGAGGTAAAAGGCAGAGATTTTCAGACTGGTCTACCAAAGATTATTGAGGTAGGCGAGCGATCAATTAACGAAGCCTTGCAAAAACCATTAAAACAGATTTTAGAAGGAGTTAAAGAGGTGTTAAGTCAGACGCCGCCGGAATTGGCAGCGGATATTGTTGATAAGGGAATTGTTTTAACCGGCGGTAGTGCTCTTTTAACCAATATTGATCGTTATCTTACTTACTATACTGGGGTGGCTTCTTTTGTAGTTGAAGAACCTTTGTTTTGTGTTATTCGGGGAGTGGGAATGGCAATTGAGAGTTTAGACAGCTTTAAAGAAGCAATAAGATAGCCTATAATAAATAAATTTTTAATTATCAATTTTTAATTTTCAATCAACTTTTAATTTTTAAAAAAAATATAGTATTATTTATTATTAATAAATTAATTTAAATTAAAAATTGTTATTTTGGTTTAATAAAATAATATAAATATTTAATAAATAATTTGAACAAAACTAATTAGTAATTAATAATTAGTAATTAGTAATTTTTCCTATAGTAAATATAGACAAAATGAAATCAAAAAAAATTTTAGGAATAACGATTACTTCACAATCTAAAAAAGAAATCCTAGAGAAAATTAAAAAATACATCCGCCAGTCGGTGGATTTTTGTCATATTGTTTCTTTAAATCCAGAGATTTTGATTATTGCTCAAGAAAATAAAGAGTTTAAAAAAGTTATTGAGACCGCCCAAATTAGGATTATTGATGGTGTGGGGATTATCTTGGCAGCTCGTTTATTAGGATTTGAAGTGGGGGAGAGGTTAACGGGGGTGGAGTTGATGAAAGAGCTGGTAAAAATCGCTTCAGAAAACCGCTTAAGAGTGCTTTTAATCGGCGGAAAAGGAAATTTAGCAGACAGACTTGCTGATTGCTATCAAAAAAAATATCCTCAGGCTAAATTTTTGGGAATTGAGGGAATAAAAAACATTAAAAATCCTCAAAAGACAGAAGAAAAGATTATTTTTGATATAGTAAGCGATTATAAGCCCCATTTGGTATTGATTGCTTTTGGCTCGCCAGATCAAGAATTATGGATAGAGCGTCATAAAAATAAGTTTAGCGGTTGTGTGGTGATGGGGGTGGGTGGAGCATTTGATTTTTTAAGTGGTAAAGTTCTTAGGGCGCCTTGGTTTGTCAGAAAAAGTGGTTTTGAGTGGTTGTTTCGCTTGATTATCCAGCCATGGCGGTGGAGAAGACAGTTGAGATTAATAAAATTTTTATGGTTGGTAGTAAAAGAAAGTATAAAGAAAAGTTAAAATTTATTTATTATCATAATAACCGTTCTTTTCTCTTATAAAGTTGATAAGGATAGGTATTCCAAAATTTAAAGTTATTGCTGCTAAAGGTAAGGTAGATTTGTTATTTAAATTAGTGATTAAATTATCTATATTTAAACATGCACCTAATGTTAATAATGCACCAACTATAAGACCTAATCTTGCAGCATTTTTTGACAATCCATCATTGTGATAATTATCAGCGCAACTCGAATAAAAATCATTTAATCTTTCAAATGATTTTTTCATATTATGGGATATTTTACTACTACTACTTGTCAAGGGCTTATGATTATTTTATAAAATTTTGCTATTGATTAATGATTAAAATGTTAAAATATCAGCAATGAAAAAAGAGATATTAAAAGTGATAAAATACTTTCTTTTTTTTAATTATCATCCGACATTTAAGGAGATTTATACCTTTTTGCCAAAAAAAACCTCAAAAAAATCTTTAAAAATAGTGCTTTTGAGTTTAGAGCTTAAGAAAAAGATAAAAAAAATTAAAAATCGCTACTTTTTGATAAAAGAAGATAAAAAATATACTCTAGGGGAGTATAGCATAAAAATGGAAAATACAAAATTCAAATCTCAAAATTATTCAAAATTCAAAAATCAAAATTACAATTTTTACAATTTTCGATCAAAATTTGATATTTCTCAAAAAAAATTACAAAATTGGCGGTTTAGATTGTATATAAAACTTCTTTCTTTTTTTCCTCAGATAAAACTGGTTGGTTTGTCAGGGTCAATAGCAATGATGAATGCGAAAGAAGACGATGATATTGATTTATTTATCATCACTGCCAAAAACAGATTGTTTACCGGAAGATTTATAGCTATTATTTTAGCCGAGTTGTTAGGATTGAGAAGAAAGAGGAATTTTCAAGTAGATTTTGTTAATAATTTTAAAAGTTTGATGCCATGTTTTTCGCTTAAGAGGAACACCCTTCAAAAAATCACCGGCTCCTTAAAAAGCTCAAAACAGGTATCTTCGCTTTTTCAAAGAGGTTCTGCATTCGTTACACCTGATAAATTTAATAAAGATAAGGTTTGTTTAAATCTTTTTTTTGATGAAGGTAATTTAATGGTACCGGATTTTAAAAAAAATAAGTATGTGGCTCATGAGGTTTTGCAGATGAAGCCGATTGTTAATAAAAACCAGACTTATGAGAAGTTTTTACAGACTAACAGATGGGTTTTTAGGTTATTTCCAAACGCAAAAGAAAACTCAAAACTCAAAACTCAAAACTCAAAACCACAACTTAAAACTCAAAATTATATTAAAAATTTTAAATTTTTAACTGCAATTTTTAACTTTGGATTTTTAATTTTTAATTATATAGAATTAATTCTTAAGAAGATGCAAATGTCTATAATCAATCGTCGTCGCACTAACGAGATAACCACTGACACCCAGCTTTGGCTGCAAAAAGAGGATTTTTTTAAAAAACTAAACATTAAATCATAGATTCTATTAAACTACTATTCAATCACCTCGGTTAAAAGTGAGTTGTATCAATTAATCAATTAATTGATACGGGTTTTTAAAGATCTAATTTACCATGAAAAAAAGGAGGCCTTCTTTTAGTAAGATGAAGATCAGTAAAATATGACATTAGGGCTATCTTAACAATATCTTGTTTGGCCGTTTTCAGTAAAAAAGGGACAAGGGAATCTATTTTCTATTTCAGATTCCGAAGGTTGAGGAATTTCAAATGACATGATTGTATAATATATTTTAACAAAAACACATTTGAATAATTTTTAACGGACGAGTGGCGGAATTTGGTATACGCGTACGCTTCAGGAGCGTATTCCCGATAAGGGAGTGAGGGTTCAACTCCCTCCTCGTCCACTGGTTTATAAATTAATTTTAAAAAAATGTTTATACCAGGTAAAATCATTAAAACTTTTAAAACAAAAAAAGGAAGAGAAATTATTATTCGCTATCCCAAATGGGAAGATCTGGATGAGTTTTTAAGATATATCAATCAATTATCAAAAGAGGACACTTTTGTTACTTTTTCTGGAGAAATAATTAGTAAAGAGGAGGAGGGAAGAGTTTTAGCTAATTGGTTTTTAGCGATGGAGATGGGAAATAAAGTGGTTTTAGGTTGTTTTGATAAAGAAAAATTAATTGGATTGGCTAACGTTGATCGTGATTTAAGCGCAAGAACTAGAAAAAAACATATTGGGGTTTTGGGAATTTCTGTTGAAGATAATTATCGCAGTCAAGGAATAGGATTTGAATTGGCTAAAACCATTATTGAGGAGATAAAAAATAAAATTAAGGGTATAAAAATGATAGTTTTGGATGTTTTTGGACCAAATAAAAAAGCCATTAGTCTTTATAAAAAATTAGGTTTTGAAGTATACGGCGTTTTAGAAAAAGGGTTATTGTATAAAGGAAAGTATATTAGTGATGTAGAGATAGTTAAGTATTTATAAGGTAGATAGTAGTTAGTAGTTAGTATTTAGGATTTAGAATTTAGATATTGTTTTGGATTTCGATATTCGAATTTCGGATTTATTTTGTTTAGGATTTAGGGTTTTTAAAGATTTTAAGTTTTAATTTGTAGTTTTGAGTTTTTTTGCTTCATGTTTATTTTATACATTACACGTTCTACGTTACACGTTTCATATTTTTTGTGTTTTCTGCTAAAATTTAATTAGATTGATTTGGAGGAGTGGCTGAGGGGTCCATAGCGAGGGTTTGCTAAACCCTTGAGCTTTAAAAGCTCACGTGGGTTCGAATCCCACCTCCTCCGCTTGATATTACAATTTAGAAATTTTTATAAATGGATTCGTTCCGTCATGCGACGGAATGCTACGTCGGATGACTATGGCAAAACTTCTATTAATCCTTTGTCAACCGCTTTGATTGGCTAAGGCTTACTTCTTAAAGTTCTAAACAAAAAACCTGCTATAATTAACTAGAATTTTAATGACAGCTTACCAAGAAAGAAGGTGAGAAAAAATGAATAGCAAAACAATAATTATTATTGGAGCAATTATATTAGTTGCCGGTTTGTTTTTCACCTCAAAAAAATCTCCTCAAAAAAACAATCAAAAAGCAGAAAATATTGTTGAAAAAGTTGAAAAGACAGCTGGCGAGACTGGAGGGATTATTGTTCCCAAAAATATCAAAAGAGTTACTGATGAGATGCGTCAAAAATATCAAAATCAGATATGTCAAAAAGAATCAGTTGCTTATTGTGAATATTACACCCGGCTTTATAAAAAAACCGGCGAAAAAAGAACTAAAAACTTACAATGGAACAGTCTTTGCGCTTTAATAAAAAACATTGGCACAAAAAACTCAGATCTTTATGAATATAAAACTTTAGGTTATGAAGAAAAGCCGTGTTATTAGGGGATGTATAAAAAGCAATAATAGTAAGTATTAATCATTAAAATCTGTTGAAAAAACCATAAAAAAGTTATTAAATGATAAAAGACTATGATAATCACTTCTTTTTTTAAAAAAATTCTTCTTTTTATAGTCAGCGCCATTTTTTTAATCTGGCCCTTTTTTGTTTCTGCCGAAGAACCGCTTTGGCCGCAGGAAGATTTTGATTTAGTTTATCCTGTTTATAGAATGTATACTCCCGATGATCCGGCCCCAATAGACAAAGACTATAAAATTCTTTTTGCCTTTTATCCTGCCGCTGTCAGAGACGGAAAACTTTCTAATGTCAGTGATGGCAATTACCGAACTAACATCTCTTATAGGCTTGGGGCACAAACTTTTACTGGCGATGGGATTATCAAACTAGAGGGAGTATATGATAAAGAAACTGGGAAAATAAGCGGAAATTATAAAATAGATAAGAGTGTTTCTAATACTGATAAAAGAGGAGGGGGTGGTTGGTACCGAGGTACTGAATCCGGTACTTTCCAAGGGCAAGTCATCAAGGACCATGTAGTTTTGAATTTTTTTTGTAAAAAAAATAACGGTGAATGGTATTATAAATTTCCCAATTATAAATCTTCCACTGGTATAGAAGAGAAAAGTGGCACAGAAACCCGTTGTACTTATATTGTAAACAAAGTCTCTTATATGGTAGTGTCAATTGCCAAACCACAATCAGCAGTTTCTAAACTTACCGATGTTGAATCACCTAAAAAACATGTTGATGCTGGTGTCAGAGTGGCTGGAATGACTGGGCAGGTTGATATTGAAATTGATGGTGTCAGACGGCCGCTTAAAATGGATGATGTTATACCTGTCTCTTATACACATCT
>JAOAEC010000013.1:12218-25633 GCA_026416975.1 Patescibacteria group bacterium | reverse complement strand
TAAAAAAACTGATTTAACCGATTCAACTAATTTAACTCTCTAAACTTATCAATTTCCTTACCACTTACCACCTAACTTCTAACTACTAACTTCTAACTACTTTTTTATTTTTTTTATTTTTAATTGTCATTATTCATTACCGCCTTTAAGAAGTGAATAAATACTGGATGAGGATTAAGAGGACGCGATTTATATTCCGGATGGCCTTGGGTACCAAAATAAAACGGATGTTCTTTTTGAGACAATTCAATAAATTCTACCAAACCTTCTTTTACTGATCGACCGCTAATTATTAAACCGGCTTTTTCAAAATCTTTGGTATAAGTATTATTAAACTCATAACGATGGCGATGTCGCTCCCAAACTCTTTTTTTTTGATAAATTGAATAAGTTAAAGTACCTTGTTTAACTTCTGCTTCCCAAGCGCCTAATCGCATTGTTCCTCCATAAGCTCTTTCTTTAATATATTTTTCTTGTGCCGGCATTAAAGTAATCACCGGATAAGGAGTTTTTTTGTCATTTTCCAAAGTATTAGCCTTTTTCCACCCCAAAACATCGCGAGCAAAAGAAACCACTGCCAACTGCATTCCATAACAAAGTCCTAAATAAGGAATTTTTTTTATCCGAGCATAAGAAGCGCTCGCAATCATTCCTTCAGCTCCTCTTTCACCCCAACCAATAGGAACAATAATTCCTTGAGTTTGGCCAATAATTTCTATTCCTTTTTTTTCAACCTCTTCTGCATCAACCCAGTTTATTTTTAAATTCAACTGTAAATTCCACGCCGCATGATCTAGAGCGTCAAATAAAGCCGCATAAGCGTCGCGCAACTGATAATCGCCAGTACCAAAATATTTGCCCACAATCGATATTGTTACTTTCTTTTTCTTTAGCCTTCTTATTGTTTCCACTAATTTTTCCCAATCTTTTAAATCTGATTTAATCGGTTTAAGACCTAATTTTTTAAGAATTTTTATTTCTAAATCCTGTTGAGAAAGAATTAATGGCACTTGATAAACTGAAAAAAGATTCGGATTGGAAATAATCATCTCTGACTGAAGATTACAAAATAAGGCAAATCGATCGCGTCTTCTCTTATCTAAAAACTCTTCACTTCGGGCAATAATAATATCCGGTTGAATTCCCATTGAGTTTAAGGTTTTTACTGAAAGTTGAGTTGGTTTTGTTTTTGGTTCGCCTAAATGTTTTGGCGTTGGCACATAGCTCACATGAATATGAAGAACATCGCCGGGGTTTTTTAAGGCCAATATTCGCGAGGCTTCATAATATAAAACATTTTGATACTCGCCAGCAGTCCCGCCTAACTCAACCAAAATAATTTCAGCTCTTTTCTTTTTTGCCAAAAGATTAATTCTTCTAATAATTTCATCAGTAATATAAGGAATGGCTTCAACATCTTCGCCCATATACTCAAATCGTCTTTCTCTCTCAATCACTGTTTTATAAATCTGTCCCATAGTGACAAAGTTTTCCTTGGTCATGTTTTCATTTAAAAATTTTTCATAAGTGCCAATATCCATGTCAGCCTCAGTACCATCATCGCATAAAAAAGGATCGCCGTGTTCAATTGGATTAATTGTTCCTGCATCAAGATTAAGGTAGTTTTCAAACTTAATTATTGCTACTTTATAACCGGATAGTTTTAAAAGAAGAGCCACTGACGCAGCCGTTGTTCCTTTGCCGATTCCTGATATTACGCCGCCGGAAACAAAAATATACTTAAGATTCATTAATATAAAAAATTAAAAAAATTTTAAATCTTTTATTTGTGTTTTTTTATTTTTTATATTTTATATTTTATTTAGTTAATCTCCAACTACTCCACTTACATTGTGGATAGTTGTCACATCCATAAAATTTTTTCTTAGTCTTGGTATATCTTATCACAACTTTTCCTTCACATTGAGGACATTTTTTTCCATCAACATATTTTAATAAGGGTTTGGTAAATTTACAATCTGGATAACGACTACAAGCTAAAAACTTACCATACTTTGAATAACGAACCATTAATGGTGACTGACAAAACGAGCATTTTTCCTCAATTTTTTCTTCAGTATCAATTAATATCTGATCATTTTTTCTTTTTTCTAATTCGTTAATAAATGGCTGATAAAATTCATTAAGTAAACTAACCATTTCTTTATTATCATTAGCTATTTCATCTAATCCTTCCTCCATCTTGGCGGTAAAGTTTAAATCAAAAATCTGACTAAACGATTGGCTTAAATAATCACAAATCGCTCCCCCTAATTTAGTTGGAATTAAATATCTATTCTGTTTTTCCACATAGTTTTTTTCCTGAATTAAAGAAATAATAATCGCATAGGTTGATGGCCGACCAATGCCTTTTTCTTCTAAAGCTTTTATTAACGAGGCTTCGTTATAACGATAAGGCGGTCGAGTGGTTTCTTTTTTTATCTCTGCTTCAATCAATGATAAACGATCATTTTCTTTAAATACAAACTCTTCAATAACAGCTTGTGTTTTATTTTGCCAAACTCGAAAAAAACCATCAAACAAAACTTGTTCTTTTTCCGCTTGAAAAAGATAACCTTTTTGACTAAGAATATAAATCTTAATTTCTTTAATCTCAGCCTCTTTCATCTGAGTTGCTAAAGCCCGCTTAAAAATCATCTGATAAAGGCGGTGATGATTTTTAGTTAATTTTTTTAAAGCTTTGGGTTCTTTTTCTAATTTAGTTGGCCTAATGGCTTCATGGGCTTCTTGAGCCAACTTAGACTTAGTTTTATAACCTCGCGGTTTATCTAAAGCATATTCTTCGCCAAAATTATTAATAATATAATCTCTTGCCTTAAAAACAAACTGAGTAGATAGACTAAATGAATCGGTCCGATGATAGGTAATCAAACCCTGTTCGTAAAGATCCTGGGCCAGTTTCATTGTCATCTTTGAAGAAAAACCATTTTGGAAAAAAGCATCTTGTTGTAAAAGCGAGGTAGTATATGGTGGTGACGGATATCTCTTAGAAACTTTTTCCTCAATCTTATTTATAGAAAATTGATCGCTTAATAAATCTTTTTTTATTTCTTCTGCTTTTTTTTCATTAATAGTTGTTTTGGTATAACTATAATCACCATCAAACAAAGAAATAGATTTTTTTTCTTCATAAACAATCCCCTCTTTGCTTATAAGTTTTCCTCTCATCTCTTTTTTTTCTGATATTGATTGAAAATTAGCAAAAATTTGATAATAATCTTCTATTTTAAAATTTTTAATCTCTTTTTCCCGTTCCACCACCAATCTTAAAGCCACTGTTTGTACTCGTCCAGCTGATAACCAATTTTTACCGGTTTTTTTCCATAAAAGAGGCGATAATTCATAACCAACAATTCGATCAAGAATTCTTCTTGCCTGTTGAGCTTTTACCAAATTAACTCTTAAATCTTGAGGATTTTTTAACGCCTCAGTTAAAGCACTAGAAGTAATCTCATGAAAAACAATTCGTTTAAGAGTTTGTTGACCGTTTTTAGGATTTTCAATTGTAAAATTCGGCCAGTTTTCTTTAACAAATCCCAATACAAAAGCAATATGATAAGCGATTGACTCACCTTCCCGATCTGGATCAGTGGCTAAAATTATTTGCTGATTTTTTTTAGCTATTTCTTTTAATTGTTTAATAACTTTTTCTTTATTTTTAATTAACTGATAATCAGGAAAAAAATTTTTTTGATAGTCAATGGCTAATTTATTTTTTGGCAGATCTCTAATATGACCAAAAGTAGCAAAAACAAAATAATCTTTTCCTTTTAAAATTCGATTAAAAGTCCTCGCTTTGGTTGGCGATTCAACCACAATTAAATTCATAAAGTTAATTATAAAATAAAATTATTTTTTTATTAAAATGATTAATTAAAAATTTTCTAATGAAGTTTTTGGTTTTCTTTTTTTAAGCAGCTTCATCTCCACTATTGATCGACGAAGCATTGTTGCTGCTTGATTTTTTTCTTCACTTGTTTTTGCTTGAGATAATATTCTTTTTGCTTCTTCTATCGCTTCTTTTATTTTTTTCTCATCGATCTCGTCTTGACGATATGCTCGGGAAATTAAAACATTTACTTCTTTACCATTAGTTTCTAAATAACCGCCACCAATTGCCAAATATTCTTCTTCATTATTCTTTTTTTTAATTTTTAGAATACCCTCCACTAAAAGAGAAAAAAGGTTAATATGACGAGGAAGAATCGTAATCTCTCCCATCAATGATGGCGCACTTACCGATAAAACTTCTTCTTCAAGGACTATTTTTCGCGGAGTAATGATTTTAAGATTTAAAAAAGAGTTCATAAATAATTATTTAACTTCATCAATCGTTCCAACCATATAAAAACTCATTTCTGATTTATTATCATATTTTCCTTCAAGAATCTCTTTGAACCCTCTCACTGTTTCCTGAATGGGTACATATTTTCCTTCTCTACCAGTAAATGGTTCGGCAACAAACATGGGTTGAGTTAAAAATCTTTGAATCTTTCTTGCTCGACTAACAGTTATTTTATCTTCATCAGAAAGTTCTTCCATTCCTAAAATGGCAATGATGTCTTGTAAATCTTTATATCGTTGTAAAGTTTTTATCACATTTCTTGCTACCTGATAATGTTCTTCGCCAACAATTTCTGGAGTCAAAGCTCTAGAATTTGAAACCAAAGGATCAATTGCAGGATATAAACCCTGCTCAGCTAAAGAACGCTCTAAAGCTAAAGAAGCGTCTAAATGAGCAAAGGTTGCTACTGGCGCTGGATCAGTATAATCATCAGCCGGCACATAAACCGCCTGAATTGAGGTAATAGAACCTTTATTGGTTGAGGTAATTCTTTCTTGTAAAGCAGCCATTTCTGAAGCTAAGGTTGGTTGATAACCAACAGCTGAAGGAATTCGTCCTAATAAAGCAGAAACCTCACTCCCTGCTTGAGCAAAACGAAAGATATTATCAATAAAAAGCAAAACATCCATATTTTTTTCATCACGAAAATATTCCGCTAAGGTAACACCAGTTAAAGCGACTCTTAAACGATTACCCGGCGGTTCATTCATTTGGCCAAAAACCAAAGCGGTTTTGTCAATCACTTTTGTCTCTTTCATTTCATACCAGAGATCATTTCCTTCTCGGCTTCTTTCACCAACACCACAAAAAACAGAAACGCCACCATGAGTTTTCGCCACATTATGAATCATTTCCTGAATTAAAATTGTTTTTCCCACGCCAGCTCCACCAAAAACAGCTACTTTCCCACCTTTGATAAAGGGAATTAAAAGATCGATTACCTTTATTCCTGTCTCAAAAATCTCTTTTTCTACTGATTGAACCGCTAATTCCGGCGCTGGTTGATGAATCTCCCATCTATTTTTTGTTTTGATTAAACCGGCTTCATCAACTGGTTCACCTAAAACATTGATAATTCTTCCTAAAGTTTCTTCACCCACTGGCACCTCAATTGTTTTTTTTGTATTCACTACTTTCATTCCTCTTTTTAAACCAAAAGTGTTTCCCATAGCTACTGTTCTTACCAATCCTGGTTTTAAAATCGCTTCTGTCTCTAAAGTTAATTTTTCTTTATTTTCTTCATCAATTACCTTAAGAGCTTGATAAATTAAAGGAGTTTGTTCCTCAGAAAAAGCAACATCAACCACTACTCCTCGAATAGCAACAATTTTTCCTTCGTTCATAAGTTTTTATTTAGAAAATTATTAACTTTCAATTGACTCTTTAGCAGTCACCATATCTAATAACTCATAGGTTATTTTTTCTTGACGAGCCCGATTTCTCATTAGAGTTAAATTATAAACAATCTCTTCCGCATTATCAGTGGCGTTTTTCATTGCCAACATTCTTGCCGAATGTTCTGAGGCTTCACTTTCTAAAATCGCTCCTCTAATTTTTTCTTCCAAAAAACTTTTAAGCAATGAGTTAATAATTTTTTCTGGTGCCGGTTCAATTAAATAATCTCTAATCGGTTTTTTTATCTTTTCTTCATTAATTTCTTCTAATTTAGTTGGTAAAAAAATTGTTTTTACTGTTTCAAAACGAAAACTGCTAATAAATTTGTTATAGACTAAAATCACCTGTTGATAATTGCCTAATAAAAATTCTTCTAAAATTTTTTGAAAAACAGCGGTTGTATTGTTTACTAAAGGAGTATCATCAAAACTAGCAATTATTCTTCCATTATTTTTGCTAATAAACAAAGAAACTTTTTTTCCTAAAGTTAAGAAATCATTTTTTTTAAAATCAAAGTTTTTGTATAAAAAACGAAAAATATTAAAATTAAAAGAACCGCAAAGTCCTTTATTAGAAGAAATTACGACAACTAAATCGCTCTTATCATCAGTAGCATGAGTTTTCAATAAAGGAGAAAAATCTTTTTTTAAACCTCCTATTATCTGATTAATAACATTTTCTAAACTAATCCGGTATGGCAAACCTTCAACAGCTTGCTGTTGTGTTTTTCTCATCTTAACCGCTGATACTAATTGCATAGCTTTGGTGATTTTTTTCACATTGGTTACCGACTTGATTTTTTTTCTTATCTGTCTTAAATTCATAATTTTACTGATTCTAAAGTTTTTTTAGCTAAAATTTCTAATTTCTTTTCAATATCTTCAGTTAAATCCTTTTTTTTATTAATCTCCTTTATTAAATCTTTACCTTCTTTATTTAAAATCTCAATAAATCTTTCTTCAAAAACGATTATTTGAGATAAAGGTAAACCTTCTAATAATGAAGAATTAGCCGCCCAAATTAAAGCCACTTCTAAAGCTAATGAATATGGTTGATTCGGTTTTTGAATTAAAAACTGAGTTAATCTGGCACCTCTATCTAAAAACTTTTTCGTTTCTTCGTCTAACTCTGATTCAAATTGAGAAAAAGCCACCATTTCCCGATATTGGGCCAAATCAAGCTTTAATTTTCCGGCAACTTTTTTCATTGCTTTAGTTTGAGCATTACCACCTACTCGAGATACAGAAATTCCTACATTAATTGCTGGTCTAATACCAGCATTAAAAAGATCGTTTTCTAAAAATATCTGACCGTCGGTGATAGATATCACATTGGTGGGAATATACGAAGAAACATCACCTTCTAAAGTCTCAATAATTGGTAAAGCGGTGATCGAGCCACCACCATATTTATCATCCAGCTTACACGCTCTTTCCAAAAGCCGTGAATGAAGGTAAAAAATATCACCCGGATAAGCCTCTCGACCAGCTGGTCGTCTTAAAATTAAAGAGATTTCTCGGTAAGCCCAAGCGTGTTTAGTTAAATCATCATAAACAACCAAAACGTCTTTTCCTTTATCCATAAAGTACTCGGCAATAGCACAAGCGCTATATGGAGCTAAATACTGTAAAGAAACCGGATCAGAAGAGGAAGCGGAAACAATAACAGTATAATCCATTGCACCAGCCTTTTTTAAAAGATCAATTACCTGAGCGATTTTTGAAGACTTTTGACCAATGGCACAATAAATACAAATTACCCCCTCATTTTTTTGATTAATAATTGTATCAAGAACAATCGTGGTTTTACCTGTTCCCCGATCGCCAATAATTAACTCTCTCTGACCACGACCAATAGGAATTAAACTATCAATCGCCTTAATTCCTGTTTGCAAGGGCGTATTTACTGATTGTCGATAAACAATACCCGGCGCTATTCTCTCTAAAGGATAACGTTTTTCTTCTTTTATCTCTGGCAAATCATCTAAAGGTTCGCCTAAAGAATTAATCACCCGACCTAATAATTTTTCGCTTACCGGCACTGATGCTTGAAGATCGGTTGCGTAAGCTGTGTCTCCCACTTTAAGCTTTAAATAATCTCCCAAAATAATTGCGGCGACATTTTTTTCATTCAGATCAACCACCATTCCCTTAATGCCATTTTGAAACTCAATTAAATCTCCAAAACCAACTGAGTCCAAACCCTTTAAGATAGCTATTCCGTCTTTGATTTCCTCCACCTCACCAGTATCATATTCTTTTAAAACAATTTTTTCTGGCTTTAACTCATCAGTTAATTTTTTAAAAATTGAATCAAGTTTCATATAATAATTTTTTCTTTAAATTATCTAAAATTCCTTTTAAAGACAAATTAATAATCTTTGAGTCAATTTTTATTATTAATCCACCAATCAAATCTTCTTTAACAATGTTTTCCCAAACCACATCATTGTTAAAAGAAAAGTAGTTTTTCAACCAATTTAATTCTTCTCCATTTAATTTATACGGAGAAAAAACAATAATTTTTTTCATGAGTTAATTAATTTTCTTTCTTTAAATTTTTAAGAATCATCTGGGTAATATCTTTTTTCATTGATTCTGTCAAATAATCTCTTAAACTGGTATTGACAATATTAATACTTAAATCCACCACTTTTTTCATCATCTCTTTTTCCATCATTATCCTTTCTTTTTCTAACTCTGCTTTTGTTCTTTCTCTTAATTGATCTGTCTCTTTTCTCGCTTTATCTAATATCTCCTTTTTCTGTTTATCCGCTTCATTATGAATGTCTTTTAACAATGTCTTTTTTTCTTTTTCCAGCTCTTCTTTCATTCTTGTTTTTTCTTCTTGCCATTTTTCCTCAAAAATCTTTTTTTCTTGCTCAAATCTCTCCTTTTCTATTTGTTTTTTCTTTTCCTCAGCTAAAAACTTTAAAAACGATGAGGCAATAAACTTCTTAAAAATGAAAAGGAAAAGGAAAAAATTAAAGATTTGGGCAATTAATAATTTTAAATCAATCCCTAACTTTTCCATAAATTTTATTGTTTTTGATTAAAATTAAGTAAATTTTAATATTAAAGTAACCACCAAAACATAAATAGCGATCGCTTCAGCAAAGGCAATAGCAAGAATCATTGTTGTTCTTACACCTGTCTCCGCCTCTGGATTTCTTCCAATCGCTTCAAGAGCCGACTTAGCAATCTTACCAATGACTAAACTTGGGGAAATTACTCCTAAAGTAATAGTTAAACCAATGATAATGTTTTTTATCATCTCCGCTGTCATAATTTATCACCTCCTTTTTTAATGATGTTTGCTTACCGCTAAACTAATAAAAACTGCCGTTAAAGTGGCAAAAACCACTGCCTGCATAAAACCAACAAAAATCTCCAAAAGTAAAAAGGGGAAAGAGGCTAAAATTGGCAATAAAAAAGCAATTACTGTTAAAAGTACCTCACCGGCAAAAATATTACCAAAAAGTCGAAAACCAAAGGAAAAAATTTTTGAAAACTCAGAAACAATCTCTAAAAAACCAGTAAAAAAACTTATCGGATTTTTTAAATTGAAAAATTTTTTAATATATTCTTTAATTCCTAATAAACGAATCCCATATATTTGAGTAATTAAAACTGAAAGCAAACCTAAGCTAATAGTTGTATTCAAATCAGCGGTTGCTCCTCTTAAAAGTGGAATAAAGTGGGTTTCTTCATGATGATGAATTTTGATTAATAAACTTCCCACTCCCGGTAAAAGTCCTAACCAATTTTGAAAAAGAATATAAATAAAAAATCCGGCCACAACTGGATAAATTAAAAAAGTATTTTCGCCTAAAATCGGTGAAAAAAAACTAAAAAGAGCGTTGTTTATGTAATTAATCATAAAAAACAAACCGCTTCTTTTTTTTAGAGGAAGAGTTAATTGAAAAGAGTAATACTGACCAATAATAAAAAATAAAAAAATAACCATTAACGAGGTAAGATAAGAATTAGTTATAGGAAAACCAAAAATTTCAAAAACTTTTTCCGCTTTTAAGCTAATATGTGGCATATTTTGTTATTTTTTTTTTGTTAATCTAAAAAGATTATAAATTGATCCTACACCACCTAATAAAATAAAAATGGTTGTTAATTTACCTTCGGTATAAAACCTTTTTTCTAAAGATAAACCTAAAAAAACCCCTAAAATTAGTGGGGTAATTATATAATAACCACTAACTAAAAAAAAATCAAGAGGAAAAAAATTTTTTTTCTTAATCTGTTTTTTTTTGCCAAACTCTTCTTTTATCTTTTTTAGTTCAAATTCTTTACTTACTTTTAAAAAAACTATCTTTTTATTCATAAACTTTTCGCTTGTTCTAATATAAAATTTAAACGACCATCTTTTTCTGTTAATTGTCCTTTTATTAAAATTGCTTGATTTAATACTAACTGTGAATAAAAATGTTGATATTTTTTGGGAAAAACTATCGCCTCTATTTTTCCCGTTTCATCAAATAAGGTGATAAATGCCATTTCTTCATTGTTTTTTTTCGTTTTTATCACCTTTTTTCCGCTTATAATACCACCAATTATTATTTTTTTTCCAATATCTGATTGGTTAATATCAACGATTTTTTTAGTAATAACGGCATTAATTTTTTTTAAGTAATGAACTAAAGGATTTTTTGTTATCAAAAAACCAATCACCTCTTTTTCCATCATAAAAATCTCATTTTCTGAAAACTCGGGTAGATTTTTAAAATTGTCTTTTAAATTTATATTAGCACTCCGACTACCAAATAAATCAAACTGGCCTTTTTCCAAAGAGTTTTTTTGATCATTTACTTCTTTTAAAGCCTGGGGGTAATAACTTAATAAAGTAGCCCGATTAGCAAACTTATCAAAAGCACCCGCCTTAATTAAACTTTCCACTGTTTTCTTATTTACCTTCCTTAAATCAACTCGAAAAAGAAAGTTTTTAAAACCGGTGAATTCACCTTTCTTTCTCGCCTGAAGAATTGACTCAATCGCTACTTGACCTAAATTTTTAATGGCTGATAGTCCAAAACGAATACTACCGTTTTGAATGGAAAAATCTTCCTCTGATTGATTAATATCCGGTGGCAAAACCTCAATCTTCATTCGACGACACTCTTCCAAAGCCTGGGCCATCTTCATCTCACGATTAGGTCCGGCTACTCCTTGCAACTCGGCTGATAAAAGAGCGGTCATAAACTCTACTGGATAATTGGCTTTAAGATAAGCAGTCCAATAAGCGATTAAACCATAAGAGGCTGAGTGGGGTTTATTAAAACCATAAGCAGCAAACTTTTCAATAAAGTTAAAAATTTTTTCCGCTAAAGCTTGTTTATAGCCTTTTTTTACACAACCTTTAATAAATTTTTCTTTTTCTTTTTTCATTAATTCTTTTTTCTTTTTTCCCATCGCCATTCGCAGATTATCAGCTTCGCTCATCGTGTAGCCAGCTAATTGATGAGCAATCTCCATCACCTGTTCCTGATAAACCAAAATTCCATAAGTTTCTTCTAAAATTGGTTTTAAATCCGGATGAAGATATTTAATTTTTTTGGGATCTTTTTTGCCCTCAATAAATAAAGGAATCAGTTCCATTGGTCCAGGACGATACAAAGCTACCATCGCCATAATATCGCTAATTTTTGACGGTTTAATTTCTTTAGCTAAATGACGCATTCCCGATGACTCTAATTGAAAGACACCAATAGTGTTGCCTTCAGCAATCAGCTGATAGGTTTTTTCATCATTAAGCGGCACTTGATGAATATTAATTTTTTTCTTGATTGATTGATAAATATATTTAATTGTTTCTTCAATAATGGTTAGGTTTCTTAAACCTAAAAAATCCATTTTTAAAAGTCCAACTGCTTTATTATCAGAAACAGCATTTAGATCTAAACAGTACATATCATACTGAGTAATTATTCTTCCTTCTTTTGCTTCTTTTTGCAATGGTACATATTCGGTTAACTCTTTATCGGCGATGACTACTCCGGCTGCATGAACCGAAGAATGACGAGGTAAACCTTCCAGTTTTCTAGCAATATCAAGAACTTTTTTTGTCTCTGGTTCTGTCTGATAAGCAAATTTTAAAGGTGGCGATTCTTCCAAAGCGGCAGCTATCGTCATAGGAAAACCTTGACGACTTAAGGGAATCATCTTAGCAATTCTATCTCCTTGAGAGTATGAGTGTCCTAAAGCTCGAGCTACATCTCTTACCGCCAATCTTGCCTCCATTGTTCCAAAAGTGATTATTTGAGCCACCTTATCTTTACCATATTTTTCCGAAACATAGTTTAAAACCTCATCTCTTCTCGTGTCAGCAAAGTCAATATCAATATCTGGCGGGGTGGGTCTTTCCGGATTTAAAAATCTCTCAAATGGCAGATTGTAATCTAAAGGATTAATATCAGTAATTCCTAAAATATAAGCGATTAACGAACCGGCCACCGAACCTCTTCCTGGCCCAACCGCAATATTTTTCTTTTTTGCCCAGTTAACAAAGTCGGCGACAATTAAAAAATAAGTGGCGTATCCTTTTTTCTCAATAATCTTAAACTCATACTCAACTCTTTTGTTTACTATTTCTTGAGAATAATTAATTACTCGTTTTTTTCTTTCCTCAATTAATTGTTTTAAATAAAGATTAGGAGATTGATTATCCGGTGTTAAAAAAATGGGTAAAATCCATTTTCCATAAGGAATCTCTAACTGACATTTTTCAGCAATTTTTAAAGTATTATCAATCGCCTCGGGCAGATCAAGAAAACTTCCTTTCATCTCTTCAGCTGATTTAAAATAAAAATCAGGAACATCAATCATTGATAAAGGTCGATTTTTTTCAAAAATCACCCTTAAGGTTTGAATACAAAGTAAAATTTCCTGAGCATAAGCGTCTTCCGGTTCTAAATAATGAACATCGTTGGTCGCCACTAAAGGAACGGCAAACTTGCGGGAAAGCTTAACTAATTGTTGATTAACTTTTTCTAATTTTTCCAGTTTTGGATGACGTTGAATCTCTAAATAAAAATTATCACCAAAAATAGCTAAATATTTTTTTAATAACTCCTCAGCCTTCTTTTCTTGATTGTTTAATAATGCCTGGTTAATCTCTCCCTCCAAACACCCGGAAAGAACGATTATTCCTTCTTTATATTTTTCTAGTATCTCAAAATCAACCCGCGGTTTATAATAAAAGCCTTCTAAATGAGCGCTGGTAACCAACTTTAAAAGATTTTTATAGCCAATTAAATTTTTTGCCAAAAGAACTAAATGATATTGGTCTTTTTCTTGTTTTGGTTGTTTATCAAAACGAGAATGGCCGGCCTTATAAACCTCAACTCCAATAATCGGTTTTATTCCATATTCTTTTGCCTTTAAAAAAAATTTAAAAGCGCCGTATAAAGCTCCATGATCCGTGATTGCTACTGCCGGCATGCGCAAATTTTTTGCCTTACGAAACAGGTCTTCTATTCGACACATTCCATCCAAAAGCGAATACTCAGTATGAAGATGAAGATGAACAAAGGACATAATTTGTTTAAACTCAAAATTCTAAATCATAAATCTGAAACAAACAATAAAATAACTCAAATCTTAAATCTCAAAATTCAAAACTATAACTAAAAACTAAAAAACTT
>JAOAEC010000013.1:0-12208 GCA_026416975.1 Patescibacteria group bacterium | reverse complement strand
AATAAATCCGAAATTCGAATATCGAAATCTGAAACAAACAATAAAATAACTCAAATCTTAAATCTCAAAATTCAAAACTATAACTAAAAACTAAAAAACTTTAAAAAATATTAAATCTTAAACAATTTTTAAATCTTAAACTATTAAACATTAAAAAAACTGATTTAACCGATTCAACTAATTTAACTCTCTAAACTTATCAATTTCCTTACCACTTACCACCTAACTCCTAACTCTTATATTTAACTCCTCAATCACCTCTTTCACTTCAACCTTGCCTTTTAACTCTCTCATCACCTGTCCCACTAAAAACATTAAAGCGTTTTTTTTGCCATTTTGATAATCGCTAACCGCTTTTTTATTCTCAGTTAATATTTTATTAATCACCTTTTTCAATAACTCCTTATCGGTCTTTTTAGGAAGTAATAAAGTTATCGCTTTATTAACAAACTGATTAACATCAAGGTTTAAAGAAATTTTTTTATTCACGATTAAATTAGCAATCGCTTGAGAGCTATTATCAATTTTTAATGATAATTTTTGAGATTGAGTTTGAAACTTATTATTTACCTCTTCAAAAAAATCAGCTATTTTTTTATCTCGGGTAAGCAAAAACGCTTCCTGTTGTCGCAAAGAAAAATTTTTAAGATAACGTTGATAACGTTGATAAGGAAGTTCTGGTAATTTAGTTCTCTCAATCTCTTGGCTAGAAAAAACCATTGGCGGAATATCTGGTTCAGGAAAATAACGATAATCATCAGCTTCCTCTTTTGATCGTTGAGAATAGGTTATACCCTTTTTTGAATCATATCCCCTGGTTTCTTGTTTGGGCATCTCACCTTTTTCTAATATCTTAATCTGCCTTTCTACTTCATAATCTATCGCCTGCTTAACAAATCTAAACGAATTAATATTTTTTACCTCAACTTTATATGAAGGTAAATTATCAATTTCATTAGTTTTAAGTTTTAAGTTTTGAGTTTTGAGTTTTTTTATTGATATATTTGGCTCCAACCTCATGCTCCCCTTTTCCATATCAGCATAAGAAACATCCAAATAGCGAATGATTACCTGTAGTTCTTCTAAAAATCTTTTTACATCCTCGCTTTTATTAAAATCTGGCTCCGTAACAATCTCCACCAATGGCAAACCGCTTCGATTAAAGTCAATTAATGTTTCCTCTCCTTGATGAATTAGTTTTCCTGTATCTTCTTCTAAATGAACCCGTCTTATGCGAAATTTTTTTTCTAATCCTTTTTCATAATATATTTTTATAAAACCATTATTGGCAATTGGTTGATCATATTGAGAAATCTGATAACCTTTAGGTAGATCAGGATAAAAATAATGTTTTCTATCAAATTTAGAAAAATGATTAATCTGGCAGTTTAATGCCTTGGCCAAAAGAATTGTCCACTCAACTGCTTTTTTATTAGGGACTGGTAAAGCTCCTGGTAAACCTAAACAAACCGGACAAACCTGACTATTAGGTTCTTTACCAAAAAAATCAGCTTGACACTGACAAAACATCTTTGATTTAGTTTTTAATTCAATATGAATTTCCAAACCAATTATCGGTAAATAATCTTTTTTGTCCATAGTCAAATTTAACAGTTATAATGATATTTTTATTATTAATCAGAATATCGCTCAATTCCTTTTTTAATTACGCCAAAAAACTCAGTCTCTTTTTCAAACTGATATGATAAATTTAAAATTTCTTTTTCCTCAAAATAACGACCCACTAACTGCAAACCAATTGGTAAATTATTTTTATCTAAACCAACTGGAAAACTAATTGCCGGTAAACCTGCCACCGCCGCCGGCTCTGCTAAAACATCCATTTTTTCACCAAAAAAAGGATATTTTTTAAACTCACCTAACTTTAAAGCAGTTATTGGCATTGTTGGTGATAAAATCATATCAACCTCTTTAAATTTTTCATTAAAATCTTGAATAATTAATGTTCTTACCTGCTGGGCTTTTTTATAATAAGCATCAAAACAACCAAAAGAAATAGTATAAGCTCCTAACATCATCCGTTTTTTTGCTTCCTCTTTAAAATTCTGGCGACTATTTCCATATTTTATTCCATCATAACGAGCTAGATTAGAAGATACTTCAACTCGTTGTAAAATAGTATAAACAGAAATAGCATATTTTGGCGAAAGAAGTTTAATTTTTTTTATTCGATGACCCATTTTTTTAAAGATCTCTATTGCTTCGTTTACTTTTTTTTCTGTTTCTTTGTCAACGCCTTCAAAATAATCATCAGCTATTCCTAAAATATAACTCTTTTTTTTGTTTAAGAAATCGCTATATTTTTCTTTTTCTTTTAAAGAAGAAGTGGCGTCAAAAAAATCTTTTCCGGCAATTAATTCTAAAATATAGGCAGCATCTTTTACTGATAAAGTTAACGGTCCCGGACAATCTAAAGACGAACCCATAGCAATTAAACCATAACGAGAAACTCGACCATAGGTCGGTTTTAAACCAATAACACCACACCAAGAGGCTGGTCCACGAATTGAACCGGCAGTTTCTGAACCAATTGCCGCCGGCGCTAAATAACTAATTACCGCCGCTGCTGAACCTCCTGAAGAACCACCAGGACTTCTTTCTAAATCCCAAGGATTTTTTGTTGGTCTATAATCAGAGGTTTCGGTTGATGAACCATGGGCCCAAGCATCCATATTAGTTTTACCAATAACAGAAAAACCATTATCAATTAATCTTTTAGTTACAGTTGATTCATAAGGCGGAATGAAATTGTCTAAGACTAAAGACGCGGCTGTCGTTCTAATATCTTTGGTGCAAAAATTATCCTTAACGGCAATAGGAATTTTATTAGTTTTTTTATCAACAATGGTAAGAAATACATTTAAACGAGGATTATATTTTTTTATTCTTTTTAAAAAAAACTCCCACAACTCATTATAAGAAATCTTCTTTTTTTCAATTAAGCTCTTTATTTCTAAAACTGTTTTTCCCAATAAATTCATATTGTTATCTTATTTTTTGAATTTTAAAATAACGATTTTTTTTATTTTTAGTATTTCTAAAAACCTCATCACTATTTAAACCTCGTTGATTTTCTTCTCCATCTTTAAAAAAAATATGAGTAAGGTGGGTTGTTTGAAAAGTTGGCTTAACTCCTTCAGTTTTTAATTCATTTAAATTTTCTATATATTGGACCGTTTTTTCCAATGGGTCTATAAAACTTTCTGCTTCAACCTCAGTTAAAGAAACATTAATCAAATCAGCTAAATAATAAATATCATCTTTGGTTAATTTTTTTTTCATAGTCTTAATTATTATAACAATTATTTTTATTAACTAACCACCAAAACAAGAGGTGTTTGCTCATCTGATTGACCCATCGGATTATCCTGAAAAATTTTTTCAATTAAACTGTTTTCTAAACCAGTGGTATTTCCCAAAACTTTTTGACCTAAATCATTAGCGTCAATTATCACCACTCCTAAAAAATTAACATCATTTATTAACTGATAAAAACTATTTCTGATTTTTTGATCAATTTTTTCGGCCGCTTTTTCCGGCTCTTTTGGTCCTAATTTAGCAGAAATATTTGAGGGATAAAGTGAGTACTCGGTTGGCCCATCAATAGCCGCCACTTCTTTACCGGCAATTTTATAAAACCAACCTTTCATTCCAAAAGGTTTAGTTATGGCGCTGATGATCGTCGCTAAAAAAATTTTTAATAAACCAACCTCCTTAATCGCCAACTCCATTGTCCAAGGACTGCCTAAGCCAATGCCAAAAGGAGTTTTGCTAACAAATTTTGATAAAAGTTTAGCCCAAAAACCTGGCTTAATCTCCCAAAGAAAAAAAGACCGACCTTGAGAGATGGCAACAATTTTTTCTGAAACCACTAAAAAAACGTTTTTATTTCCTAATTTTTTCGTTTCTTTCAACTCCATTAATGCCTCGCAAAAATGTTTTTTAATTTTTTCGGCAAAATCATCTCCTTTTTCAAACAGGTTTGTTTTTATTGGATAACGAAAATTCTTTTCTTTATTAACCTCAATTATTATTTTTTTTCCTTGATTAGGTTTCCCTAAAAAATAATCTGTTTTTTCCTCTTTTTTTTTCTTGTCAAAAAACTCTCTTAACCATAACTCTAAATTTAAAAGACGCCAAAAAATCATTGTGTCATCAATCTTTCCTTGAATAAATTTTTGAAATGCCACCAAAACCTCTTTTTGATTAAAATATTTTCTTTTAGCAAAAGATTCTGATAAAAAAATCTGATAAATTTTATTTTTCATCCGCATAAACCATTGATATTCTGGCGTGGTAAAGCCAATTTTGTTTCGGCGTTGATTTATTTTTTCTGGCAAAAGCGTTTTTGTCGCCTGACGTAAAATAAACTTATTCCAACCATTATTAATAATTGCCTCGTCTGATAAGGAAAATAAAAAATTAATCAGATTAATGTCTAAAAATGGTACCCTTCCTTCTATGGAAAAACGCATTGTGTTTTTATCCTCATAACGAAGAAGGGCGGGAAGACTATGATAAAAAATATCATTAACTAAACGTTTCTTAAGATTATCATTAATCGGCAAAAAATCTTCTTTTTCAAAATTAATTAAAAAGTCTTTATTTAACAATCTTTCCATTTTTAAGTTTTCTTTTATTTTTAATCGTTCTAAAATTTTTTTGGTTAAAAATCCAATAATAATATCTTTTGCTCCCCAAATCTCTTTAATTAAATTAATTAATGCTTTAACTTTTTTTTCTTTTTTAAATTGAGTTAATAACTGGTTTAAATAAATAAAATAATAAGGCAGATAACCCGCCATCATCTCATCAGCTCCTTGGCCATCTAATAAAACGGTTACTTCTTTCGCCGCATTTTCCATTACTTTATACTGCGCGTAAGGACCACTAGAAATTGTTGGTTCTTCTTGAGTTCTGATAAAATCTTGTATTTCTTGAAAAAACTCTTCTGCTTTAGGATAAATCTTATAGTTTTTTATTTTTGTTTCTAAATAATCAATCAAACAATTAATATATTCTTCTTCATTATTAGTTCCATCAGGAAAAATCGCCGAAAAGGTTTTTTGGTTTTCGCCAACGGCAACGCTTTCATTAACCTTTTTTTTAAGCAGTTGATTAACAATTCCCACCACCGTTGAAGAATCTAATCCGCCAGATAAACATGTACCCACCGATACTTCAGAAACTAAACGACAACGAATTGCTTTTGTTAACTCTTCTTTAAATCTAACAATTGTCTTTTCTTCTATCTTTTCTATTCCTTGTTTATTTAATAAAAACTCTTTAATCTCAGTAAAATTTTTAATTTTTAATTTTTGATTTTTAATTTTTAAAATCTCCCCCGGCATTAATCGATAAATTCCTTGAAAAAATGTCTCTTTATTATCATCATGAACCCGATATTGAAGATAACGATAAATTACTTTATCATTAGCTTTTTTTTCTATTAAACCAGAATAAAAAATTGGTTTAATCTCTGAGGAAAAAATTAATTTTATTGGCAAATGATTGATTAATGAATAATAAAGTGGCTTAATACCAAAATGATCTCTTGCTAACAAAAATAATTGATTTTTTTTATCATATAAAGCAATAGCAAACATGCCATTAAACCGATCAAAACAATCTTCTCCCCATTCTTCATAACCATGAGCGATTATCTCAGTATCAGAATGAGTCTTAAAAAAATGACCTTTTCTTTCCAACTCTTTTCTTAGTTCTTGATAGTTATATATCTCGCCGTTATAAACGACGACTACTGTTTTATCTTCGTTATAAATCGGTTGATTACCGCCTTTAATATCAATGATTGCTAAACGACGATTTAAAAGAGTAATCTGATCATCAATATATAATCCCTCGCCATCAGGACCTCGATGTTTAAGCTCTTGAGAGATTTTTTTAATTAGTTGATTATTATTAAAACCATAAAAACCAGCGATTCCGCACATAAATTTTTTAAAAAAATTTACATATCTCTTAATATCCGAATTCTTTCTTCTATTGGTGGATGGGTGCTAAAAAGATTAACCAACCAAGAAAAATGATTTTTTTTCTTAAAAGGATTGCTAATAAAAAGATGGGCGGTGGCTAAAGAGGCGGTTGACAGTGGTTGATTTTCTGCGGAAATTTTCTCCAAGGCTCTAGCCAAACCTTCTGGATATCTTGTTAATAACGCACCAGAAGCATCAGCTAAATACTCTCTTCTTCTGGAAATTGCTAATTGAATTAAAGTAGCAACAATAGGCGCGGTTATTAAAACAAAAGCAAAAAAAATTGCCAAGAGAGGATTTTGTTTCTCATTTTCTTCTTTATTCATTAATCTTCCTGTCCACCAAAACTTACGAATTATCCAATCAGAAACTAAAGAAATCATTCCCACTAAAACCGAAACCACTGAAGCTAATAAAATATCATAGTTTTTAATATGAGAAAGCTCATGAGCAATCACTCCTTCAATCTCCGCCCGTTCCAATTTATTAAGCAAACCGGTGGTAGCGCAAACAACCGCGTTTTTTGGATTACGACCGGTAGCAAAAGCGTTCATAGCCTCATCTTCAATCACATAAAGTTTTGGCATTGGTATCCCAGCGGCAATTGATAGATTTTCAGTCACAGTATAAAAATCAAAATGTTCTTTTTTATCAGCTGGTTTAGCGCCAACAGTAAAAAGAACGATTTTGTCAGAATAAAAATAACTTAATCCACCAGTAAAAAAAGATAAGAAAAGCCCTGTTAAAAAATAAGTCGTTGGCGACTCAAAAAACTTTCCCATTAAGAAAAAAAAACCCGATAAAAGAAAAATAAAAATAAAAAAAATTACCCCTGTCCGCCATTTATTTTTATTAATTTGGTTATAGATTGACATTAATCTTGAATTAAAAATCTAAAATATAACTTCTAACACATAAAGAATTTTCAATCTTAAATAATTAAACTTTTAATTCTCACTTCCAACACTAATTCAAATTATCTCACTCAAAGTTTACTTTAACATTTTTCTTTTCTTTTTCTTCAATCTCAAAGAAATCAACCTCACTAAAGCCGAATAAATTAGCCACTAAATTACTGGGAAACATTTTTACTTTAGTATTATATTCCAAAACGTTGCTATTATAAAACTGCCGAGAATAAGCAATTTTATCTTCTGTATCTTCTAACTGTCTTTGTAACTCTCTAAAACTTTCATTTGCCTGTAATTGAGGATAAGCTTCTGCTACCGCAAACAATGATTTTAAAGTACTGGTTAACATATTGTTTGCCTCTGCTTTCTCCTTTATTGTTTCCGCCTTCAATAGATTAGAACGAGCTTTAGTTACCTCAGTAAAAACGGTTTTTTCGTGTTTAGCATAAGCTTTCACTGTTTCTACTAAATTGGGAATTAGGTCAATTCTTCTTTTTAATTGAACATCAATTCCTGACAATGCTTCTTTGATTCTTGTTTTTAAAACCACCAAACTGTTATAGGTAGCAATTAAAAATAAAACAAATATCCCTATGGCTCCTAATATAATTATCATTGTATTCATCTTTTTTCACCTCCTTCCTAATAAAAATTATACAATATTTTATACAATATTTTATACAATATTTTTAATTTTTATCAGATTGATATTTTTATATTAGCTTGTTTTTATGAAAAAAATTGTTACAATAACTCCTATGAAAAAAGTTAAAAAATATTCTAAAAATCAACAATTAATAATCCAGCTTTTGAAAAAAAAATTCACCTCTTTTATCTTGGGTTTAATAATCTCTTATTTATTAATTTTTGTTTTTTATAAAACCACTAATTCTTGGTTAAAATATTCTAAAAAAACTCGCGCTCAAATCGAACCAATAAAAACCCAAAATAAAAAAGAAAAAATTATTAAGAAAACAGATGATTTTATTCGTTATGTTGTTCAAGAAGGCGATACTCTTTGTTTGATCGCGGAAAAATTTTATCAAAACTGTGAGCTCTGGACAAAAATTGCTGAGAAAAATAATCTTTCTAATCCTGATATAGTAGAAGTTGGCACTACCCTCATCATTCCAAAATAAATCCTAAACTCTAAACCAACCTGTCAAACGCTTCGGTTGGTCAATCTGATTATTAATTATTATTTTTTCTCGCTAACTCGTAATCGAGAATAAAAAAATGTATTATAATAATATCTATCGCGGTGGTAGTTCAGTGGCAGAATGTCTCCTTCCCAAGGAGAAGGTCGTGGGTTCAAATCCCATCCACCGCTCAAAAATCTGCCGAAGTAGCTCAATGGTAGAGCATTCCCTTCGTAAGGGAGAGGTTATGGGTTCAAATCCCATCTTCGGCTCAATGACCAGACTAGAAAACTATCACAAAAAACAGTTTTATAAAAAATTGATTCTATTTATCTTTTTATTTATTATTCTTTTTTTCCTTTTTTTTAACTGGGGAGTAAAAATTATCTTTAATAGCGCCATTTTTATCAGCCGCTTAATAAAAAAAAATGAAGAAACCGTAATTATTGAAACAAATAATCCTTTTTACGGCAATCTTACCATTGACTCGCTTCCTAACGCTACTAACTCAGCTAAAGTTATTATTAGCGGCACACTTACAAATTTTGAGATCGTTGAGTTTTATCTTAATAATGAAAAAATCAAAGAGATTGAAACAATTGAAAAATTTGAAGAAGAATTAGAAGAGTTAAAAGAAGGAGAAAACGAAATATATCTTATTGCCAAAACCAAAGATAAAAAACATATTAAAAAATCATCGAAATATACTGTTTTATTTAAAAAAGAAAAACCAAAATTAGAGATTATTGAACCAACTGATAATTTCAAAACCGATAAAGAAGAAATAAAAATTTTAGGAAAAACTGATAAGGAGGTAATGATTAAAATTAACGATTTACCAATTGTTGTTGATGCTCAAGGCAGCTTTCAAACTTTTATTAAGTTAAAAGAAGGAGAAAACAAAATTGATATTGAAGCTTTAGACATTGCTGGCAATCTAGAAACAAAAACTCTCACCGTTGTTTATCAAAAAGAATAACTGTCATCAACAATAAAGACAAAATAAACGGATGAAGCAAAACATTGTCAGCTAAAGAAAAAAAACCAAGAAAAATTAAAAAATAAACTCCAAACTTGTTTTTATTAATTAATTGAAACAGACTTTTGATAAATAAAAAAAAACCAATTAAACCAGCGCCTACCAAAACTGTCAGAAAACTTGAAGAAAAACTAGCGCCGGAATGACTCACCGATTCATTCTTAATAAATCGGATTCGGTTATAACCATAACCAAAAATCGGTTTTTTAACAAAAAAACTGATTCCTTTTTGATAATCAATCACTCTTGCCTTGATTGAAAACATCCGGTTCAAATTAATTGCTCCCCGATCAAATTTTAAAACCAAAAAAATAAAAATGAAAACCATTCCGGAAATTAATAATATCTTCTGATAATTTTTATTGATAATAAAGTAAATAAACAAGGTAATTAAAAAACTGATTAATCCTAATCTAGAATAAGTCAAAAGAATAAAAAGAAAATAAATCGTCAATAAAAATTTTCTTAAAAAAAATTTTTTCTTAAAAAAAAGAAATAAAAAAATCAGTCCATAAATTGCTGCTGCCACATAGGTATCAAAAAACAAACCAAAAAGTCGGAAAATATGCGGATCCCAGCCCAAATACAAAAGATTTCGCAGATTAGGATATAAAAAAAACTGAGTTAAAGAAAGGGGAACCGTCACCAAAATTAAAACAACAAAAAAAGGTTTCAAATCAACTTTTTTTAAATATAAAAATCCTAAAAAATAAAAAATTAGCCTTATCTGGTATAAAAAAGCAATTAAATTTTGTTGATAGTTATATTTTTTAAGGTCAATTAAAAAACTAACTAATAAATAAAAAATTAACCAAAAAAACCAGAAGTAATTTTTATAACCCTCAATCAACGGTTTAAAACGAAAACGAAAAAACAGAAAAAGCAATAAGATCAAAAGAACAATCTCATATAAATAACCATTAATCTGCTGATCAAGAAATGAAATTCTTCCCAAATGGCCAAAACTAAAGCCTAAAGCTAAAAGAATCATTAAAACCTTACTTATCATATCTCTTATTTTACAATCTAAAGATATTAGAAATTAAAAATTAAAAATTAAAAATTTATGTTCTACGTTCCACGTTCTAACTGATACTGATACACCTTGGCTCTGACTAAAAATGAGTGAAAACTCATTAAAAAAGCATACGCAAACCCAGCCGGTCCATCTAAAAATCCACCATAAATAAAATAATTTAAAACAAACTTGGTTAAAGGATAAAAAATAATCTCAAAAAGATTGGTTCTTCTTCCTTGTTGATAAAGCTCATTAGCTCTTATAGTTGAGTAAAAATTAATCTCTTCTAAAAACTCTTTAACTGTCGGATGAGGATAATGATTTAAATAGTTATTAAAAGTTTTGATTTTTGTCCGCCAGCTGGCGGATTGATTTTTAAGTTTAAATTCTTCGTGGACATTGCCTGAAAAACTGCCAGATTTTTTATTGACTAGCCTGATAAATCCTTTTTTTCTTGCCTTTAAAACTTCGCCGTATTTTACTTCTCTACCCCAAAAATAATCACGTCGTTTAATATAAAAAGCAAAAACGTCATTCCCGCGAATGCGGGAATCCCTTTTTAAATCAACAATCTCTTTTTTCAATTCCTCGCTTACTTCCTCATCAGCATCAACAAAAAGTACCCAGTCATAGCTTGTTTTTTCCAGGCCAAAATTTCTTTGCTTTGCAAAATTATTCTCAAGATTTCTTTTATAAATTTTTAATTTTACATTTTTATTTTGAATTTTGTCCGCCAGCTGGCGGATTAAACTTTTAACTTTCTCAATAGTTTTGTCTTCCGAATAATCATCAATAATAATTATTTCGTCGCAAAAATCTAAAGATTTTAAACACCTCTCAATATTTTTTTCCTCATTTTTTGTCAAAACAACCGCTGATATTTTCATAATTATTTTATTATTTTCTTATTTTCTTAAATTTTACCTTAAACTTACCAAAATTTAAATTATTATCAACTAACACTTAACTTATAACGTATAACGTGTAACTTGTAATGTATAACATCAATTTCTAATTTCTAATTTTAAATTTTCAATTGTAATTTTTAACTTTTGATTTTTAATTTTTAATTTTCTTTGTCATTCCCGCCTTCTTTCCCTGTCATTCCCGCCTTCTTTCCCTGTCATTCCCGCGAATGCGGGAATCTTCTTGTTAATACCTTATCCCAAGGTGTCAAATATCTTCCACCTCCGAGGTGTTAACAGTGTCTATTGACATTTATGAGGATTTTTGATATTATTTTACTCATAATTGTACAATTATGAGTAATTTTAATAATAATTTCATCACTAATGAATTAAAAAGAATTAATCCTTGGTGGGATAATTCATCATTTTTTGCTGAAAATATTTATCTTTCTAAAAGAAACATTTTTGATTTTATCTATGAAAAACTAATCAATAACGATTTAATTATCGCTGTTGTTGGCTTAAGAAGAGTCGGCAAAACCACTCTTTTAAAACAATTAATTAACGAGCTTCTTTTAAAGATTAAAAATAGAAAAACGATTACCTATTTTTCTTTTGAGGAAATAATCTTAAAAAACAATCCTGAAGTTTTGGAAAAAATTATTCTTTATCAGTTAAAAAATCATCCCAATGAAAAACTCTATTTTTTCTTTGATGAAGTTCAATATGTTGATGGTTGGAACAGTATTTTAAAAAAATATTTTGATCAATACTCTTCTCAACTAAAGTTTATCGTCAGTGGCTCATCCTCTCTTTTTATAAAAACTCAAGCAAGAGAAAGCTTAGCCGGCAGAATTTTAGAATATCAGTTAGCGCCTTTAAGCTACAGCGAATATCTAAAAATTAATGAAAATCTTATTCTTCCTAAAGAAAATATCTTTGAAATTAATAAACTAATTGATTATCAAACAATTCTTGAAGAAAAATTTTTTGAATATTTAAATTACGGCGAGTTTCCTTATCTTAAAAAGCTGGAAAATTATAATGATAAAAAACAATATCTTTTAGACTGGGTTTTGGGAAAAACCTTTGAGATTGATCTTCCTAAATTAAAAAAAATCTATCATCTTGATGAACTGATAAATTTAGGAAAAACAGCCATTATCGGTTCAGGAC
>JAOAEC010000012.1 GCA_026416975.1 Patescibacteria group bacterium | reverse complement strand
TTTTGAATTTTGAGATTTAAGATTTGAGTTATTTTATTGTTTGTTTCAGATTTCGATATTCGAATTTCGGATTTATTTTTTTAGGATTTAGAATTTAAGGTTTATAATTAATTTATATCAGCCGGGATGTTGGAATTGGCAGACAAGCAGGACTTAAAATCCTGTGACCGAATAGGTCGTGAGGGTTCGAGTCCCTCTCCCGGCACTTTCATTAATTTTGCCGAGATAGCTCAATGGCAGAGCAGGCGCTTTGTAAGCGCAAGGTTGGAGGTTCGACTCCTCTTCTCGGCTCATAAAAGTCCTCGTAGCTTAATTGGATAGAGCAACTCCCTTCTAAGGAGTAGGTTGGCAGTTCGAGTCTGCCCGAGGACGCTTTTTTTAAAGTGGGCGAGGGGAGACTTGAACTCCCACGCCTTGCGGCACAGCCTCCTCAAGACTGCGTGTCTGCCAATTCCACCACTCGCCCGTTTTGTCAATTTAAAATTAAGAATTGATAAAAATTATATCATAGTTTTTATCATTCCTAAATGTTGAAGACCCTGAGGAGTAATCAACCGACCACGAGGAGTTTTTTTAATAAAACCTAATTGAAGCAAGTATGGCTCAACAAACTCTTCAATGGTTTTTTTATCTTCGGATAAAGAAAGAGCAATCGTTTCTAAACCAGCCGGATTTTGAGCGAACTTTTCTGCCAATAAACGAAGATATTTAATATCAATACTGGTTAGACCCACCTCATCCATTTCTAATAGTTTAAAAAGATTATCAAGCAGTTTTTCATCAACTACCTTATATTTTTCCACTTCCAAAACATCACGGGCTCTTTTTAAAATCCTATTGGCAATACGAGGAGTTTTACGTGCTCTTTTGCTGATCTCAATCGCCGCTTCTTTGGTAATCGGCAGAGAAAGAATTCGACTGGAACGAAGAATAATCTCCACCATCTCGCTTTGAGAATAATAATCCAGTCTTAAAATCAAACCAAACCGGTCGCGTAAAGGCGAGGAAACCAAGGCTAATTTAGTGGTGGCACCGATAATGGTAATTTTGGGAATCGGTAATCTAACAGTTCGCGCTGATGGTCCTTTGCCAATAACAATATCTAAAAAATACTCTTCCAAAACCGGATATAAAAGTTCTTCTACCGGTTTTGGTAACCGATGAATCTCATCAATAAACAAAATGTCATTGTTTTTTAAATTAGTGAGAATTGCCGCTAAATCACCACCTCTTTCAATAGCAGCACCAGAAGTAATCTTTATATCACCTTTAAGTTCATTAGCAACAACACAGGCTAAAGTGGTTTTACCAATTCCCGGCGGACCATAAAACAAAAGATGTTCTGAGGGTGCGCCTCTTTTTTTTACCGCCTCAATAAACAATTTTAAGGTTTTAATGATGTTTTTTTGACCAATATATTCGGATAAAGTTTTTGGCCGAAGGTTTTTTTCTTCCATAAGTTATTATTTTAACATTTTCAAAGCTTCTTTAATTTTTTCTTCAAGCTTTAAATTTTTAGGCAGTTTAGGAATGATCTTTTTCACTTGATAAGAGTTAAAACCTAAAGAGATTAAAGCGTCATAAATAGCTTTATCTTCTTCGGAAAAGTATATTTTTTCCAAATTAAACTCTTTTTTAAGTTTTGAAGAAAGCTCTAAAATAATTTTTAAGGCGGTTTTTTTACCCAAACCTGGAATTTCGGTAAAGTAATCAACATCGTTATTTTTTACTGCCTCAATTAGTTGATTAACCTTTCCAAAAGAGATAATGGCAAAAGCGGTTTTGACACCCACTCCTGGAACAGTAATCAGTTCCTTAAATAATTGATATTCTTCTTTAGTATTAAAACCAAAAAGAATAAAAGAGTCTTCACGAAAATAAAGGTGAGTGTATAGTTCAAGCGATTGATTTATTTTCAAACGAGATAGCAAATAAGAAGGAAGATATAACTGATAAAAAAGGCCGCTAGTGGTTTCCAATAATCCTTGATTACCATCAATTTCCACCAACTTACCTTTAATTTTGCCAATCATTGATGAAGTTCGTTTTTTTCAATTTCTAACAAGCGATTATATTTTACAACAAACTCGCTGTGAAGAGGAGGACCAAATTTGACAAACTCTGACTGAACCGCAATAGCTAAATCAGCGATAAAATCATCTTCTGTTTCTTGAGAGCGTGATGCAATCACATAATTAAGATTATTTTTGCGAAGAAGGTTTATTAACTCCATTGTCTCGGTGATTGTTCCTAATTGACTTAGTTTAATTAAAATCGTGGTACAAGATTGGTTTTTAATTGCTTTTAAGACTTTTTCTTTATTAGATAATGTTAAATCATCAGCTGCTAAATATATTTCTTTAGCAAGAAGACTATATAATTTTGACCAACCATTCCAATCACTAAAACTTAAAGGGTCTTCTAAAAATAAAAATGAGTAATTTTTAGTCAGTTCTAATAAATATTTAATATAATCATCAGTATTTAAAGGACGATTTTTATCTTTAAAATGATATAGTCCATTTTTATAGAAATAATCAGCGGCAATATCCAGTCCAAAAAAAATATCCAAACCTGGTTTAAGATTTAGTTGTTCACTGGTTTGTTTGAGAATTTCTAAACCATCAATATTAGTGGAAAGAGTAGGTGCGTAGCTACCAAACTGACTAAAAAAAGTTTGATTACTGTATTTTTCAATCGCTTTTTTTATCTGAAAAAAAAACTCTACCGCTAAATAATAGCTTTGTTCAAATTGATAAATTGAGGAAAAGATAATCAAAAAGTCTTGAAAGTTAAGATTATGATTATATTTTCCACCGTGAATAATGGAAAAAATTGGCGTGGGAATTTTGTCTAAAGAGATATTATCATTAAAGTTATTTTTATACCAAGAATTAAGATAGCGAAAAAGAGGTAGGTTATTAGCTTTAGCTCCTGCTTTGGCAACCAGTTGAGAAATGGTAAGAATGGTATTGACGCCTAATTTGCTTTTATTTTTAGTCGCGTCGGCTTTTATTAGCCAATAATCAATCTCTTTTTGTTTATCTAAAGAAACGCCTCTTAATTTAGGAGCAATGAGATTGTTTAAATAATAAACCGCTTTGCTTACTCCCATTCCTATTAATCTTTTTTCATTATCATTATCTCGTAATTCCATCATCTCATCCTTATTTGTTAACCACGGTGAGGCAACTGAGGTTTCCACTATTACCTCATTATCCATTAAAAGATAACCTTTAATGGTTGGCAAACCAAAACCGTTTAAAACTTCCTGAGCAAAAATTTTCTTAATTTTTGGCATAAAACCAAAAAATAAAATCTTAAATTTTAAATATTAAATCTTAAAATTTTAAACATTAAAAACAATCCACCACTTAACTCCTAACACCTAACTTCTAACTTCTAACTACTAACTACTTTTTTATTTTTTATTATCTTCTTCTCAAGCTGATGAATTAGTTCTCGGGTGCGATCAATGGCATCAGGATTAACAGAGACGCTAGTAATGCCGGCATTTATTAGAACCTCAACAATTTCTGGATAATCAGAAGCGGCTTGACCGCAAATAGAACAAGTTATATGATGCTTTTGACAAGTTTTAACAATGTTTTTTAAAACCTCAATTACTACTGGGTTTCTTTCATCATAAATATATGAGACCTCAGAATTATCCCGATCAACACCTAATAACATCATGGTTAGATCATTGGTGCCAATAGAAACGCCGTCAAAACCAATTTTAATAAACTCTTCTAAATTTAAGGCGCAAGCTGGCACTTCCACCATAATCCAAAGTTTAAAACCAGGCAAAGAAAACAAGCCATGCTTATTAATAATTTCTTTAATTCTTAATAACTCTATTGGCGTCCTTACAAAAGGAATCATTAGATGAAGATTTTGAAAACCAGCCTCCCATACCTTTTTGATTGCCTGGAGTTCTAAAGAAAAAACATCAGGATTAGCAATATAACGACTCGCTCCGCGAAAACCTAACATTGGATTTTCTTCAATTGGTTCAAAATGACGACCACCGTTTAGATGTCGATATTCATTGGTTTTAAAATCAGTCGCTCGATAAACTACAGGTCGGGGATGAAAGGGTTTAACAAACTTTAGAAGATTATCAGTCAATTGATTAATAAAGAGTTTCTCCTTTTTTTGCTTAATAAACTCTTTAGGATGAACACCAATCTCGGCAATCATAAACTCGGCCCGTAATAAACCAATGCCATCAACATTCATTTGAGCGACAGAATCGGCTTTTTCTGGTTCGGCTAAATTAACATAAACCTTGGTTAAGGTTTTTAAAATCGGCTTTTTTTCGGCATCTTCTTCTTTTTTTAGATTATGAGAAACTAATTTTTGGGAGGATAAGATGCTACCTTTAAAAATTTCGCCGCTGCTACCATTAACCGAAACTATCATCTCATTTTTCAGAATTTTAGTCGCTTTTTCCGCTCCAACAACCGCCGGAATACCCAACTCGCGGGAAACAATAGCTGCATGAGAGGTACGACCGCCTTTTTCAGTGATAATGGCAGCTGATTTTTTCATTGCTGGTACATAATCAGGATTGGTTTGGGGAGCAACTAAAACATCGCCTTTCTTGATTAAATCAATCTGCGAAGGAGAATGAATAATCTTAACCGAGCCAACTCCAATTCCAGGCGAAGCCGGCGAACCAATTAAAATTGGTTGATTGGAAAGATCAATCTCATTGGTAATTTTTATTACCGACTGTTTTTCTTTAGTTTGTTGAATGGTAGTAATTGGTCTTGATTGAACAATATAAACATCATTACCTTCAATTGCCCATTCAATATCTTGGGGAAAATAATAGTGTTTTTCAATATCGGCGATTAAAAGAGCTAATTTTAAAATTTCTTTTTCCGAAAGTTTTTGCCTTGTTCCAACACTTTTTTTTAACCTTATTTCTTTATTATTAGTTCCGACTTTCATTAATTTAGAGGTTTGATTTTTTATCTCTTTTTTAATAATGACAAAAGACCTTTTGTCTATCTCATAATGATCTGGAGTTACTTTTCCACCAACAATGTATTCACCTAAACCATAAATCGCCTCAATAATGATTTTAGAACGATCATTGGTGATCGGATCAATGCTAAAAGCAATTCCTGACTTATCTGATTGAACCATCCTTTGAACTACTGAGGCTAAACCAACCTTAAGATGATCAAAATTCATTTTATGACGGTAATAAATAGCCCTTTCCGTAAAAAGTGATGCCCAGCTTTCTTTAACTTTTAAAATTAAATTAGTTTCGCCTTTAATGTTTAAAAAAGTTTCTTGTTGGCCGGCAAAAGAAGCTGAAGGAAGATCTTCGGCTGTAGCAGATGAACGAACTGCAACCAATGGTTGGTGATATAAAGACTTTAATTTATGATACAAAACAAAATGAAAACCTGATTTTTTTTTATAAAACTTTTCTTCTTTTAAAAGAAGATTTTCATAATAATAAATAATTTCATTGATTAAACTATGAGAAACTTTTCCTTTAAGAATTATTTCCCTAATATGTTTAGAGGCCTGGTGGAGCTCAACAGGATTATCATAGTTAACCATTGATAAAATATCATTAATTTTTTTTCTTAATTGATTAATCTCAATGAACTCAAAATAAGCGTTGGCGGTAATAATAAAACCGTAAGGAATGGGGAAACCAGCATTAATCATCTCGCCTAAATTTGCACCTTTACCACCAACTAAAGCAATATTGTTTTTATCAACCTCCTCAAACCACACAATTTTTTTTTGATGAACCATATATATTTAATATAAAACAAAAAAATAATATAAGCAAATAAAAAAATGATACACTTTTATATAGTTGACAAATTAAAATCTATTTGATAGGATATCCTTTACCAATGAAAGTTTTTCTTTCTTAAGAGCAACATTGGTCAGTTAAATCAGGCTGACCTAACAGCTTCTTAAAAAAAATTAAAGTTTATATTTAGTACCTAAAGGGCCTGTAGTTCAGTTGGTTTAGAACATCCGCCTTGCACGCGGAAGGTCACCGGTTCAAGTCCGGTCAGGTCCACTCCGAGATATATTTTAAATTTAATCTCGGAATCAGTACTTTAACAATTAGTTTTATTAACCACCAAGAAAGATGGGAGAGATAAGGCCAATAGTGAATGCCTTGGCGGTTTAAGCCGATGAAGGACGCATGCTAGATTGCGAAAACAACGGTTAGTCATCACGCAGACGTTATCAACCGTTGGTTTCCGAATAGGGTAACCTCCCCGATGAAAAATCGGGGATCCCGACTTAGTCGGGAAGGGAACCTGGGGAACTGAAACATCTCAGTACTCAGAGGAAAAGAAAACAAATTTATCCGCCTTTGGCGGATGTGATTCCGTTAGTAGTGGCGAGCGAAAGCGGAAAAGCCTAAACCCCGACTTAGTCGGGGGGTTGCGGGACCACAGAAGAGAGTTTTTTTTAGTAAAAGAAAAGGTCTGGAAAGGCCTGCCATAGAAAGTGACAGCCTTGTATTTTAAACTAAAAAAAACCTCGGTGGGTTTCCCAAGTACCACGAGACATGGTTATCTTGTGGGAAGCTAGGGGAGTCATCCTCTAAGGCTAAATACTTAAACCGACCGATAGTGAACTAGTACCGTGAGGGAAAGGTGAAAAGTCCCCCGTTAAGGGGAGTGAAATAGAAACTGAAACTATTGGCTAACAAACAGACAGAGTCCGCCTTAGGTGGATGATGTCGTGCCTATTGAAGAATGATCCAGCGAGTCCTGTCTAAATTTTCGTTTAACCAAGTTTATCTTGGGTAGGCGAAGGGAAACCAAGTTCTCACAGAGCGTTTACGAACTCTGTTCGTAAAAAATTTGGGCAGGGACCCGAAACCAGGTGAGCTAACCATGAACAGGGTGAATCCCGACTGAGTCGGGAGGAGGCCCGAACCCGTTACCGGTGAAATGGTATGGGAGGATTTGTGGTTAGGGGTAATATGCCTATCGAACCTGGAGATAGCTGGTTCTCCCCGAGATATATTTAGGTATAGCGTCATGTCTTAATTTTATAGAGGTAGAGCTACTGAATGGTCCGCCGAGCGCAAGCGAGGCGGATCAATCAAACTCCGAATACTATAAATTTTGACATGGCAGTCAGTCATGCCGGGATAAGCCGGTATTGGCGAGAGGGAAACATCCCAGATTCCTGTCTAAGGTTCCTAAATAACTCTTAAGTGATAAAGGCCGTTAATTTTCTCATACAGCGGAGAGGTTGGCTTAGAAGCAGCCATCCTTTAAAGAGTGCGTAACAGCTCACCCGAATATGAAAATTAGCGCCGAAAATGATCGGAACTAAAGAGTTTACCGAAGACGGAATCCCGACTTAGTCGGGAGGTAGGGGAGCGTCCTGACTGCAGTGAAGTCAAGTCGTAAGACGAGATGGAGCGGTCAGGAGCGAGAATGCTGGAATGAGTAATGATTCTCCCAATGAAAACTTGGGATGCCGAAAACCTAAGGTTTCCTCAGCAACGTCAATCGACTGAGGGTTAGTCGGATCTAACCCTAATGCGGTCTCGTATTAGGGGATGTGCAAGCCGTTAATATTCGGCTACTTAATTTTAAACGTTATTACTTAGTTTATGACGAAGCTTGATAGTCCGCCCCTTCTATATGAAGGGTTAAATAACAAACCTTAACTTTTGTTAAGGTGAGTTATGAATACAATCCCGACTTAGTCGGGAAAGGCGGATGATTTAAGCTTCCGGGAAAAATAAACTAAGGAGTTTAAAATTAAACCGTACCGCAAACCGACACAGGTAGGTTGGTAGAGAATACCAAGGCATACGGGTAAGGATGGTTCAAGGAACTCGGCAAAAAAGCTGAGCGTAAGCTAGGCAAGATGCTCTTCCCGACGTAAAGTCGGGGCGCAGCAAAAGATTGTCAACCGACTGTTTAGCAAAAACACAGGTCCCTGCAAACCTCAATAGGGGATATATAGGGGCTGAAACCTGTCCGGTGCTGGTAAGTTATCCACTCTGGGTGACCCTGCCTTCGGCGGGGAGGCTCGGGGTGTAAGCTCCAGTGAACGACAGCTCTAACCTTGAGAGTTCTAAGGTAGCGTAATCCCTTGCCGGGTAAGTTCCGGCCCGCATGAAAGGTCTAACGAGTTGACAACTGTCTTGAACCGTCGCCCGATGAAATTGAAATGGCTGTGAAGATGCGGCCTATCTACACTTGGACAAAAAGACCCCGGGAGCTTTACTGAAACTAGATATTGGTAGAGAAAAATTAATTGTTGAGCGTAGGAGGGACCCCGACTTAGTCGGGGGTCAATGAAACACCTCTCTTTAATTTTTTTCTACCTTATCCCGACTTAGTCGGGAAACAGTGTCTGGTGGTCAGTTTAGCTGGGGCGGCTTCCTCCAAAAAGGTAACGGAGGAGTGCAAAGGTCAGCTTGTTGCGTATGGAAATCGCAATGTAAGTATAAACACATAAGCTGGCTTAACTGTGAGAGTGACAACTCAAGCAGATGCGAAAGCAGGCGTTAGTGATCCTCCGACTCACTATGATTGTGGTCGGGGCTTAACGGATAAAAGCTACCCCGGGGATAACAGGCTAGTCGTTTCTGAGAGTTCCTATCGACGAAACGGTTCGGCACCTCGATGTCGGCTCATCGCATCCTGGGGCTGGAGTCGGTCCCAAGGGTCGGGCTGTTCGCCCGTTAAAGCGGTACGCGAGCTGGGTTCAGAACGTCGTGAGACAGTTCGGACTCTATCCAGTGTAGACGCATGGACTCTTGAGAGGAATCTTCCACAGTACGAGAGGACCTGGAAGAGGCAATCCCTGGTGTACCGGTTGTCTCAAAAAGGCATTGCCGGGTAGCTAAATTGCTATTCAATAAGCACTGAATGCATCTCAAGTGCGAAGTGAACCTCAAGATAAGGAGTCCTTATCAACTTACCAGTAGACTACTGGTTATATAGGCGTTAGGTGTACCTCGCCGCAAGGCGAGTTAGCCAAGACGTCCTAAAAAGTGACTCTCCCATCTTTTTTGTTGGTTAATATCAAAAAAATTTATATGAAGATTTTGTCTATAGATTCAGGGGTTGAAAAAACAGGATTTGCTTTGTTTGAAAATAAGAAATATCTTATTTCGGGATTAATTAAAACTTCATCAAAAAAAACATTAGAAAAAAGATTAGAAGAAATTTACTCCCAAATTGAAAAAATAATAGATATTTATCATCCAAATTTAATTATTTTAGAAAAGTTGTTTTTTTTAAAAAATCAAAAAACAGCTATTACTGTGAGTCAAGCTCAAGGAGTAATTTTATTGTTAGCAGCTCAAAAAAATATTAAAGTTGTATTTTTAACTCCTCTTGAGATAAAACAAGCGATAACCGGTTATGGTTTGGCTGATAAAAAATCAATTAAAAAAATGTTAACTTTAACTATCAATGATATTAACGTCAAAAATAAAAATGATGATGAGATTGACGCGATTGCTTGCGGAATTGCTTATTTAAACCTTAAGTTTAAATCAATTAGTTAATTAGCACCGATTTTTTCTAAAATTTTAGAGGCTAATTTTGTTCCTTTTTCCATTGCTTTAATTAAATTTTTAGATTTTAAATATTCGGCAATAAATCCGGCTGTAAATCCATCGCCAGCGCCAGTAGTATCAATAATTCTTTTTGGTTTGATTGCTTTTTGATAGTAAATTTTATCTTGAAAATATAAATAACTACCTTTTTCACCCAAGGTAATGACAATGATTTTATCCTTTAAAAAAGGTGCATACCACGAAACAACATTCTCTTTAAAATGAATATCTTTAAAAGGAGCTTTGACTAAATCAGCAAATTCATATCCATTAATAATCAAAAAGTCAATTTTTTCTAATATCTTTTTTATTTGTTCTAATGGTCTTCGACAATCAGAAACTCCTAAGTTTAAAAATATTAAAACATTATTTTTTTTAAAAAAATTTATTAAATTAATTTTTTCGGTTAAAGAAACATCCGGAAGATTGCCAAAATAAACAGCTTTGGTTTTAATATTTTTTTTTAATAACTCGTCATTAAATAAAAGATGTTGGTGAGGCGTGGCATAATGAATAATTGATCGTTCACCATCATTGTTTAAAAGAATCGTTGAAATATTAATATAATTATCAACAAAACGACAAAGATGATAATCAATATCCTCTTTCTTCAACTTTTCTAAAATTATTTTTTTAAAAGGATTTTTACCAATAAAACCCATTAATCCTGTTTTTAAACCTTCTTTTTTTACGCCAATGGCGACATTGGCGCCACCGCCACCTAAACTTTCGTAAAAATTTTCTGCCACATATTTTCCTAAAGCTAAATAAAATCGATTGTTATAAAAAGTTAAAGAATCACCTTTAAAATATAAATCAATGCTGATGCTACCAATTGAAATTAAATCAAACATAAGTATAATTAAAAATATTATAACAATGTCTATTTTGATATGCTAACAATTATTTGCGGAGAAGATAATATTGCCTCCAGAAATTATTTCCTTTCTCTTAAAAAAAAATATAAAGAAAATAATTGTCAGATTAATGAAATTAAATTTAATGAACTTTTAGAAAACTTTATTTTAGAAAAAAATTTTAATCTTTTTTCTCAAAAAACAGTTTATTTTATTGAAAATCTAAATAAAAAATACTCTGACAAAAATATAAAACTTAAAAAAAACTTAGATAAAATAATTGATGATAATGATTTAGAATTGTTTGACTGGGAAGATGGTTTTAATGCCAGAGAATTAAAGATTAAAAATAAAAAAATAAAAGTTATTGAGTTTAAGATTAAAGAAACAGTTTTTAAATTCTTAGACGAATTTATGCTAGGAAATCAAAAAAAAGTTCTTCAATTTTTAGTTAATCTTTCTTTTGAGGAAAGCTTTTTATTTATTATGTTAATTCGCCATATTAGAAATCTTCTTTTAATTAAAACCGGCGTAAAACCGGAAAAATTAGCCGATTGGCAGATAAATAAATTAAAATTTCAGGCGAAATTATGGCCTTTGTCAAAATTAATTCAAATTTATAAAACTCTTCACCGAATTGATATTCAAATAAAAACCAGTCAGACGCCTTTTTCTCTAAAAGAATCTTTAGAAATTTTATCTTACTATTTTTTATAAGTTTTTAATGAACCTATGGAAATTAATCCAAAAATCTTTAAAGCCTATGACATTCGCGGCCTTTATCCAGAGGATCTTAATGAAAAAAATTTCCCTCTAATTATTAAGGGAATTTATTCTTTTTTTGTAAAAGAAATTAAGAAAGATCAGCTTAAGATAGTTCTTAGTCGCGATATGAGACTGTCTTCCCCAACATTGTTTAAAATAGCAGAAAAAACTTTATTAAAAATGGGGGCAAAAATTATTGACATTGGTTTAGCCTCAACGCCTACGTTTTATTTTGCTATTTTAAAAGAAAAAGTTGATTGCGGAATTCAAATTAGCGCTTCTCACAATCCTCCTCAATGGAATGGCATCAAGTTTGCTAAAAGAGTCGGTAATAGCCTGGTTAAAATTGGTAAAAATACTGGCATGACAAAGGTAAAAGAAATCGTTGAAAATAAGGATTTTATTAATTATGAAAAAAAAGGAAGTTTAAAAAAAATAAAAGATATTGTTAAAGATGAGGTTGATTTTGCTTTTAAATTTGTAAAACCAAAAAAAATTAAAAAATTAAAAATTGTCGCTGATCCGGCTAATGCAATGGCGATTTTATATATAAATGAACTTTTTAAAAAACTTCCCTGTCAATTGATAAAGATGAACTTTACTCTTGATGGTCGTTTTCCTGCTCATGAACCCAATCCCTTAGAGTTTAAAAATTTAAAAGACTTGCAAAAAAAAGTATTAGCGGAAAAAGCTGATTTAGGCATTGCTCCTGATGGTGATGGCGATAGAGTTTTTTTTATTGATGAAAAAGGGAAAATTATCTCTGCCAGTCTTATATCGGCTCTAATCGCTTCCTATCTTCTCAAAAAAAATAAGGGAGATAAAATTGGCGTTGATGTGAGATATACGCAAAATATCGTTAACGCTGTTAAAAAAGCCGGCGGTAAGGCAATTATTGGTCCGGTTGGTCATGCTTTAATTTCTGATCTAATGCTTAAAAACGATATTTTATTTACTGGCGAATCTTCTGGCCATTTTTTTTATCGCCAAACTGGTTATGGTGAAAGTTCGGTTATCACTATTCTTTTAATCTTAGATATTATCACCCAAGAAAATAAACCAATTTCTGAAATTATCTCTTCTTATCATAGTTCATATGAATCTGGAGAAATAAATTTTATTTTACCAAAAGAGTTAAAGGCTAAAAAAATTCTTGAAAAAATTTCTCAAAAATATCAAGATGGTAAAATATCCTGGCTTGATGGACTATCAATTGATTATTCTAATTGGCGTTTTAACATTAGAACCTCAAACACCGAACCATTGTTTCGTTTAAACGTTGAAAGTAATAGTCCTCAAATTACAGAAAAAATGGTTTTAGAATTAAAAAATGAGATTTTAAATTTCGACGCTAAAGTAAAAGAATAGTTTTTCTCTTAATATGATTAATAAATTAGATAATATTATTATTTTAGCTGGTGGTGAAAATAAAAGATTTTGGCCGCTTACTGATAAGAATCTATTTTCTTTTTTAGGACAACCATTAATTGAAAAACAGATTATTAATTTCTCCTCTTTTGCTAAAAAAATTATTATTATCACTAACTCAAAAAATTATTTAAAAATAAAAAAAATTATTTTAAAAATAAAACCAAAAACTTTAATTGAGGTCTATCGTCAAAATAATAAGCTAAAAGGACAAGCGGGCGCCATATTAACTCTTAAAAATAAATTAAAAGGCGAGGTATTATTTGTTAATGCTAATGATGTTTTTGATTACCAAATTTTAACTAAAATAATTAGTCAAATAAAAAAAAATAAATCTAAAATTTTACTCGTTGGAAAAAAAATCTCTCAATATCAACCTTTAGGATACTTTGTTTTTAAAAATAAACAAATCATTGGCATTGTAGAAAAACCAGCGAAAAATAACTTACCCTCGAATGTGGCTAAAATGTTTATTGATTATTTTTTCGAAGCAACAATTTTATTTAAAAAAATTAGTGCTATTAAAACTGTTGATGATGATTGGTATGAAAGAAGTTTAACCGATTTAATTAATGAGTATCAAAAAATTGATTTTTTTCTTTACGATAATTTTTGGTTTACTTTAAAATATCCCTGGCATATTTTGCCAATGATGAGTTTTTTTTTAAAAAATCTTAAAATTAATGAAGGAATATTTCTAGGTAAAAATGTCAAAATTTCTAAAACTGCTAGGATTGTTCCTCCTTGTTTTATTGATGATGGAACGATTATCGGCGATTTTTGTTTAATAAGAGAAAGTCATATTGGTAAAAATTGTCTTATTGGTAGCTTTTCAGAAGTGGCTCGGTCTTATTTAGGTAAAAATGTTTCTCTACATCGAAATTATATTGGTGATTCGATTTTAGATGATAAGGTTCACTTCGGTGCCGGCGCAATAACAGCTAATTTCCGCTTTGATGCTCAAAATGTAAAATCGGTAGTCAAAGAAAAAAAAATTGATTCCCAAATGCTAAAATTAGGAACGATTGTTGGTCAGAGTTCAAAAATCGGAGTTAATGCTACTCTTTTACCGGGCGTAAAAATAGGTAGGAATAGCTTTATTGGACCTAGAGAATTAGTTGATCAGGATATTAAAGACAACAAATTTTTATTCAAAGGAAAAGTTGTTAATAATAAAATAAGATGACTAAAAAAGCAAAATTTCCTAAAGTAACGGTTATTGGAGGCGGTACCGGTACCTTTGTTGTTCTTTCCGGTTTAAAAAAATATCCGCTTGATTTAGCAGTCATTGTTTCGGTGATGGATTCTGGCGGGTCAACTGGGCGACTACACAATCAGTTAGGAATTCTTCCGCCTGGTGACCTCCGTCAATGTTTGGTAGCTTTATCTGAAGCTTCAAAACTGTGGAGAAAACTTTTTCTATACCGCTTTGATAAAGGCGATTTAGCCGGTCATAATTTTGGTAACATTTTTTTATCGGCTTTGGAAAAAAACACTTCTTCTTACCAAGAAGTAATCAATATTGCTTCATATATTTTAAAAACAAAAGGTAAAGTAATTCCGGTAACTTATCAAAAAACGGATATTGTTGTTCAGTATAAAAGTGGAAAAATTATTACAGGTGAAGGATTAATTGATAAGAATTTTCGAGAAAAAACTAAGGTGGTTAAAACCTATCTTAAACCCATGGTCCAAGCTAATCCTGAAGCAATAAAACGAATTAATGATTCAGATTTTATTCTTATTGGCCCAGGAGATTTTTATACCAGTTTAATTCCTAACTTATTAGTCAAAGGGATTAAAAATGCAATAAAAAAATCCCCGGCAAAAATTATTTTTATTTTAAATTTATTTACCAAATCTGGGCAAACATCTAATTATAAAGGTTCTGATCATTTAAAAGATATATCTTTTTATTTAGGTCGTCAACCAGATTTTATTATTGTTAATAATAAAAAAATACCCAAAAAAATTATTAATTGGTATTCTAAGTATTCTGAAAAATTAGTAGAAAATGATTTGGTTAAATTTTATCCTCAAGAAAAAATTATTAAAGGAGATATAATTGACTCTCAAGAACATCATTTTTCTTCCTCAGAAAAATACACCTCTCCTTTAGTCAGATCTCTTTTGCGTCATCATCCAGAGAAATTAGCTCAACTTCTTTATACCAAACTGTTGCAAGAAAATAGTCATTAGCTTATAATATCAATATCCGATATGGAAGAAGAGGTAAAAAAAGACAATTCACCCATTAAACTTTCAAAATATACCACTTTACTTTTAGAAAGTTTAAAAACAGTAAAACCAAAAACTAAACCTGATGATTTTTCTAAAATCATTGTTTCTCAAACGGTTTCCTTTTTTGCTTTTCTTTATGAAAAGATTAGAAATGCGGTTGAGTTTCGTGAAGATCATCAGATTCGTCGGGCCGCTATTGAAAGAATTTTAAAAAGAAGATTAACCATAAATCCTGAAGCTAAAGGAGAAGGCGAAAATCTTCTTCGTGAACTTTTATGGGCAAGATATTTTGACTTTGAAGAATTAGGAAAAGCCGATATTGATGCCGTTCAAAAAATTCTTGATCAATGGCTATTTTTAAAAAATCACCTAATAATTGGTCGTCCTTTGGCTGAACAAGAGTATCTTTATCAATTTATTTTAGATCTAATTACTTGTGAAATTGAGGAAACATTGTCGCCGGAAACAAGTCAAAAAAACGCTTATTTCACTTTTTTTATTTATCAGGTATTAAAAAATAAGATTAAACTAGAAGGAGTAAACGACGAAAAAAAGGATGCTTATTTTTTAGCTGTTTTAGAAAAATCATTTCGTCGCAGTGATAAATCATATCAACGTTATCATTTATTTATCACTTTTTATAAACCTATTGCTCATTTTTCAACTAATGAATTAAAAAATCTATCTCCCAAATTACCAACTATTTTTCAAAAAATTGACTCAATAATCAACAATCCTTATGTTGATAGTTTAGCTCGTTTTTCTAAAAAACAACTACCGCCATTTATTATTTTATTCACTTTAATAAAAGAAAAATTTAATGAAATAGAATCAATTCTAACTAATAAAGAAAAACTTTGGACAGAAGTAGAGTTAATTTGCCGACGTAAATATCAAGAATTAAGAACAAGAATTGTTAATTTAGCTATTCGTAGTTTTATCTATATCTTTTTAACGAAGATGATTTTTGCTTTAATTTTAGAATGGCCTTTATCCAGCTATTTTTATGGTGAGATTAATCTTCAATCAATTTTGATTAACACGATTTTCCCACCTTTTTTAATGCTTTTTATTATCTCTTTTTTCAAAATTCCTGGTGAAAAAAATACCATTAATATCTATAAAAGAATTGTTGAGATTGTTAATTCTGATAAAAGTTTTGAAACGACTATTGCCTATGTTAGAAAAAAAGCTAAAGAAAAAAAACCGTTGTTAATTTTTGGCTTTACTATTTTTTATAGTTTAACTTTTGTTATTACTTTAAGCTTAATTTATGAAATTTTAACTTTAATGAATTTTAATGTGATTAGTCAGTTAATTTTTATTTTTTTTGTTTCTGTAGTCACCTTCTTTTCTTTTAGAATAAAACAGATTGTTAATGAGTTTAGTTTGTCAGAAAAAGAAAGTATTTTTACTCCTATAATTGATTTTTTCTTTATGCCAATTCTTTCTTTGGGAAAATTTTTTAGCTCGGAAATTGCCAAATTAAACTTTTTTATTGTTATTTTTGATTTTATTATTGAGGCGCCTTTTAAATTTCTTTTTGAGATTATTGAGGAATGGATTGCTTTTGTTAGAAAAAGAAAGGAAGAAATTATTTAAATTTAAAATAATTAATTTAGTGAATAATTCTTTTTTTTATTTATTTTTTCAATTAAGCGAACTTTTTATTCTCTTATTAATTTGTATTTATCTTTTGTCTTTAATTTATTCGTCATTAAAAGGTTCTCCTTTTGTAGGAACTAATTTTAAAGAGTTAGAACTAATTTTAAAAGAAGCTGATCTTAAAAAAAATCAACGATTTTATGATTTAGGTTGTGGTGATGGCCGGGTAGTCAGAATGGCGGTTAAAAAATATGGAGTTATAGGCGTTGGTATTGATATTAATCCAGTTTTAATTTTAATGGCTAAAGTTTTAACCAAGATTCAAAAATTAAAAAATGTTAAATTTATTAAAGATGAGATTTCAATGGTAAATTTAAACAATGCTGACATAGTTTATATTTTTTTAATGCCTGATTTAATAAAAAAAATCTCTTCTCAATTTAAAAAACAATTGAAACCAAAAACTTTAATAATCTCTCATGGATTTGAAATTCCTGATTTTAAAAACTATCTTCAAAAAACTCTTGATCATAAACCATTTCCTACCTATTATTATTTGACAAAATAATGATTTTTTTTTATCCTTTAATTTATGATAGGTAAGAAAACTATTGTTCTCCTAAGTCTTTTTTTTGCTTTAATAGGATTAAATTTTTATCTTATTTTTCAGATAAACCATCTCATTAATCAGGAGGCAAAAATTAAAAAAATTCTAAATGAGATGGCGATTAAACCCAATAATAATCTTTTCTTTAACTTTTCTACAGCTCCTTTAATCATAAACGCTCAGGCAGAGATAAAAAAATCCGATGGTCGAGTGGTAAATTTGAAAAATTTTTTTCGCAAATACAACTCACCTCTATATGATTACGCGGAAAAAATTGTTGCTGTTTCTGATAAATATCATTTTGACTATCGGCTTTTACCGGCGATTGCCATGCAGGAATCAAATCTTTGTCGTTATATACCTCCTGATTCTTATAATTGTTGGGGTTGGGGAATATATGGTGATCAGATAACAAAATTTTCTTCTTATGATGAAGCGATTGAAACAGTTGCCTACGGGATTAAAAAAAATTATTTAGATAAAGGCCTAATCACTACCTCAGCCATTATGCAAAAATATACTCCTTCCTCTAATGGCAGCTGGGCCCATGGTGTTAATACTTTTTTAAGAGCACTTGAATAAAAATACTGAATTAAATCTTAAATATTCTAAATTTAATTTTTAATCAATTTTTAATTATTTAATTTTTAATTATGATTATTGATTATTAATTTATTTCTCCTAACTACTAGCTACTTTTTTATTTTTGATTTTTATAATGTTGTCTCTTTTAAAAGAATTATTGCACACTTCTGACTGTTTGTAGTTCTTGGGAAAGAGAGTATTGAGTACCTTTTTTCTTGGAAAGAGCCATAAATAAAGAGCCTCTTTTTTTCTTTCGGGACATCATTGCCTGAAGCCAGGTACGGGATTCGTTAACTTTTTGACGCAAGGTCTGCAAAATTCGCAAAACAATTTCTAAAAAACGAATGTGATAAATGCCTGGTTTTTCCGGCAATGACTCAATTGACAATTTTTCAATATCTTTAACTTCTGACAAAAGAGAAGCATCGGTTTTCTTAATATAAGCAATCTCTTTTCTTATCTGCTCGGTTAGTTCTTTAATCTGTTTTTTAATTAGTTCTCGTTCATAATACTCTTGATAATTAAAAATAGTAAACTCTTTTCTTTGAAAAGAAGAGTTTTTTTTAGCTTCAAAGGTTTCTTTATCTATATTTTTTTCATTAGCAAACCAATCAGGATTTACCCCTTGATTTTTTAATCTTTCAATGGTGTCGTTCTGATTAGAAAATCCGCTTTTTTTATTTTGCGGTTTATAGAAGTTCATAAACCGGATTATACTACAGGTTTAATAAGAAATCAATTGTTTTTTGTTTACGAAGTAAAGCGGCGTAAAAATAAGCGTTTTTTTTAACCTCTTCTTTTTCTTTTTCATCTTTAATATGAGAAAAAAGTTTATCTAAATCGCTATCTTCCACCTTAATATCCTCTTTGTCAGCAATTTCCTGAAGAATAAACTCAATTTTATAACCATCAATAATCTCTGAGGTCATTTTTTTCTTTAATTCTTCCATTGTTGTTTTTTTTGATTGAAGATAACCATCAACAGTTAAACCAATCTTTTTAATATCATCTAAAAGTTCTGTCAATCGATGATTCAGTTCTTGTTCAACGATTAAATCAGAAATCTCAAATTTAATAAGATTTAAAAGTTCGCTTAAAACCTTATTTAAAAGTTGATAATTGTCTGCCTCTGTTTTCTCCTTTTTCTCTTTATCTTTACCGGGAATCCAAATATCAGCTTTTTTTGCCTCGTTTTTAATCTTTTTAATAACCGTTTTATAATCACCTAAATTAATTAATGGTTTTTCCGCTAAAGTAATCTTTATCTGCCAATCCTCATCTTCTTTTGCCTTAATTAGTTCAATTTTAGGTGAAATAATCGGTTTTAAGTTCTCTTTTTTTAAAATTTCACCATATATTTCCGGTAAAAGGTCCTTAATTAGTTCTTGATAAACTTCATCTTTTTTAATGTTTTTTTCGGCTATATTTTTAGGCGCTTTACCTTTACGAAAGCCGGGAACGGTTAACTCTTTTTGAAGTTTTAAAAAACTTTTTTGATACTGTTCGTTAATAGTTTCTTTTTTAATATCAACAATAATTTCAATGGTATTTTTTTTATCACGATTAAGTTTATATGGATACATATTATTTATTCTACCCAACTTTTTTTTAAAAGCAACAGATTTTCTTCCTCTTTTTTAAAAAGATTATAAAAATAACGAACTTTTTTTGACCAATCTGGATTTTCACAATAAATTAAACCAATTTCTTCAATCGTGTTGGCGCCTTTGTTTATATATTTTAATTTTAGGTTTTTAGCAACAGTTTCAATTGCCTCATCCCAAGAGGAAAAAATTATTAAGCCTCTTCCCCAACCAAAAGGATTAAAAGATTGGGGATAAATATATTTTCCAAAGGTAGACTCAACACCAGCAATAGAGGGAAGTAAATAACAATCTATTTGATATTTTTGACAAACAATCAAAAATTTATCAACTGAGTTTACTAAAGGAGAATCATGCTGTTTTAAAACTCTATAAAGACCAATTTTCTTTAAAACTAATTTGCTATTAAGATTAATAAAATCCGCTGATGAAATCGTGGCTGAGTCCCCAGCCACGTTTTGAGAATAGACTGTCAAAGGAGAAAATAAAAAAATAAAAGAGGATAAATAAAATAATAAAATTTTTTTCATATTTATAAAAAAAATCCTAAAGCTTTTCCGATAATGTCGGAAAAACCTTAGGATCTAATTATATATTATAGCATATTATTATAAGATGTCAAATAATTTAAGTAAAAAAAATTGTTAAAATATACTTTAAAATTTAAAATTTATGTTAAAATTAAATTTAAGGATCCTTAGCTCAATGGCTAGAGCATTCGCTTGACGTGCGAAGGGTTGGAGGTTCGAGTCCTCCAGGGTCCACTAAAAAAGGGCTCGTGGTGTAGTTTGGCTCACATACCTCCCTGTCACGGAGGAGATCGCGGGTTCAAGTCCCGTCGGGCCCGCATATAACATCTAACATCTAACAACCAACAACTAACGTCTAATGTTTAACACTTAACGTATAACGTGTAACTTATAACTTACAACATTAAACATTATTTTACTTTTTTAGTTTCTTTGAGATCTGAGATATGATATTTAATATTTTTTTATTAATTTATTAATTTATTGAATAAAAATTAATTTATTAGTTTATTAAAAATTAGTTTTGCGGGTTTAGCGAGTTTTGAGAGTTTTGTTTTTGGTTTTTAGTTTTGTTTGTCAACTGGTGAATTGAGTTTTGAGTTTTTAATTTTGATTGTCGTCGTAGCTCTTTGAACAACTGAAGCAGTTGCTTATTATTTCCCAAATTAAAGGTATATGTTATAATCAATACAATAAATAAATCAATAAATAATCTATGAAAAAAACAGTTGATAAAAATTTGTTGGCAATGCGTCATACCTGCGAACACATTTTAACTCAGGCAATGCTTAAGCTTTTTCCTAAGATAAAAATGGCTATGGGGCCGGCTATTGATAATGGTTTTTATTTTGACTTTGATCCTCAAGGTGAAAAAATTTCTGAAGCTGACTTTGCCAAAATTGAAGCCGAGATGGAAAAAATCATTAGAAAAGATCTCCCTTTGGTAAAAAAAGAGTTGTCAATCAATGAAGCAAGAAAACTTTTTGCTGATAATCCTTATAAACAAGAATGGTTAGATGAGATTGAAAAAAAAGGCGAAAAAGCAACGGTTTATTATACCGGTGATGAATTTGTTGATCTGTGTTCTGGACCACATGTTTCCAACACTGGTAATGTTGGTCCTTTTAAACTTTTATCAATTGCGGGAGCTTATTGGCGAGGTAATGAAAAAAACAAAATGTTAACTCGAATATATGGTACTTGTTTTTCTAGTAAACAAGAGTTAGATGAATATCTTTGGAAAATTCAAGAAGCAAAAAAACGTGATCATCGAGTAATTGGCAAAAAATTAGGTTTATATCTATTAACCCCTGATGTTGGTGCTGGACTTCTTTTATGGACGCCAAACGGAGCTATTATTCGAAGGAAAATTGAAGAGCTAATTATTAATGAACAAACTAAAAGAGGCTATCAACATGTTTATACGCCCCATATCGGCAGAAAACAATTATGGCAAACTTCTGGTCATTGGGATCTTTATCGGGATAAAATGTATTCACCAATGAAAATTGATGATGAAGATTATTTAGTCAAACCAATGAACTGTCCTTTTCATATGATGATCTATCAATCGCAACCGCGAAGTTATAAAGATTTACCAATAAGATTGGCGGAAATTGCTACGGTTTATCGTTATGAAAAAGCGGGTGAGCTTTCAGGAATGCTTCGTGTCCGTCATATCACTCAAGACGACGCCCATATTTTTTGTCAACCAAAACAAGCGATTGATGAGTTTATTGGTGTTTTTGATTTAATTGTTTATCTTTTAAAAATTTTTAAAATTGAAAATTATTATCTCCGTTTAGGTTTACGCTCACCAAAAGAAAAATATTTAGGCAATGATAATATTTGGAAAAAAGCAGAAGGCGAGATTATTAAAGCAATAAAAAAAAGAGGTTTGGAATATATTAAAAGCGAAGGAGACGCTGCTTTTTACGGACCTAAATTAGATGTAATTATAAAGGATTCTTTACAAAGAGAGTGGCAATGTGGCACGATTCAATTAGATTTTATGTTACCGGAAAGATTTAATTTAGAATATATTAATGAAAAGGGAGAAAAAGAAAGACCAGTTTTAATTCACCGAGCGCCTTTAGGATCTTTAGAAAGATGGGTAGCGATTTTAATTGAACACTTTGCCGGCAGCTTTCCTTTATGGCTTTCACCAACTCAGATAATGATTGTTCCTGTTTCTGATAGATTTTTAGCTTATGCAAATAATATTTTAAAGATTCTTCAAGATGAAAATTTAAGAGCATCAATTGATCAATCTTCTGAAACCGTATCTAAAAAAATCCGTAAAGCCACCTTGCAAAAAATTCCTTATCTAGTTATAATTGGTAATAAAGAAGTAGAAAGTTATCAAAAAGATAAAAATTATCAGATATCAGTAAGAACAAGAGAAGGAAAAGATCTGGATTTAATTGATCTTTATCAGTTTATCAAAAGTTTAAAAGAACAAATTGGGAAGTTTTTATAATCGATCTTTTTCAAAAAATAATTTCAAACAAAAGAAGTTTTATCTCATAAACTATCGAATTGAGGCTAATCAATTACGAGTGATTGATGAAACAGGAAAGCAGATTGGAATTCTTACTAAAGAAGAAGCTTTAAAAAAAGCTCAAGAAGAAGAAAAAGATTTGGTTTTAATCGCTCCTAAAGCGATACCGCCAGTGGCAAAAATAATTGATTTTAAAAAATTTCTTTATCAAGAAGAGAAAAAAGAAAAAGAAGGGAAAAAGGGAGTAAAGAAAAGCGTGGTTAAAAATATTAATCTTTCTTTATTTATCGCTGCCGGCGATCTGGAAAGATTAGTCAATAAAGGTAAAGAGTTTTTGAATGAAGGAAATCAATTAAGATTAAGTTTAACCTTAAGAGGACGAGAAATCGCTAAAAAAGAAATGGCTTTTTCTTTAGTTAATCAGTATATTAAACAGTTAGGTGAAGTTTCCATCAGTCGCGAACCAAAACTTGAAGGAAGAGTTATCAGAGCAGTGGTAACGAAAAAGAAATGAATGGTTAAAATTAGTAGCTAGTAGTTAGGTAGTTAGCATTTAGGAAAAAAATTAATAATAAATAATCACAATTAAAAATTAAAAAATTAAAAACAATTAATTAAATGAAAAAACAAAAACAAAAAACCAATAAGTCAGCTGCTAAAAGATTTAAAATTACCAAGACCGGTAAGATTCTGCATCGATCTCATTATCTAAGACACCTGCGCTCTAAAAAAAGAAAAAGTCAGATTAGAAGATTAAAACAATTAAAAGAAGTTAAAGGAAAATATAAAATCAAGATAAAAAAGATGTTGGGAATGAAATAAAATTCAAAATTCAAAAATCAAAAATCAAAATGAAAATGTAAAATGAGAGATTATTAAAAATTAGAAACTTAAATAATTAAAAATTGATTAAAAATTAAAAATTAGAAATTAGAAATTTTAAAAAATAGATTTAAGATTTTAGTTATTAGTTTTTAGTTCTAGTTTTGAGCTTTGAGATTTGAGTTTTGAGTTTTTACTTGTTATACTTTAACTCTTATGGCGCGTGTTAAATCAGGAATTTTAACCAAAAAAAAGCATAAAAAGGTTTTGAAATTAGCCAAGGGCTATTGGATGACCAGACATAAGCAGTTTAAAAAAGCTAAAGAAGCGGTTCTTCATGCTGGTGAGTATGCTTTTGCCGGAAGAAAAAGAAAGAAACGTGATTTTCGACGACTTTGGATTATTCGTTTAAACGCTGCTTTAAAAGAATTAGGAATTAAATACTCACTTTTTATTAAAAAACTAAATGATAAAAAGATTGGCCTTGACCGAAAAATTATTTCCCAAATCGCTATTGATTATCCAAAAGTTTTTGAAAAAATTGTCAAAGAGATAATGGTGTAAAATAATTCTTAAGAATGAATAGTGTTTATAATAAAAAAATTTTTATAATATCTCTCATCTTCTTTTTTGTCTCTTTATTCTTAAACTTATATTTTTTTCTTCGATTTAAAGATCAAATTTTTGTTTTTAAAAATAAAAATAATCGTATTAATGCTAAGGTAGTCAGAGTCATTGACGGCGATACTTTTGATACTTCCGATGAAAGAATTAGGCTTTACGAAGTTGACGCACCAGAGTATCCAAATGGTTGTTTAAGTGAAGAAGCAAAAAATCGATTAAAAGAGTTATTGCTCAACAAAGAAATTGCTATTGAAAAAATTAATAAAGATAAGTTTGGCAGGACTTTGGCTTATGTTTATCTGAACGACATTTTCATCAATCAGTCAATGATTTCTGAAGGATTGGCGATTTATAACAAAGGCAAGTTTTTCACAGAAAAGAGTTATCTTCTACAAAAAGAGGAAGACTTGGCAAAAAAATTAAAAAGAGGAATTTTTTCTTCACTCTGTCTTTCGGAAAAACCCGGCTGTCTAATCAAAGGAAATTACCGCGAAGCTGATAATACAAGAATTTATCATACCCCGGATTGTTATAATTATCAAAAAATCACGATTAGACCTAATAGTCAAGATCGCTGGTTTTGCTCTGAAGAAGAGGCCACCAAAGCTGGTTTTATCAAATCAAAAGACTGCCCAAACAACAACTAACATCTAACTTCTAACACTTAACGTATAACGTGTAACTTATAGCGTATAACATCAATTTCTAATTTCTAATTTTAAATTTTCAATTGTAATTTTTAACTTTTGATTTTTAATTTTCTTTGTCATTCCCGCGAAAGCGGGAATCTTCTTATTAATACTTTATCCCAAGGTGTCAAATATATTCCACCTCCGAGGTGTCAATTCATCTTATCTTTAAAAATAAACTAATTTATTCTTTTATTTTGCTGATTTTGGTAAAATATAATTTATGACTAAAGAAGAAAAATTCTACAAAGCACTTCAAGATGTTTTTATTGGCGCAAAAATTGAAGGACAAGGCGGTTTTATCAACTTAATGAGAATAAAATCAAATTATTATCGAAAGATTGAAGAGTTGCTTAAAGAAGATATTGAAAAAGCATTAGAAAAATATCCTTCTTTTAGAGATGAGCTTTTTGACAAACTCTACTCATTTTTTAGCCGGTATTTTACCGAAAGCGGATCAATTTACTTTAACTCAACTCCTTTTCATAATAATATCTATGAAAAAGTCTATACTGATGACAAAGATGTGGTTTTATTTTGGAAAACCCAGATGCTTTATTATGTCAAAACCGACCGGATTTTTAGAAGTTTGCCGGTAGAATTCCCCTCTGATAGAGGGGGAGAGGTGTTTAAATTCTTTTTTGATGCCTCAAAAATAGAAAACAAAAAAGCCAATGAAAAAAGATCTTTGATTTTTGAATTAGAAAAAATCAAGGAAGACAAAACCATTGTTTTTAAAGTTTCTTATTCTGAAAGAAGAACAAAAACAAAACAAGATGAGATATTAAAGGAAATAAAGAAAAATGGAATTGCTATTACCGAAGAACAATTAGATCGCGCCTTTAGAATTTTTGAAAAACAAAGTGAGGTTGATTTTTTTATTAATAAAAACGCTAAAGCCTTTTTGCAAGAACAGTTTAAGCTTTGGAGTTATCAGTATTTTTGGGAAGGAACACCCCTGACCCCTCTACAAGAGGGGAAGGCGTGGAGCGCGGATAGAGTCAATGAGCTTCAGATATTAAAAGATATTGCTTTTAAAATAATAGATTTTATTAGTCAATTCGAAGATGAGTTAGTTAAGATCTGGAATAAGCCAAAGTTTGTCAAAAATTCAAACTATGTGATTACTTTAGACAGAATAAAAGATGAAAAACTTATTGAAAAAATTTTTAACCATAAAAATATTGACCAGCAGATTAAGGAATGGGAAGAATTAGGAATAATTGATAAAAACTCAAAACTTAAAAGTCAAAAGTCAAAACTTGATAAAGAGATATTTGAGGAAACTTTAGAGGGAAGAAGATTAAAAAAAGAATACGAGCATCTGCCGATTGATACCAAATACTTCAAAGATTTAGAGCTTGAGATTTTAGGTCAGTTTGATGATTTAGACAAGTCATTAGACGGCTGGCTGATAAAGAGCGAAAACTACCAAGCATTAAACACAATCTTACCGAAATTCAAAGAGAAAGTGCAGACAATCTACATCGACCCGCCGTTTAATACCGGGGAGGATTTTGAGTATGTGGATAGGTTTCAGGATGCGAGTTGGTTAACATTAATGAAAAACAGGTTAGATTTGGCAAAAAAATATTTGACGAGAACAGGTGGATTTGTGTTACACCTTGACTGGAACGCTAATTATTTTGGGAGAAATCTTATGGATGATATTTTCGGTAAAGATAATTTTATAAATGAAATTATTTGGAGAATTGGTTGGGTATCAGGTTATAAAACTCAAGTAGATGCATTTG
>JAOAEC010000011.1 GCA_026416975.1 Patescibacteria group bacterium | reverse complement strand
GCATATCTCAGGCACGCCGCCAACGTTCATCCTGAGCCAGGATCAAACTCTTAAAAAAATCAGATACAAGTCTGTATCTGATTTAAGATCAGGCACAAAAATAGTGCCTAAATCCTAACCCGATTAATAAACTAAAAAACTTCCCTTTTTTCAAGGTGCTTTTTAATTATAGAAAATTTAAAAAAAAAGTCAATAACAATTAATTAAATCTTAGGCAAGGATAACTTATTAAGGTTTTCTGGTTGATTAAAGATTTTTAAAAGACCTTTAATAGTTGTTTCTTGGGGATGAGGAATAATTTTTACCGGAATTTTTGTTTCTGAGGCAATAAAATTATCAATTCCAGGAATATAGGCTAATCCACCACAAAGAAAAATTCCTTGATTGTAAATTTCATTTACCACCTCTGGAGGAGAAATCTCAAGTAATTCTTTAATTAGATCAACAATCTGATTAAAATTAGAAATTAAAGCTTCTATGATTTCTAAAGAATTAATTCGTAGTGATTTTGGTAGACTATTAGCTAAAGACTTACCTCTAACAGTTAGGGTTTTATTTTCTTTATTAAAATTTAACAGATTAATTTTAATGTTTTCACAAGTATTTTCTCCCAAAACAACACCATACTTTAAATAAATATAATTAGCAATTGTTTGATTAAAAGTATCACCGGCAGTTTTAATGGTTTTACAATTAATAATACCACCACCAGAGACAATAGCCGCCTCAATTAATCCTCCACCCATATCAACAATAAGGATTGGTTGATGAGAAAAAACATCATTTTTAATATAAGAAGCATTAGCAATAGATTTTTCCACTAAAAGAACATCGCTAAAACCTATTTTTAACAACACTTCCTCTGAAGCTTTTTTTTCAATCTCGGTGGCTAAATTAGGAACAGCGACAACTGCTTTTAAAGGCGGTTTTAAAATTTTATAAGAATTAAGATAAATTTTTACCGATTTATTAAAAAAATGTTCTATAAGATTAACCTGAGCGTCAAAATCAGAAATAATTCCATGAACAATAGGGCGGATAATTTTTATAAAATTAGGCGTTTTGCCAAGAATATTTTTTGCTTCATTACCAAAGAAAAGTGATTCTTTTGTTGTTAAATTAATACCGATATAAGAAGGTTCGTGAAGAACAACGCCTTTATTTTTAATAGCAATACTAGTAAAAGAGGTGCCAAAATCAAAACAAACATCAAAACTATTAAGAAAAAATAAAGGATTTTTTTTAAAATCAGATATCAATTTAAGCATAAAATGATTATAATAAAAAATCAGCTAAAAATTTATTCTTTTTATGAAGACAATTAACAAAATTATTTCTTTTTTATATTACAGTTTATTTATTTTTGCTCCCCTATTAATGACTTCAAAAACCTCAGAGCTTTTTGAATTTAACAAAATAATTTTTATTTACTTTATAACCTTGCTGATTTTATTTTTTTGGGTTTTAAAAATGATTTTAACGAAAAAAATTATTTTTAAAAAAACTGTTTTTGATTTGCCAATAATTATTTTTTTAATCTCGCAGATAGCGTCAACTTTTTTTTCCATTGACAAACACACTTCTTTTTTTGGTTATTATGGTCGTTTTAATGGTGGATTGCTTTCTTTGTTCGCTTACTTAGTTTTATATTATGGTTTTGTTTCAAACTTTACTGAAAAAAATATAGTGAAAAAAATGTTAATTGTTTCTTTGATAACTTGTTTTTTAGTTATTTTATGGGGATTACCGGGAAAATTAGGATATGATTTATCGTGTTATTTTTTTACCGGTCAGTTAGACAATAGTTGTTGGACCGATCAGTTTCGACCCCACGAGCGATTATTTTCCACTTTAGGTCAGCCAAATTGGTTAGGTGCCTATTTAGCGATTAATTTTTTTATTATTTTATTTTTTCTTTTAAAAAACAATGGTTTTATAAACTATCTTTACTCAATCTTAATTTTTATCTGTCTTCTTTTTACAAGATCGCGCTCAGCTTTATTAGCTGTTTTTGTTGCTTTAATAATAATGTTAATTTTTATCTTAATTCCTATTTTTAAAGAAAAAAGAAAATTATATTTAAAAAAATTGCTTTTTCTTATTTTATTAGTTCTTGTTTCTATTTTTATTTTTAAAACCGGTATCTCCAAAATTGATAATTATCTTACTTTTAAAGATCTAAACCGCTTATTTTTTAAAAATAAAAATTTAATAAGAAAAACCATTTCTAAAACTAATTTACCTTCTCAGATTAAAGTTACCGAATCACTAGACATTAGAAAAATTGTTTGGCAAGGAGCGATAGAATTAGGCAAACGATATCCGTTTTTTGGTACCGGTGTGGAAACATTTGCTTATGCTTATTATTTTGTTCGACCTAAAGCACATAATCTAACCTCGGAGTGGGACTATCTTTATAACAAAGCTCACAATGAATACCTAAACTATCTTGCCACAACGGGACTGATTGGATTAGGAGCTTATCTAATCATGATAGGAATAGTTATTATTTTTAGCTTAAAACAAATTTCCAATAACCACTTTCCAATTTCCAAACAAATCCCAAATTCAAAATTCCAAATCCCATACAAATTCCAAATTACCAATTCCAAATTACTAATTACTTGCTTGTTTCTTTCTTATATTTCTATCTTAATTACTAACTTCTTTGGTTTTTCAACGACGACCATCAATCTATTTTTCTATCTTATTCCGGCTTTTTTAATTATTTTAAGTCAGGAAAAATTAACAAACGATGAATTAATAGAAGAAAAAAGCAATAAATTATTACTATCACAAAAAATTTATATTTTTTTTCTTTTATTAACTATTGCATATTGGTTATTTTTTATTTTTAAATATTGGTTAGCCGATGTAAATTATGCCTCGTCTGATTATTATCTTAAAAGCGGCCGTTATGATATAGCAGAAAAATTATTAGAAAAAGCGTTGCAATTAAAGTATGAACACGTTTATCAAGATAAACTTTCTTATCTTTTAGCTAATTTAGCGGTTTATTTTGCTTATAAAAAAGATATAAAGAAAACTGAAGAATATATTTTTTTAGCAAGAAAACATAATTTAGAGTCTTTAAAAAAATCACCTTATAATGTTTTGTATTGGAAAACTCAAGCTAAAAATCAGCTTTTATTTTATCAGATAAGTTTAAATAAAAAAGAGATAGAAGAAGGCATTAGGGCTTTGAAGATAGCAAAAAAACTTTCGCCAACTGATCCGAAAATTCCCTATAGTTTAGCGGTTTTTTACAATCTGTTAGCTGAAGAAAAAGGTGAAGACAAAAAAGTTTGGGAAGATCTTTCTTTAAAGGAGATAACCAAAGCAATTGAGCTTAAAAATGATTTTCGCGATGCTTATTTTTTAAGATCTCAGTTATATAAAAAATATCAACAAAAAGAAAAAGCAAAAAAAGATTTGGAATTTATTTTAGAGAAAATTGATTTTAATGATCAGGAAACAAAAGAAGAATTAAAAAACTTAAATTAATTAATATAAAAAATAAACCAAAGACTTTGTTTAATATTCGTTTTCTAAGACACATTGACAATTAAGACAAATTTCTCCATTAATATAATTACAATCTTGATCAGTACTATCACATTCTTCGCCTGGATCTAACGTATTGTTACCACATGTGTTAGGTGTTATAGGAGGAGAAATATTAAATGTTGGCGTGATTGATGGATAATCTGTGATTGTTGGGCTATGAGTATTGGTTATTATAGGAACTGTTTGATTAATAGGAGCATTAGGACTATTTACTCTATATTTACAAGGATTAGAATTATTACAAGAAGTATCTGGATATCCATCTTGATTTACACCTTCTCCTGTATCTAGTTTGTTTTCAATATGAGAGTAAAGCATATAATATTTTCCCTGATCATCAGTAAAATAAAAATAATTTTTTTTAGTTAAAGGATCGACCGGTACTTTTTCCATATAAATTTTTACATCACAACCAGAAGGATGACACATTTTTCTTTCGGCATTAGCTAACGAAGTTGGATATCTTTTATTATCCTCATAATACATCTCTAAAGCTTTTTTAATCTCTTCTAAATCAGCTTTTCTTTTGGCGTCGCGACCTTTTTTTAAAGAGGTGATAAAATTACCAGTGATCATTGCCGCTAGAACTCCTAAGATAAAGATAACAATCATTAATTCCAGAAGAGTAAAAGATTTTTTTATCATTAATTTTATGATATATTATTATTCTGTTTTATGTCAATATGTTTTAAAAAAATAAAAAATTTTAAGTTTTTTTATTTTTTAGTTTTAATCATCATTTTTTTATTATTTTTTATTTTTTTTTGGAAAGATCAGTTAGAAACAAACTATTTAGATTATGCTGAGGGTTCATATTTATATGAAACATATTTATTGATGATTAACAAAAAACCATACCAAGATTTTTTTATTCCTCAACCGCCAGTTTTATTTTATATTGGTTACCTTTTATTAAAAATTTATAACCATATTATTAGTATTAAAATCTATCTGTTTTTTATTTTTAAAATATCATCCATCTTTACTTATCTTGTTTACGATAAAGTTTTTAAAAATAAACTTATTGCTCTTTTATCATTAATTTTTACTTTTTTATTAACGATTACTATTTTTCGTTGGCCAACTTTTACTACCGAAACGACCCTGCGTTTTTTAATTAGTTTATTTGTTTTTGTTTATATTTTTATTTCCGAAAAAAATTTTTTAAAAAAATATTTTTTTTTAAATCTTATTTTAATTTTAATGTTTTTAACTAAATATACTAGTATTTTTTTTATTTTATTTTTTTATATTTTTTTTATCTTAACACAAGATATTGAGAAAAATAAAAAGCAATTATATTTAATTATTTCTTTTTTAATGTTTTTTATAATCTTGATTTTGCTTGATATTTTTTTCGGAAAAAAATTTTTTTATCAAACGATTTTTATAAGAAAAATTCTTCCTTTAAAACAAAAAGACCTTTTGTTGTCTTCTACGTTTTATTATCTAATCAAATTTTTACCTTTCTATTGTCTTAACTTATATTTAGGTTTAAAAAAAATGCTTGAAAAAAAATATCAACAATCTTTTATTTTTTTAATCTCGGTTTTTTGGTTTCCTAATTTAATTTTTAATTTTTTTGAAGGGACTTATTTGTATATTTTTTATCCAATAGAGAACTTTCTTCTTATTGGTTTTTTTTATTTAATTTTTCAAAAAAAATTTTTAAAAAATAAAAATATTGTTAAATTAATTTTATACCCTTTATTTTTATGGTCATTATTAGTATTGGTATATCAATTCCAGATTTTTATTGATAATTATTATTTGATTAGTAATAAACACGATCTTTTAACCACACAAAAATTAATAGAAGAGATTAAAATGAGACAAGAAAAAGAACTAATTGCCCCTCCCTTTTTTTTGTTTATGGCAAAGAAAAAGACCTATGATAATTTTCACGACCCCTTTTTTGTTTTTTATTATCTTATAAAAAAAGACAAAAAAAACACCTTTGAAAAAACGTTTCAAAAATTAAAAAAAATTAGACCTAAAATTATAATTAGCGATTGGCGGATAAAATCAGTTTTATTAATGATAGATAAAAATTATTTTGATAAATATAAAAAGATTAAAGAATTTTTTTTCTTAAACAATCAGTCAGAGACTATTACTTTATATCAAAGATTAGATTAATTGCAAACAATTGACTGGTAATCATTTTCCAAAAACGGACAAACAGTTTTTACCCCTTTTTTTATTTTTTTTAACTCGTTGACTAGTTTATTATCTTCTAAAAATTTTAAATAATTAATTAATTTTTCCTGATAAAACTCAGATAAGGCTTTCAGATAAAGAATTTTTTTTTGATCTTCATTAAGGATTATCTGATCAAGGTTTTTTTTCCAAAAAAAATAGTTAAAATCGACAATAAAATTTAAATCTTTTGTTACTGATTTTTTATCAGGATAATATTTATATAGTAATCCTATTGGAATAGAATAACCTGTGGGGTAGAAGCCTTCGCTATAGATTTTGAAAAAAGGAGAGTTCTTTTTAATAAATTGATAAAGAGAGGTGCCGACCTTTATTTGAGGATGGTATTTTTTAATTTTTTCTAAATAATAATTTCGGTTAAACATTGGTGGGAATATTAATTTAAGATCATTTCTTTGTTTTTTATAATAATAAAAAAAACTTATAGGAAAATAAGTGATATCAGATTTTAAAAGCAATATAGAATTTTTTTCAGGAATATTAATAATATTAAAAGATAAATTTTCAAAATGATTGATCTTTTTTAAATTTTTAATGATTTTTAAATTATTAATATAATTATTTGAAAGAAGAAAGAAAATTATAAGAAAAAATATTGGTTTAACAAGATAAATTGTTTTATATCTTTTATACTTTTTTATTTTTCTTTGAAGGAAATTATAAACATCATTGAGCCCTAAGGAGAAGTAAAATATTAAGATTAAATAAAACCCGATAATATATCTTTCAAATGTTGCTAAGGAAAAGGTTTGACTAAGGTTAAAATTTGAAATAAACAAAAAGATAAGATAAAGAATAAGTGTTAAGTGAAGATATTTTTTAAATTTATCTTTATTAAAAAAACCAACGATGATTAAAAAAAATCCTAATGGTTTAAAATCACTGATTGAAAGGATTAATGTTGATAAGATACTCGTTAATTGATTAACTAAATTTGGAATAGCATTATAATATGCAGAAAATGTTCCGTAAGAATAACGGCTAATTAATCTTAATAAGCCTAAAAAGGTTTTGGCGTTTTCCCAGTCAAGGGGAGGATTAAAATAAGAGGCTAAAACCGGATATAAATATAATAGCCAGGGAATAAAAAACAGTATTACTGATTTACTGAAGAATTTTTTTTCAATTAAAAAGAATGGTAAAGCGTAGATAATAATACTGTGGTGATGGGTTAGACCAAAACCAAAAATTAAATAAAAAAAATTAAGATATTTTGTTTTTTTTGTTTTAATAAATTTTAAACCAAAATATATTAAAGACGAAGAAAAAAAAACATTTAATGAATAAATCTCAATTACCTGTGAATAAAGCCATATAGGATAGAGAAAAGAAAAAAAAAGCAGAGAAAATAAAATAATAAAATTATTTATCTTTAAGAGACTAAGGATTTTTTTTAAAACAATTAAAGTGGCAAGAGAGCTTAAAATTGATATTAAATTAAGCCGATAAATCGGATTAAGAAAAAAAAAGAGTTTATGGAATAAAATAGAAAGAAGCGTGTATAGAGGATAACCAGGAGGATGAGGGATACTATAAGTAAGTGAGGTAGTTAAAAATTCTGGCGAGTCGCCACCAAAAATATAAGAAGACTGATTTTTAAAAAGGTTGAAAAAAACAAAAAGAAAACCTAAAAAGAAAAAAATCATTTTTAAATTTTAACACATGTGGTTTTATTTTTTTGCTCAAAGAATATTTCTTTTATTTTATTAAAGAATTTAAAGAAAGAAAATATTTTTTACTGGACACACCAATAACAAGAAAATTGAGCGCTATTTTTAGGACCGCAGACAGCATCTCCTGTTCCTATCTCTATTCCTTGATCATTATATTTGGTATTAGGATCACTTCTAAATGATTTTGATTCTGGTCTGAAACAAACAGTGACGCTTTCATTGGTTCCAATTAAGGTAATTTTTTGCAATCTGTCACCCGCTAGGGTGCTAAAATCTTTTTTTAATTCTCCTGAATCAACCACTTTATTTAAACCAATATCAGTGCTGTAACCGGTTGATAAATTAATTGGCCCAATACTGGTTGATGGATGCCACGGCATCATATTTCCCGCCACCGCATAGTATCTTATTATAGCACCATGAACCTCTGATACCGTGTTTCTAATCCCTGTATCCGTGCCTTTTTTAAGTTGTTCAAAAGGATCTAAGGCAGCTAGTAAACCAACCGCCAAAGCGCCTAATAAAGCAATGACAATTAATAACTCAATTAAAGTAAAAGCTTTAAAAGATTTATATTGATTTTTCATATACTTTTATCATAAAACACTTTTTTATTGTTTGTCAAGAGGTATTTTTATTTAAAAGAACTGGTTAGTTGGTAAATAGGAGTGATTACCGAGGTGACTAAGAAACCAACGCCTAAACCTAAAAATATAAGAATAGCCGGTTCTATTAAAGTAGTGGCGGTTTTAATGGCCAATTCAGACTGCATTTCAAAATAACGAGAGATACGGGCTAAAGTTTCATCTAGATGACCAGTTTGTTCACCAACAATGGTCATCTGGACCAAAATTGGCGGAAAAATACCCTCATTTTTAAAAGCAGTTCCTAGAGAAACACCTTTTTCTACTTGTTTGTAAATATTGCGAAAAGCGTTTTGATAAATGATATTGTTTGTTGTGTCAATAATAATTTCCAAGCCTTCAATGATGGAAACGCCAGCACCGATTAAGATTGACAAGGTTCTGGTTGAATCAACCAAAGAACTGATTTTAATTAAATTATTAATCACAGGAATTTTTAAAATGGTACTGTCTAATAAAAACTTTCCTGGCTTAGTTTTAAAATATCTTTGGGTAAAGATAAAAGACAAAAAAAAGCCAATAATAATTATTGGCCAAAACTTTGTCATAAAAGAGGAAATGGTAATAAGAATTTGGGTGGAGAGTGGTAAAGAGATGTTAAAATCTCGATATAAATTTAAGAGCCGAGGAATAACAAAAGTAATCATAATAAACATAACGATAATCATTCCGCTAATAACAATTACCGGATAGATTAAAGCGCTCTTAATCTTTCCATGAAATTCTCGTTGTTTTTCTAAGTTATCAGCCAACTTTAACAATATTTCCGCTAATTTTCCCGAGGCCTCACCAGATCTGACTAAAGCAATATAAAGATTAGAAAAATACTGGGGATATTTTTTTAAAGCACTAGAAAAGCTTAAACCGCTTTTTATATCTTTATCAATATCATCGATTAATTTATATAAAGATCTTTTAGAAGTTTGTTTTTTTAAGATATCAAAACAATCAACCAAATTTAGACCAGCATTAAGCATTATTGCCAATTGACGTGTTAAGTCAACAATATCATTAAAAGAAACATGTTTAAAAAAATGATCAAATAAATCAGAAACAAAGTTGTTATTATTTTTTATCTCAATAGGAAAAAATCCCTCTTTTTTTAAATAATTAACCACTTGATTTTCCTCATCAGCCTCAATTTTTCCAGAAATAATTTTATTTTCTTTTAAAGCCTTATAGAAAAATTGCATATTTTTATTTAATTAATTTTTTTATTTCATTGGTTCTTAAAGCATATTGCCAAGCAGTTTCTTTAGTAATAATTCCTTTTTGGTAAAGATAAAAAAGATATTTTTCAAAAAGAATCATTCCTTCTTGTTGTCCGGTAAGCATCTCATTTTCCAAAAGATGAATCTTACCTTCTCGAATTATATTAGAAACAGCAGGATTGTTTGTTAAAAGTTCAACACAGGGAATTCTTGTATTGTTTACTGTTGGTATAAGTTTTTGATTAACCACTGCTTTTAAAACTGTTGACAATTGGGTTCGAATTTGATTTTGCTGATGCGAAGGAAAAGCATCAATAATACGATTAATAGTTTCTGGAGCCGAGTTAGTATGAAGGGTAGAAAAAACTAGATGACCGGTTTCGGCAATAGTTAAAGCTAATTGAATTGATTCATAATCTCTCATCTCTCCTACCAAAACCACATCAGGATCTTCTCTTAAGGCAGATTTTAAAGCAAAGTTCCAAGAGAGTGTATCATGGTGAAGCTCTCTTTGACTAATAATTGACTGACCCGATGGATAAACATATTCAATCGGATCCTCAATAGTAATAATATGTTTAGCAAATTTTAGATTAATTTCATTAATAACTGCGGTTAAGGTAGTAGATTTTCCTTCACCAGTTGGTCCAGTAATAAGAATCAGTCCTTGTTGATAATTGGAAAACTGATGAAAAAAAGGTGGTAAATTTAATTCCTCAATGGTTTTAATTTTATTATTCAAAAGTCTAAGAGCAAAGCAAAGATTTTTTTTTGAAAAGTAAGCATTGCAACGAAAACGAAACTCTTTATATTGATAACCAAAATCAATTTCTTTATTAGTTAAAAGAATTTCTAATTGTTCTTTTGAAAGAAGCTGATTAACAATTTTAATATTGTCTTCATGAGTAATAAGAGGCAAAATTTTAAGTTGGAAAATTTTACCATTGACCCGAATTGTCGGAAAAAAATTAGGAATTAAATGAAGATCAGAAGCTTGTCTTTCAATAGCAATATTAAAAATTTGAAATATATCCATATAAATATTTTTTTAAACTTCTGCTACTCTTAATACTTCTTCAATGGTGGTAATACCTTCTAATGCCTTAAGATAGCCATCTTGCTTCATCATTATTAAACCTTCTTTTTTAGCCTGATCTTCAATTTCTCGGGCGTCAGCGTGTTGTAAAATCATTTTATTAATATTATTAGAAATTTTCAAAACTTCAAAAATAGCAATTCTTCCTAGATAACCAGTCTGACTACACTCATGACAACCAGTTCCTTTAATTAATTTTATTGGTTCTGTTTGATATTTTTTTGGTAATAACTCTCCTAAAACATCTTTAATATTTTTTTGAACCGAAAGAGAAGGTTCATAAACAGTTTGACAATAAGAACAGACTTTACGAACAATTCTTTGAGCCACAGAAGCATTAAGAACCGAGGCAATTAAAAATGGTTCGCCACCTAAGTCAATTAAACGAGGAATGGCTGTGGCTGAGTCGTTGGTATGAAGAGTGGAAAAAACCAAATGACCAGTTAGAGCCGCCTGAATCGCTAATTGAGTTGTTTCTTGATCGCGAATCTCACCGACTAATATAATATTAGGATCCTGTCTTAAAAATGCCCGTAAACCAGTAGCAAAGGTTAAACCAGCTTGAGGATTGATCTGCACCTGATTTATACCAGGAATTTGATATTCAACCGGATCTTCAAGAGTCATAATATTAACTCCTGGTTTGTTAAGACGAGATAAAACCGAATATAAAGTGGTTGTTTTTCCAGAGCCGGTTGGTCCAGTGACTAAAATTATTCCATAAGGTTTTGATATTGCCTCTTCTAAATTATGAAGTTGAGGACCGCGAAGACCCAAATCAAATAAAGATGGTAAACCGCCGGTTTTTTTAAGAAGACGAATAACGATTTTTTCTCCGTGAACCGTTGGTAGAGTAGATACACGCAGATCAATCTCCTCATCCTTGACTTTAATACCAAAACGGCCATCTTGAGGAATCCTTTTTTCATCAATCTTCATTTCAGAAAGAATCTTTATTCTTGAGACTAATGAATCATGAATTGGTTTTGGAAGGGTTAATTTTTCTTGAAGAATGCCATCAATTCGGTATCTTACCCTGGTTTTGTTTTCCTGAGGTTCAATATGAATATCCGAGGCGCGGCTATTAACAGCAAATTCAAGAATAGTATTAACGATTTTGGTGATTGGCGCTTCTTTAACAACAGCCGTTTCATTTTGTCTATTTTTATTATTTTGTCCGCTGGTGGTAATAACTTCGCTTAGTGCTTCTCTTACTTCGGGAGATAAATTTTGAGTGTAAAAAGCGTTCAAAGCATTTTCAATGTCTTTTTCGTAAGCTAATACCGGCACAATCTTTTTACCAGTTTTTTTCTCTAAAAAATCAAATAAAGTAATATCAAAAGGATCGGTTGTGGCAACGGTTAAAGAATCATCTTTAGGATTATAACTAATAGGAATAATTGAGTATTTGCGAATAATTGATTCAGAAAGAAAACCTAAGGCTTGAGGGTCAATAGCGCTATTGGTTAAATCAACATAATCAATTTTAAAAATTAAGGCGATGGCCGCTAAAATGTCCTTTTTATTGATATTGGTTTCTTGAAAAAGATATTTATCAATGGAAAGGTTTTTATTTAAAGCATTAATTTCAAATTGAATCGCTTGTTCTTCATTAATAACTTTATTTTTGACTAAAATATTAAGCAACTGTTTTGGTGGAATATTCATATAATTAATCTTATAAAAAAAATTTGTTAAAATGCAATCATAAATAATATGCTACCGATTGTTGTTATTTTTAAACAAGAAAAAGAATTAGAAAGATATTTAAAAAAATATCTTGAGCAAGAAAAATATCCTTCAGGTTTAATTTTTGAAGTAAGACCATTAAAAGAAGAAATCTCTATTAATCAGATAAGAGAGATTAAAAGAGAGTTAATGGTTAATTCCACTAAAAAAAGAGTGATAATTTTTTTTAATTTTGATAAAGCCACTTTTGAAGCTCAAAACGCTCTTTTAAAAACTTTGGAAGAGAATGTTAATAATAATCAATTCATTTTAACGGTAAATAATATTGAAAAAGTTTTGCCAACAATCCGTTCTCGTTCTAAAACAGTTTTTTTAATTGAAGATAAAAGTCAATTTTCTAAAAAAAAACAAGACAATGATTTTTTAAAAAAAATAACAAGTTCTTCTCTGCCTTATTTTTTAAAGGAAACCATTTCTAACAAAAACGAGGCTTTAAAAGTTATGGAACAAGTATTGTTTACTTTTTATTTAGAATTAAAAAACAATCACTCAATCATTGAAAAAAATAAAGCCGGTAATGTTTTAAAAAAAACTCTTTTTTTGAAAAGATTATTAGAAGAAAACAATCTTAATTCTCAACTAACAATTGACAACTTATTAATTTATATTTGGGAGTTATATTCTATTGAAAATTAATAAATTATTTTTAATAATAATAATAATGAATCCTAGAATAAAAAAATCATTTACCTTAATTGAACTTTTAGTGGTAATTGCCATTATTGGTAGTTTGTCTGGTTTATTAGTCTCAAACTATATGGCGGCCAGAGAAAGAGCTCGCGACGCTCAAAGAAAGAATGATTTAAGACAGATTCAAAAAGCTTTAGAGATGTATAGACAAGATCAAAATCCACCAGCATATCCAACTGCTCTACCAGCAGTTGGGAATCAATGGAAAAATGCTAGTGGTAGTGTTGTTTATATGAATAATTTTCCTGGTGATCCTAATCGTACGCCTGCTAATTATTATTATGAGTGGAACAATAATAATCTAACTTACACTCTTTGCGCTTGTTTAGAAAACAAGGCTGATCCTGACGCCACTGGAACTGGTGATTGCTCTCCAAGTTATTCTTGCGGAAGCGATTCTCAACGAAAATATTATCAAGTTATTCAACCTTAAACTATATGAGAAAATTTTTAATTTTTAATTTTCAATTTTCAAAAAAAAAGGCCTTTACTCTTTTGGAGATGTTGGTAGTGATTGGAATTATTGCCATTATTTTAAGTTTAGGATCAGTTTCTTATTCAACAGCTCAAAAAAAAGCTCGCGATGCTAAAAGAAAACAGGATTTAAAAGCGATTCAAAACGCCTTAGAGCAGTATTATTCTATTTGTGGATATCAATACCCAACCCCTGTTAGTCAAGTTTTTAATGCGATAATTTGTTCATCAGTTAACCCAACGGTAGCGATTTTGCCCACAGTGCCGGTTGATCCTAAAACAACCCCTTATCGTTGTAACCCTTGTTCTAATAGTGAATATAGAATTTGTAGTAATAATATGGAAGCGGAAATACCAACTGGTTATTGTTTATCTAATCAACAATGATAATAAAAAGAAATTATAAAAAAAATTTACTAGAAAAGAGTTTTACTCTAATTGAGATTTTAGTGGTGGCAACAATTATTGTTCTTTTAGCTAGCGGTGGAATTGTTAGTTATTCTCAGTTTCTTAAACAGTCTCGCGATGCTAAAAGAAAAGCTGATTTAGAACAGATAAAGGCTGCATTAGAGATGTATCGGAGTAATAATGGTTATTATCCTAGTGGTAATTCTGTTAGTAATCTTTCTATTTTAACAGGAAGTCCAAAATATATAGAGTCAATACCGCAGGATCCACGACCGTCTCTTTATAAATATGATTATGACGCTATTCCTTCTGGTTGTAATAATGTTTCTCCTAATTATTGTTATGATTATAATTTAGGCGCTAAACTTGAAAGTGGAGGAACTGATTGTACAAGTCCAAATAATGATTGTGAGGTAAATGCTGGAAATCAGCCTTGTAATTACTGTCTTGGTCCTTATGGTCAAAAATAAATTGGTTTTTAGAAAATATTTTACTTTAATTGAAACATTAATTGTTGTCACCATAATCATAACCTTGAGTGGTTTAAGTTTGGCTTATTATCATAATTTTAATGAGGAGAAAAAATTGGAAACAAATGCGGATAAACTAATTGATGCTTTGGAATTAGCGAAAAAAAAAGCTAATAGTAGTGATTATGGTAACTATAGTTGTTTAAACTATTCCGGTTATCGTGTTTCTATTTCTAGCAGTCAATATATTTTAAGTCTTTGTTGTAATTCTGACTGTTCTAGTTATATTAATATTGCTAATTATAATTTTTCTTCTAATATTCAAGCAGTTGCTTCATACTCAGTTCGTTTTTATCCTTTAAATAAATTTCAGTCAGAAATAATTCAGATAAAAAATACATTATTAAACCGATGTATTAATATAGATATTTCCTCATTAGGGGTAATTACCAAAGGAGATAAAGTTGCCTGTTAGTCTTTTTAATGAATAAAAAATCTTTTACCTTAATTGAGGTTTTAGTTTTTGTTACCATCTTAACAATGGTTTTTATTACTGCTATTTCCCTAACAGTTGTTTCTTTACGCAATATAAAAGTTAATGAGCATAAAATTTTAGCCACCCATTACGGAGAAGAGTTATTAGAATGGTTAAGAGGAGAAAAAGAGATTGATTGGAATACTTTTATCTCAAGAACCGCCTCGGCTGACTTTTGTTTTAATAACTTAAATTGGGATTTCGATGGTAGCTGTAATTATTCATTGTGTTCTATCTTTAAAAGAACTGCCAGCTTCACCAATATAAGTAGCGGCGGTTATGTTTATCAGGTTAATATATCAATTATTGTTGAATGGCAAGATTTGGGGAATACTTATCAGGTACCAATTAATACCGTCTTTAGCATATGGGAGTGAAAAATTTTCAATTAAAAAAAGGGTTTACTCTTATTGAGATGATGGTGGTTATTGGATTAGTTGGTTTAGTTTTACCAGTAGTTTTTTCAATTATTTTTGTTATTTTACAACAACAAACAAAGATAATCCGGCTTTCTGAGGTAAAAAGACAGGGCGACTTTGTTTTAGCCACCTTAACAACTCATATTAAAAATAATGTCAGAAGCTTGCATAATAATATTCCAAACGCTGATAATCCTGATGAAAATATTGTTTGTAATACTACTAACTCTTCTTATAATGGTGATATTTATTTTCAAGACAAACGCACCTTAGGCACCTGGTCAAGATTTATCTTACAAGATGATAAAATTGCTTCTGAATCATCGGTTAGTGGTGTTGGTGGCGATCTCACCAATGATAAAGTTAAAGTAACCTACTTTTCTTTATCCTGTCAAGGATACGGTCAGTTTATTCCACCGGTGGTTAATATATCTTTTACTTTACAATATAAAAATAATGGGTCTTCGCGACCAGAGGATATTGCTTTTATGACTTATCAAACAAAGGTTAAGTTACGCAGTTATTGAAATTAATCTTTATTTATTGGTATATTAAATATATGGCTAATGATTTTTTTTCTTTAGAATTAGGTAATGATTTTTTTCGTTTAGCCGATGTGGAAATGGCTAATAATAAAATTAAAATTAACTCGCTTTTTTTTCAAGATAATACCCTACCCATTTTTTCCAATGACAATGAACAAACAATTATTGAAGAAGCAAAAATCATTGAAAAAGCAATTAATAATCTAAAAATTAAAAAAAACAACCTTAATGTAATTATTCCTGATTATTATAGTTATTCCAGGATTGTTGAGATGCCAATATTAAAAGAAAAAGAGCTTTTATCAGCGATTAAATATCAAGCCGATCAATTTATTCCCCTTCCTTTAGAAGAAACGACCATTGATTTAGATATTATTTATGAAGATAAAAAAGAAAATAAAAATTTGGTTTTAATTGTTGCCTCATCACAAAAGCTTGTTGATAAAATTGAAAAATTAGTTCAGTTAATCGGTTGTATTCCTAATAATTTAGAGAATGAGATTAGTAGTTTTTCTCGTTTTGCCAATATTTTTTTCCAAAATTTTTATAATAAAAACAAAATTTTTGTTAATATTGGCAATGAAAGTAGTACTTTTTATTTTTATAATCAACAAAACTCCTTAATAACCGAAGTTCATAGTTTTGAAGGCGGATTTAATCTTTTTTTAAAAGAGATTGAAATTAATCTTAATTTTGATCGTCAAAAAGCCAAAGAGACCTTAAAAACGATTGGTTTTAACCAACAAAGTTCAGTTAATTTATTAGAGATTCTTAAACCAACGATAGTTGTTTTTACCAAAGAATTAGAAAAGTTTATTTTTTCTTTAAAAGAAAGACAAAAAGACATGATTATTGATGAAATAGTTTTTTTTAATTTTGTCTGCCAAATTCCCTTATTAGAAAAAGAGCTAGAAAAATATTTAGGAATAAAAACTAGTATTCTAAATTTAGATAATTTTGTTAATCAGTCATCATTGCCGAAAAATTTAGACAATAATTTAGCTTTTTATGTTAATTTAATTTCCACTGCTTTATTAAAATAAAATGAAAAAAAGGATAAATTTATTTAGCAAGCAAAAAAAATATCAAAATTTAGAGATTTTATTTTCTCGTCTTTACAGCTTTAATTTAATAATAAGTTTTTTCTTTCTAATAATGATTTTTTTATTTTTTTTTATACTAATTAATCTTAAAAAAGAAAAAAGTGATTTAACTAAAGAAAAAGAAAATATTTTAATGTTTTTATTAAAAAATAAAGAAGCAGAAGTAGAATATTCATACTTAAAAGAAAAAGAAGATAATTTAAAGAAGATTTTAAAAGATGACGTTAATTTTATCCCCTACTATAATCTTATTACTTCTAGTTTAAAATCTGCCAGTCCTGAACCAGTTTTAAAAACGATGACTATTGACAAAAATAGGCAAGTCAATCTAATATTAAGTTTCGATAATCTAGATTCCTTTTTTTCTTTTATAAAATTTGCTGAATCAGATAATTTTTTAAAAAATTTTTCCCAACTGACTCTTTCTAATTTTAACTTAACACAGATTGAGAAAAAAAATGATTATCAGTTAACTTTAAAAGGTAAACTTAATGAGATTAAAGATTGATTATTATTTAACTAGAATTTTTAAAAAACACTTTATTCTTCTTTTCTCATTTATATTTATTTGGTTAATCTTTATATTTATTATTTACTTTTTTTTTAATAATTATGGGCAAACAAAAAGAGAAATTAGCAGTTTAAAAGAGGAGATTCAAGGATTAAAAAAAAAGGCGGAGTTAATTAATTATAAAAAACAAATAGAAAAAGAAGGAATAAATATTAGCCAAATGAATAAAATATTAAATCAACTCGTTCCCTTAGAAGAAGACTATTTTTCTATTATTTATGCTTTGGAAAAAATTTCGCAAAAGACAAATTTTATAATCATTTCTTATTCTATCAATATCAATCGTTCTCATTCAGAAAAATTGTCTTTAACCATTACTGGTTTAGGCGACAGGGAATCTTTTTTTAGATTTCTTCAAAATTATTCTTTTGGTGGTGGTCGATTAATAACAATAGATAATATTAATTATACTACTGAAGGATTTTCTCAGATTCAAATTTCCTTAAATTTTTATTCTAATTTATTGAAAAAAAAATCAACACCGATGATTTTAGAAAAATTAACTAAAGAGGAATTAGAGACATTAAAAAAAATTCAAGAAAAAACTGAGATTGAGTTAAAATCTTCAAATTCAGATTTAGAAGAGATAGAATATCCTACAAAAACCAATCCTTTTTAATTTTTTAATTAGATTTTTTAATTTTTTTTAATAATTTTCTTACTCCTTCAGAGACAATCGCCCCTTTTTTTAACCAAAAATCAAATCTTTCTTTATTAACCTGTAAAGTACCTGGTTCAGTATGAGGATTATAAAAACCGATTTTTTCTATATAATCACTATCTCGTTTTTTTCTTTTATCAACAACAACTATCCGATAGGTAGGATAATCTTTTTTCCCTCTTTTGGTTAATCTAATAGAAACCGCCATTTTAATTTTAGATAAATAATAATAAATAATATAAATAATATAAATAATATTTTACTTAACATTATTAATTTTTTCCAGAGCAATTTTTGCCGCTTGTTCTTCTGCTTCTTTTTTTGATTTACCAATACCAAAAGCCACTTTTTTTTTATTAATTAAAACAGCGACTTTAAATATTTTTTTATGTTCTGGACCTATTTCTCCTATTACTTGATATTCAGGAATAATTTTATATTTTCCTTGAGTATATTCTTGTAATCGACTTTTAGCCGGTAAATATAAACGATTTTTGACTACATATTCTAATTTTTTAAAAAGGTTTTTTAATACAAATTGATTAGTTGTTTCAAAACCAAACTCTAAAAAAATAGCGGCGATTAAGGCTTCAAAACAATCAGCTAATATATTATAGTTTTCTCGACCACCTTCTTTTTCTTCACCTTTTGATAAAAAAAGATATTTGCCCAACTCTAATTTCTTAGCCGCTTTAGCTAAACTTTCAGTGCAGACAATAGCCGCTTTTATCTCGGTATAATCCCCTTCTTTAAGATGAGGATATTTTTGATAAAGATATAGAGAACTAATTAAAGAAAGGACACTGTCGCCTAAAAACTCTAATTTTTCATTTGAAGGTAAAGAAAAGTCTTTATGTTCATTAAGATAAGAGCGATGAATAAAAACATTTTTTAAAAGATCTTTATTTTTAAAAGTTAATCCTAATTGTTTTTCTAAAATTAAAAAATTGTTATTCATTTTTATCATTCATTATTTTTCCCAAAACCGCATTGACAAAAGCATATGATTTTTCGTTAGCTAATTCTTTAGCTAGTTCTATTGCTTCGTCAATAATCACCTTAGGTGGGAGTTTTTTTCTAATTTTTAACTCATAAGTTCCCCAACGAAGAATAGCCAGATCAATCTTGGCGATCTTATCTAAAGAAAATTTTGCCGCATATTTTTTAATCATTTGGTCAATATCGTTTTGATATTGGCAAATATCCTTAATAATTGTTAAATTTTTATCAGGAAGATTATCTTTCAGATTTTTAAAAGTTAAGGCATAAAGATTTTGGATAATCTTAATTCTTTTTTGATGACGCTTGTCCATATTTTTGAATTATTTTTGACAATACTGACAAATTCGATGGGGCATTTTCATCTTACCGCAATGGGGACACTTAATTAATTTAGGTAAATTAACAATTCGGGTTTTCATTCTTTTACCCTTTCTTTGGGTTGAATGACGTCGTTTGGGAAGAGGTGCCATATTAGTTTATTTTTTATAATTTTTATAACTATTATAACTATTATAACAACATTTTTTTTTAAATCAATCTCTCGTAATCTGTTTTATTTGATATTCTTTTAAACGTTTATAAAGACCAGTAAAATTATCAACAGAATAATGACTTAAAAAATATAAAACAGCTCTTTTTGTTTGATTAATTAATTGATAATCAGTAAGCGAGGCGATTTTCAGATTAAGATAACCATGTTGTTTAAGGCCATAAACATCGCCTGGACCACGAATTTTTAAATCATATTCAGCCAATTTAATGCCTAGATTATTTTTAGCAAAAAAATTTAATCTTTCTTGGGCCTGATTATTTTTAATTTCAGAAAATAAAAAACAATAAGCTTGTTTATCACTACGACCAACCCGACCGCGCAGTTGATGAAGTTGAGCCAAGCCAAATCTTTCCGCTGCTTCAATGATAATAATATTAGCGTTGGGAATGTCTACTCCTACCTCAACGACCGGCGTGGTTACCAAAAGATGATACTTTTTTTGCCGAAAATCATTCATTATTTTTTCTTTTTCTTTAGCCTTTAATTTTCCGTGCAAAAGACCAACTTTAAATTCAGGAAAAATTTTTTCCTTTAAAAACTGATACTCTTTTTTAGCTGCTTTGACCGATTTCATTGTTTCCACGGTTGATTCTTCAATTAATGGACAGACAATAAAAACCTGGATATTTTCATTTTTAATTTTTTCTTTTATCCATTGATAAGCACTCATTCTTTTTTCTTGAGGAATAACAAAGGTTTTTATTGGCAGACGGCCTTTAGGCATTTCATCAATATAAGTTAAATCCAATTCATTATATAAAGTTAAAGCCACAGTTCGAGGAATAGGCGTGGCAGTCATTGTTAAAAGATGAGGATTAATCCCTTTTTCTTTTAAAGCTGCTCTTTGGACGACCCCAAATCGATGTTGTTCGTCGATTATCACCAAACCAACACGAGAGAATTGAAGTTTTTTTTGAATTAAAGCATGAGTGCCAACGATAATGTTAAAATCAGAAATAAGCCCTTGTTTTTTAGAAATTTTTTTTGAACTGGTTTGCAAACCAATTTTTACCGAATAGTTTTTAAAAAGAGAGGTTAAAGTTTGATAATGCTGAAAAGCTAAAATCTCTGTTGGCGCCATTAATAAAGACTGAAAACCATTAAGATAAGCTACATAACAGGCAATTGCCGCCACCACGGTTTTACCGCTGCCAACATCGCCTTGTAAAAACCGATTCATTGGTTTTGACTGAGAAAGATCATTTAAAATCTCAGCCACCGCTTTTTTTTGAGCATTGGTTAAAATAAAAGGAAGGTTTTTAATAAACTGATTAACTTTTTCTTGATGTTCTTTAATCATAAATTTAAATCCAACCTTTTCTTTTTGCCATTGTTGTTTCACCAAATTAGCTGATAGTTGAATGACAAACAACTCATCAAATGCCAACCGTTCTCGGGCTTTTTTGGCCGCTAAAAAATTTTCTGGAAAATGAATATTTTTGTAGGAATAGTCTTCTTTAACTAAAGAGTTATATTTTAAAATCTCTTCCGGTAAAAATTCATTGACAAGATAGTCAGAGTTTAAAAGATAAAAAATTTTTTCTCTGATAACCTTAGATGATAAACCTTTTTTTTCCGGATAAATGGGGATAATTCTGCCAGTGTGAATTAAAAAATTATTTTTAACAATTTCGTATTCTTTAGGTTCAATAAAAATTTTTTTGCCCCAGTTTTTTATCTCGCCGGCCAACGAGAGCTTATTCCCTAATTTAAAAAGTTTAAGGAGATAAGGTTGATTGTACCAGATGGCCTCAATTTTAGCGGTTCCATCATATAAAAGAAGTTTTTGAATTTTTAAACCAGTTTTTGTATATTCGTTTTTCATATCTAAAATCTGTCCTTGTAAAGTTACTACTTCACCTGGTTGGACTTTGTTAATGGGTGAAACAAGTGAGTAGTCTTCATAACGAAAGGGAAAATAATTTAAAAGATCAAAATAGGTTTTAATTCCTAACTGATTAAAACGCCGGATAGTTATTAAACTCGTATTGGGTAAAGAATTAATAGGAATTTCTAAATCCATTTTAGATTATTTTAAAAATAAAAATGGCGTTAATGACGATAAAATCAAAATTAATGAGGAAATAATAATGATAATTTTCCAAAGCTTTTCTTTTTTTATCTTTAAAAGTTTTTTTATTTTCATAAATTTATATTATACTTTAATTTATGATTCATTCAACTCGTCGGGAAAGAGTAAAAAAACTTTATCAGCGCCAAAAACTCCTTTTAAAATTATTTTTTCTTTTAACCGGTTTTTTTCTTTTTGCTTTTATTGTTTCTTTAATTGTTTTTGCTTGGTATGCCAAAGACCTACCTTCGCCGGGAAAACTTTCTCAAGCCACCACCTCATCAACCATTTTTTATGATCGCGAAGAAAAAATTTTATTTGAGCTTTATAAAGATAAAAATCGCGTACCAGTAAAACTTTCTGATGTCTCTTCTGATTTTAAAAATGCGGTGGTGGCCATTGAAGATAAAAAGTTTTATCATCATCGGGGTATTTCTCAAACCGGTATTTTACGGGCTTTTTTTAATATTATTTTCAAAAGAAAGATCGAGGGTGGATCAACCATTACCCAGCAGTTAATAAAAAATGTTTTGTTAACTCCCCAACGAACTGCTTCTCGAAAAATTAAAGAAATGCTTTTAGCCTTTGAGGTAGAAAGAAGATATAGCAAAGATCAAATTTTAGAAATGTATATTAATGAGGCACCATTTGGCGGTACTTTCTGGGGAGTGGGTGCGGCTGCCAATGGTTATTTTGATAAATCACCCAAAGACTTAACATTAGTTGAGGCTGCTTTTTTGGCCGGTTTACCCCAAAGTCCTTCATATTATTCGCCGTTTATTGGTAAAAAAGATGCTTGGAAAGACCGGACTAAGGCAGTTTTGCGACGGATGTATGAGGATAAATATATTGACAAAAAACAATATCAAGAGGCATTAATAAAAATGGAAAAGTTAAAATTTACTACTCCTAAACTGGCTATTAACGCCCCTCATTTTGTTTTTTATGTTCGAGATTGGTTGGAAAAAGAATACTCTTCAAAGATTTTAGATCAAGGAGTTAAGATAAAAACAACTCTTTCTCTAGAAACTCAAAAAATAGCCGAGAAGATTGTTAAAGAAGAGATTAATAAAATAAAAAATTTAAATGTTACCAATGCGGCAGTGATTATTTTAGACGCTAAAACCGGTGAAATTTTATCAATGGTTGGTTCTTATGATTTTAACGATGAAAAGTTTGGCAAGTTTAATGCCGCTTTGGGTTTGCGTCAACCTGGTTCTACTCTAAAACCAATCACCTATGCGGTTGCTTTTGAAAAAGGTTATACGCCGGCAACGGTCTTAATGGATGTAAAAACTGAGTTTACCTCTGGTAAAACCAATGAACCAGCTTATATTCCAGTTAACTATGATGGTAAATTTCGGGGACCAATGCAGATAAGGTTTGCTTTAGGTAATTCAGAAAACATTCCTGCAGTTAAAATGTTGGCGATGATTGGTATTAAAGATTTTTTACAAAAAGCATATGAGATGGGTATTAGTCAGTTTGTTCCCACTGATAATAATTTAAACCGTTTTGGTTTATCAATTACTTTAGGTGGCGGTGAAACCACTCTTTTGGAGTTAACCTCGGCATTCTCAGTTTTTGCCAACGGTGGTATTAAAAAAGAAATCTCAAGTATTAACACCGTCACCGATTATAAAGGAAAAACTTTATTTAAAAAAGTTAAAACAAAGGAAAAACAAGTTTTATCAGCCGAAGCTTCTTTTTTAATCTCTCATATTTTGTCAGACAATAACAGTCGTCTTGAGGTTTTTGGTTCCCACTCTTATTTAAACATTCCCGGAAAAACCGTGGCCGTTAAAACTGGTACTTCTGATGATAAACGAGATAATTGGGCGGTTGGTTATACTAAATCAGTTGTTGTTGGGGTTTGGGTGGGTAATAATGATAACTCAAAGATGGATCCAAAAATTGCTTCTGGTGCCACCGGCGCTTCACCGATTTTTTATCGACTCATGACAGAGTTATTAAAAAAGTATCCGGATGGAATAATGGATAAACCGGCCAAAGTTAAAGCAATGATTATTGATGCTTATTTAGGTGGTTTACCAAAAGATGGTTATCCCACTCGTTCCGAATATTTTATTGATGGGACAGAGCCAAAAGATATTTCTCCTTTTTACAAAAAACTGAAGATTTCCAAATCTAATGGTAAATTAGCCAATGAGTTAGAGATAAAGACTGGCAACTATGAGGAAAAAGAGTTTATTGTTATTACCGAAAATGATCCTTTATCTCTTGATGGGAAAAATCGTTGGCAAGAGGCGATTGATGCTTGGGCAAAAGAACAAAAAGAGGAAAAATATCATCCACCAACAGAAGTTTCTGATACCAACAGCGACTTAGTGATTGTTTCAATAAAATCTCCTTCTGATAAACAAACCTTAACTAACAGCAACGTTTCGCTTAAAGCAAAAATTGCTACTCTTTATCCCTTAAAAAATATCAAAATCTATCTTAATGATGAGGAGATAAGAAATTATAACGAGGATAAAAAAGAGATTGATGAAGAGATTAATCTTGCCGATGGCGTTTATGAGATTAAAATTCGCGCTGTTAATGAAAAAGACAAGGTTGGCGAGTCTTCTGTTAAGTTTGGGATTAATAAACCATGGGATTATGTTATGCCAAAGGTGATGGTCTCGCCTACCCCAACCAATCTTCCATCACCAACGCCAACAATCACAGAATAAACTTTTATACTTTGTCAACCGCTTCGGTTGATCTAACCCGCTAAACTAATTTTTAATAAACTAATAAATTAATTTTTATTCAATAATTAATAAATTAATAAAAAAATCTTAAATAGCAAATATCAAATCTCAAAGAAACTTAAAAAATTTTAAATAAAACTAAAGTTTTTAATTTTTGACTTTTAACTTTTAATTTCTTTGTCATCCTGAACTTGTTTCAGGATCTTTTTTATTTTTTTATTAAATTAGTTTAGCGAGTTTAGAAAGTTTAGCGGGTTTTGAAAGTTTAGACAATTTTAGTTTTAAGTTATCGTTTTGACCTTTGAGTTTTGAGTTATTTTTACTCTGTCATTCTCGCCTTCTCTTCCTGTCATTCCCGCGAATGCGGGAATCTTGTTGTTAATACTTTATCCCAAGGTGTCAAATATATTCCACCTCCGAGGTGTTAATGGTGTCAATGTGTAATTTTCTCAGCTAAATCATCAAAATTATCAAACCAGTATTTCTTATAATTTTCTAAAACATCAGCCATTCCTTTTTTTGGTTTAAGCAATAATTTAACATTTATAATAAGATCATTAAAGAGAAAATCTTTATTTTGTTTTTTTTCTTTGGTTTCAAATATCCTTGAATACCCATCAATTTTTCTGTAACCATCTGTATGCTCAGTTCCTTTTGGATCAATAAACAAAATTAAATATCGTTTACCTTTTTGTGCCCAAAAAATAAAATCTGGCTTGAAGTTAATAATATTATTTTCCTTATTGTTGTAATAAGGAATAAAAACTTCATCTAATGTTTGGTCAAGTTTTGAAAACATCCACCAATCAAATTTTGAAAAAACATTGTTAGGTTGAGAAAGATATTCCTCTAACTGTTCAATAAACTTTACTTCACTTTCCACATTGATAATATGATTAAGATAATCGATTTTTTCTGCCTCCGAAATAATCACCGGTAAATAATAATGATTGGCCAAATACTTTATTTTGATTTTTTGATTTTTGATCTCAAAATTTTCTGATTGTTGAAACAATGTCATCTGTTTTTGAAACTCGCTTAATGGAATTTTTCCATATTGTTCTCTTAATTTTTTTTCTCTTTCGGGATAATATCTGACTTCTTCAATCTTTCTTTTAATTTCCTCGTATTTCTCTCCATCAATAAATCTAATTTTTTTAAAGTGAACAATCTCATTCTCTAATTTTTTAAATTTATCAAGCTCTTTGTTTTTAACAGAAAAATAATCAAAAATTCGACCTAAAATTAGCTCCGGTTCAAAAAGGGAGCTTTTTTCACTAAAATCATAATATCGCTCTTCTTCTTTAAAACTTTCTTTAGTTTTTTCTAAAACTTTTCCTTGACAATCATATTTAACCAAAGCAATTTTATCGCCTAAAAATTTATAAAAATTTGAGGTAATATCAAAATCATTGCTATTAATTGAGTATTTTTGTACATCTTTTTCCTCTGCTAAAATTCTTTCGGTAGTTTTATAAATCGGCACTAAAAGAAGATGTTTCCTTACTTCAGGATTTAAAACAAAAACATCGCCCAAATTCTTATCTTGTTTTTCTGCTTTTAGTGTGGCAATTATCTCTTTTAAGTTTTCTGCCTTAGTACCAAAGACAAATAAACTTTCAATCGGTAAAATTAAATTCTTTATTTTTTGAAATAATTGTTCATTAATTAATTTAGCATTTAATAAATTTTGAAGTCGCTTGCGTTTATTCTTCTGTGGCTCTATTCTTACTCCTCGACCAACTGACTGTAAAACAAATTTTTTAGCATCGCTTCCGACTCCAATATTAACAAATAAAATAACATTTGGCCTATTAGAATCCCAACCTTCATAAAAAGTGCGAGAACCCATCAAGATATTTATATAAGAATCGTCTTTATTTATCGCTTTAAAATAACTTTCATTTTCAAAGCTTTCGTTTATCTCGTATCCTTCTAATTTATCTTTAAGCCATTCAGAAATATCACCAATCTTAATTAAGGCAAAAGGTTTTTCTGCAGTCATCAACCTAAAAATCAATTCTTGTTTATTGTTAGGCATTTTTAAAACCTCAATGTTGCCTGGTGTGTTTGCATT
>JAOAEC010000010.1 GCA_026416975.1 Patescibacteria group bacterium | reverse complement strand
CTTTGGGAAGGAGGATTTTTACAAGAAGGAGTGAGTTATACGGTTCCGGAAAACCATCTTTTTGTTATGGGTGACAATCGTCCTCGCTCCTCTGACTCTCGCGAATTTGGTCCAATTCCTTTTGAATCAGTTATTGGTCAGGTTTTTTATCGTTATTATCCGCCTCAAAGAACCGGACCAATAAAAAATCCTTTACCTACCTCTCTTCGTCAGAAAGCTTTTTTAAAATTCTTTTTAAAACCGGCGTGGTCCTAACCGGATTACCCCTAATTTCAAGAACTATTTTTCCTTTAATCCGAGTTTGAATTATCTTAACATTTAGCTCTTTTTCTTTTTCTTGAATCTTTTTCCAATAACTCTGTTTTTCTTCTAAACTAATTTTTTTTCCTCCACCTTTTATTTGATATAACGCCTCTCTCACCAACTCTTCTGTTTGAGCTGTATTCAAATTATCAGTTAAAATCTTTTCATAAACCTCAATTAATTTTTTTTTATCCTTAAGTCGCGAAATAATAAAAAGATGGGTCAAGGTAATCTGTTTTGAATAAAAACCATCAATTATTAACTCCGGCAGGTCAACCATTCTTTGTAAATGACAAATATAAGCTGAAGTTAATCCTAACTTTTTTGTTAATTCTTTTACCTTTAAACCTTCTTCCTTAATTAATTTTTTAATCAATCTTCCTTTAATAAAAATGTCGTTTGTTTCTTGAATTTTTTTAACAGTTTCTTCGATCAACCCCATAAAAGAAGTTTAACAAAAAAGGAAGAGTTTAAACAACATTAACATAGTTTTTTCCTTGTTTTATTGAAAAAACCACTTTTCCTTCTTTAACTGCCATTATAGTGAAATCCCGACCTAAAATCACTCCTTGTCCCGGATGAAACTTTGTTCCTCGTTGACGAACAATGATGTTGCCTGGCTTGGCTGTTTGACCGCCAAAAATCTTTACCCCCAATCTTTTTCCGGCTGAGTCGCGATTACCCCTAACCGCTCTTTGTGCCTTAGTATGTGCCATATTTTTATAAAATTTCTAATTTTTAATTTTTAAATTTCCTCCTAACTCCTAACTAGTAAATTAATTTTGAATTTATTAATTTATCTCCCCAATCCTCACCTTTGTCAATATTTGTCGAAAACCCTTAACCCGACGATAACGAACTTTGGCTTTAAACTTAGCCACTCTTATCTTTTTTCCTTTAAAGTTTTCCACAATCTCTCCCTTAACCTTCTTTTCTAACTCCGGTTTCCCCAAATCTAATCTTTCTCCCTTTTCATCAAAAATAGCCAAAGTGGCAAACTCTACCTTTGTTTTTGGTTCTTTACCTAAATAGTCAACTATAATCTCATCTCCTTGTTTTACCAAATACTCTTTACCGCCAGTTTTAATCACTGCTCTTAAAAATTCTTCTTTTTTTTCTCCCTCTTTTTTTTCTTTAACTGTTTTTTTTTCTTTAGTTATTTTTTTTACTACCATAATAAATATCAATTATATCTAAAAAATAAAACTTCGCAACTCCAAATTAATAAGGCAAAAGGGCCAAGCTAATAAAAAAACTTACCAAAGAAGAACCACCATAAGAGATAAGGGGAAGAGCCACACCTGCCACGGGCAATAATCCCAAATTCATTCCGATATTAACGCCTACCTGAAATAAAAAATAAGCTAAAATTCCCAATGATAAAAGAAAGTTTTCCTTGCTTTTACTTTCTCTCTCATAAAAAAGTTTTGTTGTTTTTTTAATTAGACTAATAAAAATTAAAAAATAAAAAAAGATTGCCATAAAACCGCCTAAAAAACCAAACTGCTCTACTAAAGAAGCAAAAGCAAAATCAGTATTGTTTTCCGGTAAAAAATAAAGTCGCGATTGAGTTCCTAATCCTAAACCTTTGCCAAAAAATCTACCTGAGCCAATGGCAATAATTGACTGCCACATATTATAAGAATCTCCTTGAAGATCTAAATGAGGATTAAAAAAACTTAAAATTCTCGCTTTTTGATAAGGTTTTAAAAAAAACCAAAAAAAAGGAATTAATAAAAAACAACTAAAAACAAAATAAAGCAAATATTTTTTTGGCAACCGAGAAAATAATACTAAAACAAAAAAAACAAAAAAATAACATAGAGCATTGGCTAAATCTGGTTGTTTTAAAATAATTAAAAAAGGCAAAAGAAAATAAAATAAACTTTTTAAAAAAACCAATCTTTTATCAATATTTTCTTTTTCCATCAAAAGACGGCTAAAAAAAATAATAAAAAAAATCTTAAAAATCTCTGATGGTTGAAAATTAAAAAAATAAAAATCAAGCCATCTTTTTGATCCTTTTACCTCAAAACCAATAAAATAGGTGATAACTAATAAAAATATAAAAAAATAATAAAAAAAATAACTGTTTTGATAAAAAAACTGCCGACCAATCTTTTTAAAAATAAAAAAAACGACTATAGCAATTAAAAAAAACAACAGTTGGTTTTGAAAATAAGTTTGATTAATCCCCAAAAGACTAAATAAGCCAAAAAGATAAATAAAAAAGGTTGAGCCGACAATTATCAACATAAATCTACTTTTAAAGAAGAATTAAAAAATATATTTTTAGCTCTTACTTTTTGTTGAAAATAAGATTGGTAATTTTCAAACTCTACCGGCAAAGTAAGATTAATATAATCTTCTGGTTTTGCTCCTAATTTTTTTCTTTCTTCTTGAATCAAACGAATAGTTTCTCTCATCTTTCCTTCCAAAATTAACTTTTTAGTTAATTTTGCGTCAAAATCGCCATCAATAATTTCTTTGTCTTTGTTAATTTTGAAAAAAACTTTTTTTACATTTAACTCACTAGCAATAATTTTTTGATAATCGTTTTCATACTTTTTAAGTTTAAATCTTTCATTATCAGGTAATAAAACTGTTAGTGAGGCTAAAGGTTGACGAACCTTTATCTTTAACTCCTTTCTTTTGCGATGACCCATCTCAACAATTTTTCTTATCAAATCCATATCGCTAATCAAACCTTCACCATCTTTATCTAATTTAAAATCTAATTTTGGCCAACTAGTTAAATGAACCGATTCTTCATTAGTTAAGTTAGTAAAAATTTCCTCACTAATAAAAGGTAAAAATGGTGAAAGAATAATTGCCAAATTAACTAAAAGATAGTGTAAGGTGGAATAAAAAGCTTTTTTATCATCATTATTTTCACTATTAACCCAAACTCTATCTCTACTTCTTCTAATATACCAAGTAGATAAATCTGAGATAAATTTTTCAATCTCAAAAACAGCATCTTTAGCATTAAAATTTTTAAGACTCTCTTCAGCAAAAAAAACAGTTGAAACAAATCTGCTTAAAATCCATTTATCCAAAATATTTAATTTTTCATATTCATCTTCTATTTTTAATTTTTCAACTTCTATCTTATCTAAATTAATATATTCAACAAAAAATTTATATATATTCCAAAGTATCAAATAAAATTGACGCCTGACTTCATCAGCTTTTTTATAGCCAAAAAGCATATTATCTGATGGATTTTGTCTAACAAACATCCAGCGCATCACATCAACGCCAATTTTATCAGCGCCTTCATTAAACTCAATCGCATTACCCCAGCTTTTATGCATTGGACGACCGTCTTCTCCCAAAAGAGTGCCATATCCTAAAACTCTTTTAAAAGGAGGCTGATTTTCCATCACCGTTGACATAGCAATCAAAGCATAAAACCAGTTTTTGAATTGTCCAGGAAATGATTCAGTAATAAAATCAGCTGGAAACCATTTTTTCCATTCTTCTTTGTTTATTTTATAAAGAGGTTTTCCTTGATTATTTTCAGTAATTGTTGAATAAGCAACAATACCAGCATCAAGCCAAGGATTACCAACATCATCAATTCGCGAAACTAAACTACCGCATTTTTGACATTTTATTTTGACTTCATCAATATAAGGTTTATGAGGAGAATGACCTTCAAATTTTTCCCATCCTTCAACTGCTTTTTCTTTTAATTCTTCTTTTGAACCAATTATTTCAAAATAACCGCATTTTTTGCATTCATAAATTGGCAAAGAAAGTCCCCAAAAACGATTTTTTTTGGAGATAAGCCAATCATGCATGTTTTTAAGCCAATCAAGCTCTCGATCAAGGCCAAATTCAGGCATCCATTTTATCTTTTTTGCCACCTCAATCATTCTCTCTCTTAAAGTCTTGTTCAATTTTGAGTTTTGAGTTTTAGGTTTTAAGTTTTTTTTGTCCATTGCAATATACCATTCTTCAGCTACTTTCCAAACAAGTTCAGTCTTACATCTCCAACAAGCAGGATAACGATGTTTATAATGATGAACTTTATAACTATAATTATTTTTTTCTAAATAATCTAAAATTAAACGAGGATTTTTTTTAGCATTCTTTCCAGAAAACTCGTCTAAACCAGGAAGATAATTGGCTTCATCGTCTATCACCGGAATCATCGGCAAACCTAATTTTTTTCCTAAACGAAAATCTTCCGTGCCAGCAGAAACTGCCGTATGAACAATACCTGTTCCTTCTTCTAAATTAATCGGCATTAATAACTTATCTGTCAGTATTACTTGATGAAATTTATCTTGATATTTTTCTGCCACTGTTTTTACTGCGGGAAGATGATCAAAAGGTCCTTGATAAAACAATCCAGCTAATTTTTCTCCTTTGACTATCTTAACTATTTTTTTAAGATCATCAGCTAAAACCTTTTCTATTAAATCCTTTGCCAACCAATAATGTTCACCGTTTTTGATCTCTACTAAAGAGTAATCAAAATCTTTTTCCACTGCTAAGGCAACATTAGCGGGAATCGTCCAAGGAGTGGTTGTCCAAACTAAAAAATACTCATTATTTTTTAATTTTGGATTCTTAACTTTTAATTTAAAATATACAGCTTCGTGAACAACCTCTTTATAATCCTCAGTCAATATCTCATGCTCAGAAATTGCCGTCTGACAACGAGGACACCAAGGAACAGATTCTTGACCTTTATATATCCAGCCGTTTTCATAACATTTTTTTAAAAAAGTCCAAAACATATAATTATTTTCATCGCTCATCGTAAAATAAGAATTTTCCCAATCAGCAAAATATCCAAGTCTTTTTGATTGCTCTGTCTGAATTTTTGAAAAACGATAGACTCTGTCTTTGCAAAGCTGGACAAATTTAGCAATTGAAGCAAATTTATTACCTGGGACTAAATTTTCAATATCTTTTTTTGTTTTAATTCCAAGCTCCTTTTCAACCTCTACCTCAACCCAAAGCCCTTGGCAGTCAAAGCCATTTTGAAATCTTTGTTTATAACCTAATAAATTATAAAATTTTGGCCATAAATCTTTATAAGTTCTTCCCCAGGCATGATGAACACCCATAGGGTTATTGGCAGTGATTGGACCGTCTAAAAATGAAAAGTATTTTTTTGAATTTTTATTTTTATTTAAATATTTTTTAACAATTCCATTTTCATACCAATGTTTCAACCACTTTTTTTCCATTGCCACAAAATCCATTTTGTCAATAATTGGTTTAAACATATAAGTAATAATTATATACCTATTATCCTTAATTTTGCAATAGATCCACGCGACCTACGAGGTCAGATAAGGCAAGCTATAACAAGCTATAATAAGCCGAAAATGATTATTTTTTTCTTAAAAAAGCAGGAATGTCAAATTCTGATTCTTCGGTTAATAACTCTTCCTCATTAGCTTCCAATTTAACTTCCAAATCAGATTCTTTTAAATCGGTTTTTTTATCTTCTTCCTTTATCATCTCCTTAAACTTAAATATTCTCATTCTTTGGCGATCAAACTTAGTGGCAATCAAAGTAATCTTTATCTGATCCATCATTTTCTCATCAATCACTGCTCCAAAAATAATATCAGCATTAGGATCAACGGTTTTAGCAATAATTGAAGCTGCCTCATCTATCTCAACCATTGTCATATCCGGACCGCCAACAATATTAAACAAAACACCTTTAGCTCCTTCAATAGAAATATCTAATAATGGTGAAGAAATCGCTTGTTTAATAGCAGTAATCGCTCGTTTATCACCACTACCAACACCCATTCCTAAAAGAGCAGTACCAGCATTACTCATTATTGATTTAACATCGGCAAAATCAACATTGATCAAGCCCGGTACGGTAATTAATTCAGCAATCCCTCTTACACCCTGATGAAGGACTGAATCAATCTTTTTAAAAGCATCTAAAATTGGCGTTTTTTTATCAATAATCTGTAAAACTCTCTGATTGGGAACAATAATTAAGGTGTCAACCTTTTCTTTTAATTTTTCAATTCCTTCTTCCGCCGTTAATCTTCTTTTTGAACCCTCAAAATCAAAAGGTTTAGTAACCACAGCCACTGATAAAGCACCTACCTCTTTAGCAACCTCGGCAATCACTGGCGAAGCACCAGTTCCTGTACCGCCACCCTCGCCGCAAGTGATAAAAACCATATCAACCCCGGCCAACTCTTCTTTTATTCTTTCTCTTGATTCTTCTGCTGCTTGCCGACCAATTTCCGGATCTCCACCAGAACCTAATCCTTTGGTTAGATTTTCTCCAATTTGAATCTTAATCGTCGCTTTATTATTTAACAATGCCTGAGCGTCAGTATTAATTGCTACAAAATCAACACCGCTAATTCCTCCTTCACTAATCATTGACGAAATGGCATTACTACCCCCGCCACCCACTCCTAAAACCTTTATCTTTGCTGACTGACCAGCTCGTGGTTTAATCAACATATTTTTTAGGGAATAAACTGTTTAAAAAAACTTTTTAATTTTTCAAAAGAATGATTCAAGGAAAAATCTCTAAAAAACCGGTTGAAACTGCGAAAACCTTCTTCTTTCGTCATTATATTTTTTCTTCCATATAAAATCAAGCCAATTGCCGTTGCATAAGGAGGGGCAATAATCTCATCCACTAACCCACTCACCTTTCCCGGCATCCCTAATCTTATTGGTAAACCTAAAACCTTTTTTCCCGCCTCAATTATGCCAAAGGTTAAACCACCACCGCCAGTGATCACTAAACCTGAAGGAATACTTTCGCTAAAACCAGATTTTTCAATTTCTTCAAAAACTAATTTATAAATCTCTTCTAATCTCGGCCACATTATTCCTTCGGTTAAGGTTTTTAAAGAAATTTCTTTTAAACCTTCAGGAAGATTTAATGAACTAATATCAAACTCGTCATTAGTTTTTTTTCGCCACTGACTGACTCCTTTCTTTTCTATCTCATTAAGATAAAGCTTTATCTTTTCCGCCGAATCCAAAGAAACCCGCAAACCAACAGCAATATCATTAGTAATATTTCTCGCTCCCACAGGAATAGCCGAAGAATAAGACAAAGCTCCTTCAACATATAAACAAATATCAGTCTTGCCACCACCAATATCTACCAAAACCACTCCTAACTCTTTTTCTGTTTCGGTTAAAACTGCCTCAGCTGATGCCAAACCAGAAAAAACAAAACCAGCGTTTTCAATTCCTAAATCGGTCAAACAACGATTAATATTTCTTAAATTAGTAGCTGAAGCGGTAATGATATGAGTATTAACCTCTAACCGAACACCACTCATTCCCACTGGGTTTTTTATGCCTTCCTGACCGTCAACAATAAAATCGCGGGCAACTACCTCAATAATCTCTCGCGTTTGGGAAAGAGAAACAGCTCTCGCCGCCTCAATCACTCTTGCCACATCATCTTCGCCAATCTCACCGTTAGGATTACTAATGGCCACAATTCCATGAGAGTTTAGGGAAGCAACATGAGGTCCGCCAACCGAAACAAAACAGCGATTAATCTTATGACCAGCCATTCTCTCTGCTTTTTCCAAACTTTCCTCAACACTACTAGCAACTTCATCAATATCAACCACCAACCCCTTTTTCACTCCTCTTGATTGAGACTGATTATAACCAATAATTCTTATCTCATCTTCTTCTTGTGATAATAATCCAACAATTGTGCAAACTTTATTACTGCCAATATCAATACCACAGATTATTTTTTCACTCATATTATTAATAATATTAATAATAACTTAAAACTTTATTATTGGTTTGTCAAATCTTAAATCCAAAACCTTAAACTCTTTTCCTTCTATCTTAAAATATCGCAAAATCGTTAAAAGCTGATAAACCTCAACCTCTTTTTTCTTCTCAGCGCTAATGATTATCTCTTTTTCCCTTAATTTTAATACTATCATATTTAAATCTTTAATCTCAACTTGATTTATTTTCAATCCCAAATCTTTAATTTTTTTTAAAAAAAATAAGCTGGCTAAAACATCTTTAAAATCAATCTTTTTTCCCAAATTAAATGAAGAATAATCTATTTGTTGATAAAAATTAATCAAAGGATAGTTGTTGTCAAACCCTTTTTTTTTAATAATAATTTTTCCCTCCTCGTTAAGAAATAAATAACCACCATTAGTTTTTAAAACCGCTAATGGTTTTTCTAACTCAATTTTTAACATTAATTTATCAGGTAATTTTTTTTGAAAAAAAACCTTTTTTATTAAAGGATATCTTTTTATTATCTCTTTTTCTGTTTTTTGCGGAGAAAAAAAAAGAAGGTTTTTATCCTTAAAAAATAAAACTACTTGTTTTCTAATGTTTTTATCCAAACATTCAATCTCTAATTGTTTAATTAAAAAAAATTTTTTCAAAAAGAAAAATCCTCCTAAGGAAAAAGTGAAAATTAAAATAAAAACTAACCATTTTTTAAGAAAAAATTTCCTTAAGAATGATTTTCGTTCCATTAAAACAATATTTGGTTTTTAACTTTTTAACATTTTCTTGATAAAAATTAATCTGACTAAAAATTTTTTTTATTAAAAAAAGCAATTTTTTACTTTCTTCTTTTTGATTAAAAATCTCGCCTGCTTTGTTTTCTAAAAAAATCTTCGCCTGCTTCTCCTGTTCCTGATTGGCTGACCAAGGTAAAGGAACAAATATCGCCGGTTTTTCTAAAGCTAATAATTCAAAAAAGGTATTGGCGCCAGCTCGGCCAATAACTAAATCGGCTAAAGAATAAATATAACCAATCTCATCACTTAAAAAGAATTTTCTAATATAATAACGTTCTTGTTTCGCTTTTGGTAAGTTTTTTCTTAATTTATTTAATCTTTCAAAATCATTATATTCTTTAACTCCACCTGTCTGATGGACAACAATAAAATCTTCTAAAAGAAAATTAATAACTCTTTCTAGATGAAGATTAAGACTATGAGAACCTAAAGAACCGCCAGTAACATAGATAACCGGTAAAGTCTTTTTTATAGAAAAGGGTGTTTTAATTATTTTAAATATTTGAGGACGAATAAGATTGCCGGAAATAATCACTTTTTTTTTATCAAAACAGTCTTTTGTTTCCGGAAAAGAAACAAAGATTTTGTTTGCTAAAACGCCGGCAATTTTATTAGTCAATCCCGGAGCGATTGTTTGTTCATGAATATAAATAGGAATCTTTTTAAAAAAACCTTGTATCACTATTGGCAAACCCAAATAACCACCAAAAGAAAAGATTAGATCAGGACTAGTTTCTTTTAAAATATTCTCCACTCCCAAAAAACCTTGAGGAATTTTTAATAATTGAAAAAAAGTTTTTTTTGTTAATGAACGAGTTAACCGACCGGTTGTTAAATGATAAAATCTTATTTTTCTTTTTTTTATTTCTTGATATTCCAAAGAAAGAGTTTTATCATCATCTAAATTATACTTTCTTCCCACAAAAATAAACTCTATCTTTGTTTTTAAAGAAGAGTTTAAAATCTCATCAATGAAAGCTATTGCCGGTCCCAAATGACCACCGGTAATTAAAATTCTCATAGTTAAATTAGTTAATTGCTAACCTTTCTTTTTTGGCAATATTAATTAATATACCAATCAAGGCAAAAGAAACTAACAAATTTGATCCACCATAAGAAATAAAAGGTAAAGGAACGCCAGTTAATGGGAACAAATTAACCACTCCGCCAAGATTAATTAGTACCTGAAGATTAAAAAAAAGAAAAACTCCTCCTGATAAAAGTTTGGCTAATCTATCAGGCGCTTTTTCAAATATCTGATATATTTGAAAAAAAAAGTAAAGAAAAAAAAATAAAAGAAAACTGCTGCCAATAAAACCAATTTCTTCAGCGATAATGGCAAAAATAGAGTCGGTATGAGCTTCAGGTAAAAAAAGATATTTTTGGCGCGAACCACCAAAACCTGTTCCTAAAAGTCTACCATTGCTTAAAGAAATCAATATCTGGTTAAGATGATAAGAAATACCATAAGGATCAAGTTGAGGATTCAAAAAAGCCAAAATTCGATTAAAACGATAAGGAGCAATCTTTATCAATAAAAAAAATCCTAAAAAAGAAATTGGTAATAACAATAAAAGATAGTAAAGCTCATTACCCGCCAAAAAATAAATGGTGACGCTTAATAAAAAAATAATTATTGTCGTTCCCATATCTGGTTGAAGAATTATTAAAAAGACCAATAAACTTAAAAGAATTAAAAAGGAAAAAAACCGTTTTCTTTCTTTATTGGAAAACCAAGAGGCTAAATAAACAATGGTGGAAAACTTAGCTAACTCTGTTGGTTGAATATTGAAAAAACCTAAATCTAACCAACGCCTGGCACCACCGACTTGATGACCAATATTAGGAATTAGTACTAAAAAAAGCAAAAAAATTGTTCCTATCATAAAAAAAAAGGAAAGATAATAAAGATTGCGATAATCAAAATTTGCTAAAAAAAACATTATCAACAATCCAAGACCAAACCAGATTAATTGAAGTTTGAAATAATATAAACCATCGCCAAACTCGCGAAAAGATTTTACTGCCGAAGCCTCAAATATAAAAAAAAGGCCGATTAAGCTAAAAATAATCGGTGAAAAAATTAAGGAAACAAAACTTTTTTTTTTATTTTTTATCAGTCTATTTCTCATATTACTTCATAAAAGCAATCATTAATCCAAAAATCGTTAATAAAATACTAATAATCCATGATCGCATAACAATCTTTGCCTCCGACCAACCATAAAGTTGTAACCAAAGATGAAAAGGAGCCACTGGCAAAAGCTTTTTTTTAAAAATTTTTTTTCCTAAAATTTGAATTAATGAACTTAATGTCTCCAAAACAAACAAGCCACCAATAATTGATAAAGCAAAAGGTTTACCCAAAACTAAACCAATAACAGCAAAAGTGGCACCAAAAGATAGAGCGCCAGTATCGCCTAAAAAAATTCTTGCCGGATGAATGTTAAAATATAAAAATGCCAGCAAACCACCTAACCAACTACCAATAAATAAAGAAGTAGGCACATCTAAAATTGAGGAAGAAATTGACCAAAAACCAAAAAGAGCGATCATCAAATTGCCAGCCGCCAAACCATCTAAACCATCAGTAATGTTAACAGCATTAGTAAAGGCAGTAATCACAAAAGCGGCAAAAATTATGTAAAAAAACGAAAGTGAAAAAACTCCAAAAAAAGGAATATGAATAATATTAATCTTTAAATCAATAAAAAGCCAATAACCAATTATTAAAGAAAGAATAATCTCTAGAATTAATTTATGCCTTAATCTTAAACCAAAAAAACGATTTTTTTTCCAGAAAAAAATCTTGTTTAGATCATCATAAATACCTAATAATCCAAAAGAAAAAAAAGTAAACAAAATAATTTTAATCTCTTCTATTAAAGAAGGGTAATTACTAATAATTTTTCTTCTAAAAAAAACAAACAAAATTAAAAAAAGAAAAAAAATAAAAGTCGTTGTTAGAATTATTAATATCCCACCACCAACCGGCGTTCCCACTTTATTTTGATGAAACCTATCAAATATCGGCGTTGGTTTATTTAAAATATCTTTAGTTTCTTGATATCTTCGTTGCATTTTAATCCGATATAAAAAATTAATGAAAGGAATAATTAAAAAAGAATTAACTAAAAAAGAAACAAACACCACGAAAAGATAAATTGCCATAAAAAGAATTAAAAAAACTTAGGAATAAAAATTATAGCGGCAATAATTGACGAACCAATAGCAAAAATCAACATTGAGGCGGCTGCTACATCTTTAACGATTTTCAAATCCTCACGCCATTTTTTATCAATAGCGTCGGTTGTTGCTTCAATAGTCGTGTTTATTGTCTCAATTACTAAACCAATAGTTATTAACATTATAATTATCAAAAACTCAAAATAAGAAATCTTTAAATACCAACTTAAAAATAATGAAAAACAAGAAAGAAAAAGATGAATTCGATAATTTGGTTGAGTTTTTAAAGTCCAAAATAAACCATTAAAAGCATTTTTAAACGAGATCGTGTGTCTTTTAATCATATTATTAATTTTACACTTTTTTAATAATTCCACCAAGTTTTTTTATCTTTAAAACCAAATCTTCATAACCTCTTTCCAAAACAGACACGTTTTTAATAACCGATTCACCATTAGCTATTAAAGCAGCTAAAACTACTGAGGCGCCGGCGCGTAAATCAGCGATATGTAAAACACCACTATGTAATTTTGTTGGTCCTAATATTCTTATTGCTTGATTTAATTTTTTATTTCCGAAAACATTAAAAAAAAAGTATTTTTCTGGATTTTTTACTTTTAAATCAAAAAACTCAATCTTTGCCCCCAACTTTTTTAACTCTTCGACATACGAAAATCTATTTTCAAAAACTCTTTCAATAATTATTGATTCTCCTTTTGCTTGGGTCATTATCACCGCCCAGTTAGGTTGCCAATCAGTCATAAAACCAGGATGAGGAGAGGTTTCAATCTTTGAAGATTTTAACTCATTTTTCCAAAAAAACCTAATTTTTTCATTATTAATTATCTCCAATCCTCCACCAATTTCTTTTGTTTTTTGAAGAAAAAAATCAATTTTAGAAGGAAAAATGGGATAAATAATCACCTCACCTTTTGAAGCTAAAGCTAAAGAAGCATAGGTTATTGCTTCGTTTCTATCTGAATCAATAACAAAGAACTTGTCTGTTTTTAATCTAGATATGGGATCAATGAAAATTTTTTTTCCCTCTCTTTTAATTTTAGCGCCGCCTAAATTTAAAAAATTAATTAATTCATCTACCTCAGGCTCTAAAGCGCAGTTATCAAGTATTATCTTTTCTGTAGCTAAACAAGAAAAAAGAATTAAAAGCTCAGTCCCAGTATGAGACGGTTTAGTAAAAGAATAATAACCGCCAATTTTTTTTGCTAATCTTGCCCAATAAAAACCTGTTTCTGAATTATAATCAACCATTACTCCTAATTTTTTCATTCCTTCTACAATCCTATCAATCGGTCGCGCGCCAATTCGACAACCGCCAGGATTAGGAATATAACATTCTTTAAAACGAAAAAGCAAAGGAGCAAAAAACATAAACGACACCCGAATTTTTGAGGCAGCTAAAAAATCAATCTTGTTCTTATTAATTGTCTGACCATTAATTTTTACGGTGTTTTTTTCAATAAATTCGGCTTTACCACCCAAATTTTTAATCAAAGATAACAGTTCAAAAATGTCTCTAATTCGCGGCACATTTTTTATAACTACTTCATGAGAAAAAAGAAGGGCGGCAATAATTACTTTTAAAGAAACATTTTTCGCTCCCGATAATCTTACCTCACCTTTCAATGGTCTTCCACCTTGAATAATATAGTTATTCTCCATATTATAAATTTTAACTTAAAAAAACGGCTTCTTCTTTTAATTTTATTCCAAACTTTTTCTTAATCTGATCTTTAATGATGGTGATTAATTTTTTTAAATCGCTTAACTTTCCTTCTTTTTTATTGATGATAAAATTAGCATGAAGATCAGAAACCTGAAAACCGCCAATAGTTAAACCTTTTAATCCAGCTTTATCAATTAAATAACCGGCGGAAATTAAACCAGGATTTCTAAAAAAACAACCTACGGTGGCAACTCCTTTGGGTTGAGTTTTTTTTCGATAATCTAAAACCTCATCGGCTCGTTTTTTTAAAATCTCCGGCTTGTTTTTTCTTAAACGAAAAACCGCTTCTAAAAGTATTTCATTTGTTTCTTGAAGAATGCTGTAATCATAATCAAAATTTAAATAATCTCGGTTTACCTTTTTAATCTTTCCCTCTTTGTCAAGAAGAAAGGCGTATAAAAGATTATCGCCAAAATAATTTAATGGCTTTGTCCATTTTGAATTCATATATATAGCTCCGCCAACTGTTCCCGGCAATCCTAAATGATACTCAAAACCTTCCCATCCTTTTTCTATTGTTTGAGAAACCAAAAAAGAGACCGGATAACCGGAAGAGACTAAAAGTTCTATCCTCTCTTTATCTTCCTTTAATGTTTCCATTTTTAAATAGCGGTTAATAACAATCAAACCAGAGATTTTTTCCTTTTTCGGCACGACATTTGAGCCGCCACCTATCACCAAAAAAGGAATTTTTTTTCTTAAAGAAAATTTTTTTGCGCAAATCAATTCTTCTCTTGTTTTTGCCACAAAAAAATACTCTGCCTTCGCATGAACTCTCATTGTTAAATAAGAAAAAATATCCTTATCTTTTTCTATTTTTAAATTAAGATTGTTTATTTTATCTTTGGTCAACATTTTTAATTATTGAAATAATTTTATCAGATAATTGATAAACATCACCCGCACCCATTGTTAAAATAATGTCGCCGGTTTTTAAAAATTTTACTAAATAATCTAATAATTCTCCCTCTGATGAAGCGTTTAATAATTTATCAGAATTTATTTTCGCTATATCAGCTGAGGTGATTTTAAAATTTTCTGATTTTTCTCTAGCTGAAGAAAAAATAGGTAAAATAATTGTTTTATCAGCCAAACTAAGACTTTGAGCAAACTCTTTTTTTAAGGCTAAGGTTCGGGAAAAGGTGTGAGGTTGAAAAATAACAATGATTCTTTTATTTTTAAATCGTTCTCTGGCAGCTAAAATTATTTTTTCTATTTCTTGTGGATGATGAGCGTAATCATCAAATAATAAAAAATCGCCTTGATATATTAATTCAAATCTCCTTTTAGCGCCAACAAAATTTTTAATCGCTTTTTTAATTTTATTAACAGAAAAACCTAAGTGATGAAGTAAGGCAATAACGGCTGTCGCATTACTTATATTATGTTTGCCAAACAAAGAAAGTTCAAAATCGCCTAAATTTTTGATTTTAAACCAACTTTTATTCTCATCAATCTGCCAGTTAATAATTTGATACTGAGCTTTATTTGAAAAACCATAGGTTAGAATTTGTTGATTGTTTTTTTTAAGATAAATTTTTTTAAGATTTTCATCATCAATATTTAAAACTAAATTTTTACCATTAAAAAATTTCTCAAAAGTAATCACTGTTTCCTTTAAATCTTTATAAACATCAGGATGATCATAATCAATATTAGTGACAATAATCCAATTAGGATGAAGATGGAAAAACTTTGGCGTTTTATCAATTGGCGGATTAACTCCATACTCATCCGCTTCAACCGCAAAATATTTTTTTTCTTCAAAATCTCCTCCATAATAAACACTTTTTTTATCTTGAAAAAAAGGTGCTCCAACAAGATAAGATGGTTTTTCATTAAGATTTTTTAAAGCATAGATAAGAAGTGAGGTGGTGGTTGTTTTTCCATGACAGCCGCAAACAGCGATTTTTATTTGAAACTCCTTCATTAACTCACCAATAAGCTGAGCTTGAGAAACTAACGGAATTTTCTTAGTTTTTGCTAATTTTGCTAAAGGATGATTTAATCCTCCATGAGCGGCTGAGTAAATAAAAAGATCAATATCTGAGGACAAAAATTGACAATCTGTTTGATAATCAATCTGGTTTTGTTTTAAAAGTTTATCGGTTATAAACTCCTCCTCAACGTCAAAACCGCTTACTTTTTTTCCCATTTTCTTAATTATTAGCGCCAAATTAGCCATCGCCACCCCCTTTATACCTAAAAAAAAGATATTTTTTGCTTTATTTAACATAAGTTAATATTTAATAATAAAACTAAACATCTCTCCATACTCTTTTTTTCCTTTATCTCGTCTAAAAGAAAAAAATCTTTTTTTATCACAAAAGGTACAAAAGGGAAAAAAATCAATATTTTCTTTTTTAATTCCCCAATCTAAAAGCAAAAGATAGTTTAATAATGCTAAATTTAAATACCAACTGCCGCGATAAACAAATATCTTCTCCGAATAACCATCAAACTCGGTTTTAAACTGAAAGTAACGATCCTCATCAATTTTATAACAACAAGAACCAATTCCCGGACCAATGGCAACTTTAATTTTCTTCTTATCAGCGCCTAAAGAAATCATTTTTTCAACGATATTTTTGGAAATTTTCTTAATTGTCCCTCGCCAACCATTATGAGATATAGCTACCACACCTTTTTCTTTTTCAACATAAATTATTGGTAAACAGTCAGCCGTTCTAACAATTAATAAAACTCTTGCTTTATTAGTTATTAAACCATCAACCTCTTCTATTTTTTCAATTTGATAATCATCTTTTTGTTGAGGAACAAGGGCAACATTGGCTGAATGAATCTGCTCCGGAATAATAATTTTTAAAAAATTAATATTTTCTTGACTAAAAAACCTGATTAAAGTTTCAATTTTCCTGCCATCGCCTAAAATTTTAGCGCTAAAACCGCTAAAATAATTCTCATCATTAATCAATGAGGAAAAAAAATAATTTTCCTCTGGTAAAAATTTAATCATTTTTTTAAATATTTAGCTAAAATTTCTTTAACCGCTAAAAACTCATCCCACGAATACTCACTTTTACCTCGACTCAAGCTTTTTTCATGACCTTTTCCTGTTAATAGAATAACATCATTTTCTTTTGCATTAATGATTGCTTTTTTTATTGCTTCAAACCGATTAATAATTATCGTATAAATTTTTTTACTATTTTGTTCAAAAAAATTATTAATATCTAAATATTTAAAGCCTTTTTTCTCTAAACCTTGAGTAATCTGTTGACAAATTTTAAACGGATTTTCTGTCCGGTAATCTTCTTCGGTTAAGATTACTTTATCAGCATAACAACCGCTTATCTCACCCATTAATGGCCGTTTTAAACTATCCCGCAAACCAGCCGCTCCAAAAATATGAATTAGTCTTCCATCTTTTTTTAAATATCTTTTTTTTATCTCAGGCAAAACCTGTTTAAAAGCATTAGGAGTATGAGCAAAGTCAATTATTACTTTAAAATTATTATCATAAACTAACTCCAATCTTCCTTTAGGTAACTTAAAACTAGTAAAAGATTTTTTAATAATCTCATCAGTAATATTTAAAATTTTTGCCACCTGAAAAGCAGCTGCATAATTACTCCGATTAAAATCTGTAAGATTGAAATTTTTTAAAATTTTTAATTTTGAATTATAATTTTTGATTTTTGATTTTTGATTTTTGATTTCTCTCAAAACCAGTTTATACGAATTATCTTCTTCATTTAAAACAATATAATCTGATCTTTTTAACAATAAACATTTGGTTTTTAAATAATCTTGATAATTACCATGATAATCTAAATGCTCATGAGTAATATTAGTTAATACTCCTATATCAAAATCTATTCCCCAAACCCGGTTTTGATCTAAACCATGAGAAGTAACCTCTAAAACGAAATACTCATCCTTATTTTTTACTGACTGATTTAATAATTTTTGAATTAAGAACGATGATGGGGTGGTTGTGTGTAAACCAGTATCATATTCTTTATTGCCAATTTTTGCGTAAACAGTGGAAATCATTGAAACCTTTCTTCCGGCAGTTTTTAAAATATGATAGATTAAATGAGTGGTAGTTGTTTTTCCATCAGTACCTGTAACTCCTATTACCTTCAATTTTTTACTCGGATATCCATAAAAAAAATTAGCTAAAACAGCCTCAATTAAATGAAAAAAATTTTTTATTTTTTTTATCGGTTTCATTTTTAAATTTATTGCTCTGGAGCTATATTATAGTATATTAATAACTCTTTTGCTATCTCAAAAAATAAAGGCGCCGCTGTCTCTGATCCCCAAGGAGAGGTTTCAAGTTGAAATAAACTAACTAAAACAATAAACCTTGGCTTGTCAACCGGAGCAAAACCAATAAAAGAAGCCACTGTTTTTGTTGGATCATAATAACCTTTAATCGGTATCTGGGCTGTTCCTGTTTTGCCACCAATTTGATAACCTTTTGGCTTCGCCCATTTTATCTCTCCATTTTCAACTGTCGAATAAAGCATTTTTTTTATTATCGTTGATGTTTGTTCACTAATTACTCTTCTAATAATTTTTTTTTCAATTTTAACCTCTCGACCATCAAAAGAAACAATTTTTTTAACCACATAAGGTTTAAGTAAATAACCCCCATTGATTATGGAAGAAAAAGCTCTTATCATCTGAATTGGTGTTACTGCTAAACCTTGACCAAAGGTAACTGTTGCATAATTAATTGGATACCATTCTGTCAACGATTTTAAATATCCGCTAATCTCTCCCTGAAGATCAATTTCCGTTAACTCACCAAAACCAAATTTTTTTAAGTAAGAATAAATCTTTTTTTGACCCAATCTTTCTCCAACATAAACCATCCCCACATTGGAAGACTTTTCCAAAATCCTTGTCATACTAATTTTTCCCTCATATTTATTATTCCAGGTTTTAATCGCATATTCACCAACTTTAACTGGACCATCTTCGTTATAAAAATCAGTTGCTTTAACTGCTTTTTCTTCAAGCGCCGCTGCCATAATCAAAGGTTTAAAGATTGAACCTGGTTCATAAAGATTAGAAATAGCTGGATTTTTAAATAACTCTTCTGATGATAAAAAATAATTTTCTGGATCAAAATCTGGCAAACAAACTAAGGCTAAAATTTCCAAAGTTGAAGGATCAGTAACAATTACACATCCTTGTTTAGCTTTATATCTATCTATTCCCTCAGTTAATTTTTTTTTAACCATTGTCTGGATTGACTTATCAATAGTTAAATATAAATCTCTTCCGTCTTCAGCATTAATTTTTTCCTGAGTACCAATAAAAATTGGTTGACCTTGAGGATCTCGTTCCGTTTTTAAAACGCCGGCAATACCTCTTAAATCTTTGTCATAAAAGCCCTCAATTCCAAAATAACCAACATCCTCTCCTTGATAATTTTTACCCACAAAACCCAAAAGATGAGCCGCTAAAGAAGATTCCGGATAATCTCTTGCTAAATGCTCTTCAAAACCAACCCCTTTAATTTTTAAACTTTCAATCTCTTGTTTTTTATTTTTATCAAGATTGTCTTTTAAAGATATCCAGTCTTTTTTTTTATCAATCTTCGCCTCAATTGTGGCTGTCCCTAAATTCAATACTTTATCTATCTTCTCCACCAACTCTTTCTCATCAATAATTTTTTTTGGTTCTAAATAAAGCAAATAGGCAGTTTTATTTATCACTAATGGCAAACCAAAACGATCATAAATTTTTCCTCTTTCAGGAAGAATTTTTTTTACCTGAAGATAGTTGTTTTGCCAAAAAACATTTTGATTAATAATCTGTAAATAAAAAAGCTTGCCAATAATTATAAAAAAAAGGGTATAAAAAAAAATTAATAATAATCTTAATCTTCCATTCATATCTTTAATTTAAGGTTTAAAAGCGTATTTAAGATTTTCCAAATAAAACGGTGTGATCTTTTTTGTCAATTTAATTAAAGCTGCTTGAGAAGCAACATAGGTTAATGAGTTAACTTCAGAAAGACGTTCAATTAAATCAATGTTTTCTCTTTTTAAATTTTTAGTTTCTTCTTCTAATTTAGTCATTGTTCTTGCTAGCTGAATTTCCGAAATAAAAACAAAAAGATGACAAAAAACTAAAATAATAAACAATAAATTAATTAATTTTTGAGTCTTCATTTTTTATTTTTTTAAACAACTATTACCCTTAACTTAGCTGACCTTTCAAATTTTTTCCCTTCTTTTTTCTGGATCGGTTTTTTTTCTAATGTCTTTAAACTATTTTCCTTAATAAAATTTTTAACCATCCTATCTTCTAAAGAATGAAAACTAATCACCACAATTCTTCCCCCTTTTTTAATGATTTTTAAACTTTTTTCTAATCCTTCCTTAAGATTCTCAAACTCGTTATTAACTGCAATTCTTAAACTCTGAAAAACTCTCGCTAAAACTTTTTCATTATTAATTTTTAAATTGTCTCTGATAATGTAAACCAAATCAGCTACTCTCTTTATTTTTTTTAAACGACGGGTCCTAATAATAGCTTCCACAAGGCGCCAAGAATTGAGTTCTTCAGAATATTTCGCCAAAATCTCATAGAGTTTTTCTTTTGGTAAACTATTAATTAATTTTTCGGCTGTTATCTTGCTCTTATCAGTTAATCTCATATCCAACGGTTCCTCTAACCTTTTATAAGAAAATCCTCTTCCTGAATAATTAATCTGTCTCATTGATAACCCTAAATCAAAAAGAATTCCGTCTACCGGAAAAAAATTATTTTTTCGGGCAATCTCGTCAATGTCTTTAAAATTACCAACAACTAATTTAAGATTATTGGTGGCTTTAATTCTTAATTTTAAATTTTCAATCTGTTCTTCATCACAATCAATTCCTAAAACCTTTCCTCCTTTTTTTAAAATCACCATTAAATGACCACCTTCACCAACAGTAGCATCAATATACTTTCCTCCTTTTTTAATTACCAATGCATCAACTGTCTCTTTTAAAAGTACTGGCGTGTGAATTGACATATTTTTTCCAACTATCAGGTTCCCATATCTCAAAATGGTCTCCCACTCCTATAATTGTTGCTTTATTTAATAATCCGGCGTAATCTAAAAGATTTTTAGGAATAATAAACCTTCCTTGATCGTCAATCTCTAAATAAGAAAGGGCGGAAAAAATAAATCGTCTTTTTTCTAAATCATCGGCTGATAAAATTGATAGCGAAAGAAGACCACTAACTCTTTTTTCCCAATCTTCTTTATCATAACCGGACAAATAACTGCCAAAACCTTTGGTTAACACAAAAGTTCCTCCCTTAAGCATCTCTCTAATTCTTTTTGGCAAAACCAACCTACCGCCACTACTAAAATTTACCTGATATTCACCAAAAAACACCATATAATACCATTAAATACCAATTTAAACCATCTGTCAAGAGGAAAATCAGTTATAATATTTTTTATGAATAAAATTATTAACAAAACTAAAGATCTTATTTTTAGTCAACAAAAAAGCATATTTTCTTCGGCCATGGTTTTAAGTTTAATGATTATTGTTTCTCGAGTTTTTGGTTTTTTTCGTTATCGGATATTATCAACCTATTTTGTTAAAGAAGAGTTAGACATTTTTTTTGCTTCTTTTCGCATTCCTGATTTAATTTTTGAGATTTTAATTACCGGTGCCCTTACTACCTCTTTTATTCCAATTTATATTAAATATCAAAAAAATAAAGAGGAGTGAAATAAAAATATCTCGGCCGTTATTAATCTCATTTTTCTTTTAACAACAATTTTTATTATTTTTAGTCTTCTTTTTTTAAAAAAAATAATCATTTTAATCACTCCTGGTTATCCAATTGAAAAAACAGAAAAAATTATTAATTACTCTCGCTGGCTTCTTTTAGGTCAGTTGCCATTTTTTATTGTTGGCAACTTTTTAACCGCTGTTGCTCAAGCTAATAAAATCTTTCTTCCTTCTGCTTTAGCGGCAATTATTTATAATCTTTCAATTATTATTTTTACCTTAATTTTTAATAGTTCACTTCATTTATTAGCACCAATAACCGGGGTTATTTTCGGAGCTATTTTATTTTTTATTGTTCAAATACCAACTCTTCGACAAACAAATTTTAAATTTTTGTTTTTTTTAAAAAAAACAGCAGGGTTAGTTGAATTTTTTAAAATGATTATCCCTCGAACTTTAACTACTATTGTAGCTCAAATTGAAGCAACCATTGACCTTACTCTAACCACTTTTTTAGGCAGTGGCGCTTATACGGTTTTTTATTTTAGTCAACATCTTCAGCTTTTACCAGTATCTGTTTTTGGTATCTCTTTTGGCCAAGCCTCTCTTCCTTATCTTTCCGAACTCTATCAACAAGAAAAAAAAATTGAGTTTAAAAAAATTATCACCGACTCTCTTTTAAATCTTTTTTTTATTAGTCTCCCTATTGCTGGTTTTTTAATATTTAATCGAACTCCGTTAGTCCGATTATTTTTCGGCGGACAAAAATTTGACTGGGAAGCTACTATTCAAACCGCCTTTGCTTTATCTTGTTTTTCTCTCTCTATTCCTTTTCATACCGTATATTATTTTCTTAGTCGTTGTTTTTATGCTATGTTAGATAGCAAAACGCCTTTTTATACCAGTATTTTTTCTATTATTCTTAATCTTTTAACTAGTTTATTAGCAGTTCTGGTTTTAAAACTACCTGTTTGGTCATTAGCCTTAACTTTTTCTTTTTCAATTACTGTTAACGTTTTTATTTTAGTTTTTATTCTCAATAAAAAAACTCAAGGATTTGATTTTTCTTCATTTTTTAAAGAAATTGTTAAAATCATCTCCGCTACTTTTTTCTCTTCTCTTTTTGGTTATTATCTTGCTAAACTTTTAGACGGTTTGATTCTTGACACTACACGAACTATTAACGTTTTTCTTCTTTTAATTATTACCGGAGTTATTTATTTTTTTAACTATATTTTTTTAAGTTGGGTCTTTGATATTAAACAAATATATCTTATTTCCAAAGTTTTTCTTAAAATTAAAGAGTATCGAAAAAAAATTTGGGAAATCTATACCACCTATGAATAAAGTTATAAATTTGTTAAAATAAAGATAAAATGAAAAAAATTTTTATTATTTCTGCCTTTTTGTTAATTTTTGCTATTGGTCTTTATCTTTTTTATCAAGAGGGAACTTTGCCGATTAACAAACAAGCAAAAGAAACAACCATCTTTGTCATTAAGCGAGGAGAAAATTTAAATGAAATAATTAACCGCCTTTGGCAAGAAAAACTTATTCGCAACCGACTGGTTTTTTATTTTATTATTAAAAAATTAGGACTAGAAAAAAAAATTCAGGCGGGTGACTTTCGTCTTTCACCGGCAATGGATGCATATACCTTAGCTAAAACCTTAACTCATGGAACTTTAGATATCTGGATTACTTTTATTGAAGGTTTAAGAAAGGAGGAAATTGCTCAAATTATTTCTCAAAACTTTAATCTTCCGGAAACCGAATTTATTAAATCAGCTAAAGAAGGTTATCTTTTTCCTGACACTTATTTAATACCAAAAAATGCCACTGTTGATACTATTATTAATATTTTAGAAAAAAATTTTTATCAAAAATTTAATAAAGATCTCCAAGAAAAAGCTCGCTTAAAAAATCTTTCTTTAGAAGAAGTTTTAACTATTGCCTCGTTAGTTGAAAGGGAAGCAAAATCAGAAAATGATAGAAAGTTAGTTGCCAGTGTTATTTTTAATCGGCTAAAAAATGAGATGAAATTAGATATTGATGCCACTGTTCAATATGCTTTAGGTTATCAAACGCAAGAAAAAACCTGGTGGAAAAAAAATCTCACCCAAGAAGATTTAAATATCGACTCTCCTTATAACACTTATAAAAATATTGGTTTGCCGCCTGGTCCTATTTGCAATCCTGGTCTATCTTCAATAAAGGCAGTCATTGACGCGCCGAAAACCGATTATTTTTATTATCTTTCCGATAAAACCGGCAAAACTCATTTTGCCAAAACCCTAGAGGAACATAATCAAAATATCCAAAAATACCTTAAATAATTCTCACTTCGTACTCATTGATAATCAAATATTATTTTGGCAACAATCAAAAAAAGATGGTATCAAATAATAATGAATAATGACAATTAAAAATAAAAAAATAAAAAACACAAATAAAAAATTCAAAAATCAAAATTCAAATCTCAAAATAAAAATTAAAAATTAGAAATTTTAAACAAGTGGATTTAAGATTTTAGTTTTTAGTTTTAAGTTTTATTTATAGGTTCTACGTTCCAAGTTCCATGTTCTAAGTTTTATATCTCTTCTTCAACCACCTGCTGTCTTTTTATTACTTCTCTCGGTTTTGATCCTTCAGCTGGGCCAACATAACCTGCTGCTTCTAATTGGTCTAAAATTCTGGCCGCGCGAGCATAACCAATTGAAAGCCGACGTTGAAGCAAGGAAGCAGAGGCTTTATCGTGTTGTAAAATAATTTTTACTGACTCATCAAAAAGAGGATCTTTATCTTCACTTGTTCCACTAACTAAAGTTGTCCCACCTTTACTAATGCCAGAAAGCTGTGTTACTTCTTCTGTATAATGAACCTCAGGATTTTGCGCTTTAATAAACTTTACCAATTGATTAACCTCTTTTTCCGTAATAAAAGGTCCTTGAATTCTCTTTGGTTTTGCTTGATCTGGTGGTAAGAACAACATATCTCCTTTTCCTAAAAGTTTTTCCGCTCCTGGCATATCAATAATCACTCTTGAATCAACCATTGAAGAAACATTAAAAGCTACCCGACAAGGAATATTTGCTTTCATTAAACCGGTAATCACATCAACCGATGGTCGCTGAGTAGCTAAAACTAAATGAATACCAGTCGCTCGCGCCATCTGAGCAATCCGAGTAATTAAGTCTTCGGCATCGCCCGGTGCAAAAAGCATTAGATCAGCCAACTCATCAATAATAAAAACAATATAAGGTTTTTTCTCAACATTTTCTAAAGAATTATAACCTTCTAAATTTCTTACTCCTACTTTGGCAAACTCCTTATAACGATTCTCCATCTCTGCCACTGTCCAACGCAACGCTGAAATAATCTTATCCGGTTCAGTTACTACCTCAGTTAAAAGATGGGGAATACCATTATAAAGAGTTAGTTCCACTCTTTTTGGATCAACTAAAATTAACCGCAAATCTTCTGGTTTAGTTCGAAAAAGAAAAGTAGAAATCCAGGCATTTAAAAGAACTGATTTTCCTGAACCAGTAGCACCAGCAATTAAAGCATGTGGCATTTTAGCAATAGTTGTTGCCTGCGATTGACCAGAAACATCTAAACCTAATGGTACTAAAAGAGGATCGTTATTATCAATAAAAATTGGCGATGATAAAAGTTTTTTTAAAGTAACAATCTCTGGCCGACGATTAGGAATCTCAATTCCTACTAAAGAACGACCAGGAATCGGCGCTTCAATTCTCACTTGTCCGGTTGGAGCAGCAATAGCTAAAGCTAAATCATTAGCTAAAGCAGTTATTCGCGAAAGCTTTGTTCCCATGGTAATCTCCAAAGCATATTGCGTTACCGCCGGACCATAATTTATTTCTGATACTCGTGCCCGAATACCAAAACTTTCCAAGGTTTTTTCAATAATAAAAGCGTTTTTTTTAACATCACCTCTATCCGCTTCTTTTTGAGTAATATCAATTAATAAAGAAATTGGTGGATATATCCAAACAGATTTAGAAGCACTTGTTATTGGTTTAATCATTAACTCAGATTTAGAATAAACCGTTGGTGTTAAAGGTGGTGTTGTTTTTATTTGTTTTTCTTCACTAATCTTTTTATCTTCAATAAATTCCTTAAACTCCTTCTCCTCTTTTTTTGTTTCTTTAACTTTTTTATCATTATATTTTTCTGTTAATCCACGAAAAAAATAAGTTTTTATAAATAAAAAGGTATTTTTAAAAAGATTAAATAAAAAAATAAAAAAAACATCAACTGAAGTGTCTAAAAAAAGAATTAAACCAATGATAAAAATGATTGTTAAAATTAAAACCGCACCAATTGAAGAAAAATCTAAAGAAAGGTTTTCAAAAATTATTCTTCCAAAAAGACCGCTTTGAAAAACTCCTAAAAGCGAAATAAAAACTAAAATTATTCCTAAACTAATATTTGGCTTGATAAATTTTAATTTTTTACTGTTAAAAAAATGGCCGGCAATAAAAATTAAAATAAAAGGAATAAAAATGCTTAAAAAACCAAATTTTTCTTTTAATCCTTGATTTAAATAATAAAGAATCCGACCTTGATTTTCTGAGGAAAAACCTTTAAAAAAAGAGAGAAGCAAAACTAAACCGCTGGTTAAAATCAAAAAACCAAAGATATTAAAAACCGTTTGTTTGTTAATTTTAAACTTTAAAAAGGGAATTTTAACTAATCTTCGTTTTCTTGGCATAGTTTAAATTCTAACTCTAATTATTTAAGAAATCAAATTAACGAATCATTTGGAGATTAATTCTTCCTTGTTTATCAATTTCAATCACTTTAACTTTTACTTTTTGACCAACTTTTATTACTTTTGAAGGATCACGAACAAAACCCATTCCCATTTTAGAAACATGAACCAACCCTTCCTTCCCAGGAAAAATTTCAACAAATGGGCCAAAAGGAAGAATTCTTTTTACCTCGCCAATAAAAACTTCGCCTATCTGAATTTCGCGAGTAATATTCTCAATCTGATTAACAGCTATCGCTACTTTTTCTTTATCTAATCCGCTAATAGAAACCTTACCATCATCGGTTACTTCAATATCAACTCCGGTTTTGGCAATTAAATTTCTGATATTCCGACCACCTGGTCCAATAATCTCGCCGATCTTATCTAATGGTGGCGTTAAAACAACTACTTTTGGGGCAAAACGAGAAAGCTCCTTTCGCGGTTTATCAATTATCTGAGTCATTTTTTCTAAGATGAAAAGCCGAGCAATTTTCGCTCTTGCCAATGTTTCTTCGATCATCTTATCAGTAAGACCATTATTTTTTACATCTAATTGAATCGCGGTTATCCCTTTTTCACTTCCAGCCACTTTAAAATCCATATCGCCGCAAAAATCTTCAATCCCGGCAATATCAGTTAAAATTAAATAATCTTTATCATTTTTATAAATCAACCCCATCGCCACTCCTGCAATCGGACTTTTTATAGGAACCCCCGCATCCATTAATGCTAAAGTTGATCCGCAAGTAGATGCCATTGAGGTAGAACCATTAGAAGATAAAACCTCGGAAACAACCCGAATCGTATAAGGAAACTCTTTTTCCGAAGGTAAAACTGGTTCTATTGCCTTTTCCGCCAAAGCCCCATGACCAACTTCTCGCCGAGAAGGAAAAGCTAAACGACCAATCTCCCCCACTGAATAGGGTGGCATATAGTAG